>NZ_JBSPZB010000005.1:0-225301 GCF_053851875.1 Bacillus sp. A015
GTGGAACATGAGAAAAACACCTTCCTTTAGTCGGCTTTTCTCTATTATAAAATGAGGAGATGTAAATTTTAAGGGAAAAATAAAGCTGTCGAGATTTTCTCGACAGCCTGAGCACAGCCTTTGCATTAGGCTGTGCTTTTGTTCATTTAACGATTTCTAATCCTGAACATATAATTTGCATTCAAAATGATTAAAACAAGTCCAATCACCATGATTGAGAAGAGCTGAGAGTGATTGGCCCCAAGGGAATACACAATCAAAATAAACATGGCACCGATCAACAGGATATTCATCAATTGATATGTGTGAAACAGTCCGCCAAGCATCACATGTTTTTCACCTTCGTCAGAAATAGCGAGCAGCTTTTTACTATAATCTTTGTCAGATGGGCTTGGTAGGTTGCGATTAGGGTAGACAAGCTTTAGAACGGATATCGCTACATAAGAACTGATAATGGTGACGATAAATAAAGTAACATTGACCAGAATCAGCCAAATAGGCTGCTCGGTTACGATGGCCATACCGATGGCAATAATGGACAAAATGGTACTCACCGTATTGGCTAACGTCAAATCAGTAAAGGTTCGATACTGTTTTGCTTCCAGTTCATCCTCCTCATCACCAGATACCGAAAGTGATACTCTTTTTTTCATACGTGAAATCCCTGAAAAACAATAAATAATCAATAGAATCGTCAATCCGCTGATGACAAGAGTCGCTTCGAATGCAGCATCAAGAAGTGTCATCTCAAATTCGGCTGCCAGCAGACAGTAAGCGCCGAGAAAGCCAAGGAGAGCACCTAAGACCATCTTGTATACAGTTTTCATGTGAGTTCATCCTCCTCGAATAGAAAAATACGTTCAATGGGTTCCTGAAAAATACGTGAAAGCTTAACAGCGAGCAAGAGCGACGGCATTAATTCGTCGCGTTCCATTAAGCTGATGGTCTGCCGAGAAACCTTTGCACGCTTTGCAAGCTCAGTTTGGTTCAAACCATCACGTGCACGAAGCTCTTTTAGCCGATTTTTCATTCCGTCACCTCAACTTTGATCGAAATCTTTCCTTGATTGTAAAGCATTATATTCATTTTGACAAGTTTAGTTGTCAAAATGATAAAAATAATTGTCAGAAAGATCATCTTTATTCAAAAGGTGAACAATGATACGCTAAAGGAAAGAGAAACAGAAAACAGGTGATGTCCGTGTTCATTGATCAATTAAAAAATGACTTACATCAATCACAGCCGTTGTTTATTGGAGAAGAGACAGCGTTCAAAGCGGCAGTCCTTGTCCCTTTGGTGCAAGTTAACGGGGAATGGCATATTTTATTTGAGGTACGATCGCTGACGATGAGAAAACAGCCTGGTGATATTAGCTTCCCTGGGGGCAAACTCGACGGCGGCGAAACAGCACAAGAAGCTGCACTGCGAGAAACACATGAAGAGCTGGGCATTCCGCCTGAATCAGTCGAGATCCTTGGGCAGCTCAGTCCTTACATTGCTTCTCCATCCTTCGTGGTATATCCATATGTCGGCATCATTGATGAGCAAAAGGTAAAGCACTCCTTTAATCAAGAGGAAGTGGAGGAGACCTTTACCATACCTTTATCATGGCTCAGCCAATATGAGCCGTACCGACATCATGTGTCCGTTCAGCCAACACCAGCTGAGGATTTCCCCTATGAAAAAATCATGAATGGCGAGAAGTACCTCTGGGGGAGCCGTTCGATTGAGGAATGGTTTTATGATTATGAAAACTACACCATTTGGGGATTAACAGCCCGCATATTAAAGCATTTTGTGACCGTTGCAAAAAGAAATTCCTAGAGAATCGCTCTCTAGGAATTTGTTGTATCCAGACGTTCTTCCGCTGTTTGTTTTCGAATAGAAGCTCTCGCTTGGCTCAGTCCGTAGGAAGGCATGTTCACATAAACTGATTCATACGAGCCGGCTTGAACTTGATACGTTTCATGATAAATCCCGACTGTGCCATTGTTCCGTGCTCTTAGGTTAAATGCCTTCCAAGCCGCCAAATGCTTTTCCATCTTGGCATAGGCAAGAAGGTCATCTGTTGACTTCCAATATTGGATCATGGCTGTAGTGCGTTCTCGGAAAGACTCATTTTATTGGTACCAAAAGGTCATTGAGACAAATGGTGAATCGCTTGATTGAAAAACCACAATCATGAAAACAGGTGATGACGATGTTTAAAATTAAACTCGAGTGTGGTCCTGGCTGAAGATCAGAACCAACAGGAGATGGTTTTATTCGGCCGAGGGATCGGCTATGGACAGAAGCTGGGTCAAATGATAGAAGAGAAGAAGGCAGACCAAGTATTTATGTCAGTTGATAATATGAGGGCAAAAGAATTTCTCCAACTGTTAGATTCAATGCCTCAAGAGTTCATAGATTTAACTCAGCACATCGTTCAATACGCAGAAAAGCGCTTGAACAGAAACCTAAATTCAGGTGTCTATTTCACCTTAATGGACCATTTGAATTTTGCAGTAGAACGACACAAAAAGAATATTAATATCACAAATCGCGTGTACTGGGAAATCAAAAACTATTATACTGAAGAATTTGAAGTAGGTAATTATGCGCTTGAGTTGGTTAATGAGACATTTGGCATACAATTACCAAAGGAAGAAGCGGCCAATATCGCCTTTCATTTAATCAATGCACTAGGTGAAGAATCCGATTCGAAAGATGGCATGAAGTATGCCAAGATGATCGGGAGTATTGTCAATCTCGTGCGATATACGTTAAATATGAAAATGGATCAAGAGAATATTCATTACAGCCGGTTCATTACCCATGTGAAATTCTTTGTAGAAAGATTTTATGCAAATAAATTATTATCAGATCAAGAAAATGAGTTGTTTGAACAAATTGCTCACTTGTATCCTCAAGCGATGGATGTTGCCTTCAAAATCAAAGATTATATTAAACAGGTGCATAGTATCGTCATTTCTAATGATGAACTTACTTATCTTGCGGTACATATCCACCGCCTCATTTCTTATCAAGAATTAAAATAAATATGGAACCACTTGCCTTGTAATAAGGCGAGTGGTTCTTTGTATTGTCCCGGTTTATATTATGTTCCGATAGGTCGTTCTGTTGTACCAGGATTCGTTTCATTTAAGGAATTGAAAGACACTGTTTGTCCGAAAACAACGATGGCTAAAGTGAAAATCAGTAAACTCATTTTTTTCATTTGAATTCCTCCAGTCAAGTGTAGTGTGTTCCATGTGATAGGCGTCCTTTAAAAAGAGATAGGCTTGATGAATTGCCCCCAGCTCTTCAAAGTGTCTGGCAGCCAGTGCACTTAATTCACGGGCACCCTCCGCATCCTTTAATTCTTTCAAAATGCTGATTTCATCGAAACAGGCTTGAGCTTTTTTGACCATATCCTCAGTGAAATATAGATGGTGGAGCAAATTCATTTTTGCTGTATAGATGGGGCTTTTCTCCGTTGCATGTTTTTGTTTGACCAATTCGAAATAATAGAGTGCTTGTGTTCTTTCATCGATGGAGAGCAGCTCTTTTATTAACATAAACATGGAGTGATGGAAATAACACGATGAAAGGTAGTCATCATCACTAAGAGCCTGTTCTAGTGCATCGATACATTTTTTTGATTCTCCAGTTTCAGCATACAGAATGCTGATATTATGATACAGCTGTGATGTTAGAAAATGATCGTTTAGACTGTTTGCGATGTGTAATGCTTTTTTGTAGTAGCTTTCTGCTCTTATGAAGTCACCAATATCCATAAAATTAGCAGCGGCGATCACAATGGCTGCCGCCAGTCTTCTTTCATAGCCTTCATGACTTTTAAAAATATCAATGGCATTCTGAATATAGTGAAGTGAAATCAGGCTTTGACGAAGCAGCATATATAAGTTTGCGATCTTTGTATGGAATTCTGCTACTTCTATTTCATCAGGAATGTTTTGTAGTTTTTTCTCGGCAATTTTAAATAGTCCGATCGCTGATGCATAGTCTCTTTTATATGAAGCGTAAAGGGCTTTGTACAGGTAAAAATAGTATTCAATTAAGTCGTTTGTTTTAGAGGGACAATCTAGCTCTGTCTGTTCATTTAGTTCTTTACCTCTTCGTTCATATAACATGAGTTTATACTTGCCTTCTAGCAATGAATAATAAGTCAAGACCTCCTGATTCTCTTCCATTTCTTGAAGTAATTCCTGTAATTCTGTGTACATTGCCTTTGCACTCTGTACATCATGCTTACGAATCGCAATTCGCCAATCATTTAAACGGTTCCCCACCTGTTCAGCTGAAATGATAGTCATCAAAATTTCACCTCTTTAAGATCCTTTCGCCTGTTTCACTAAAAAACGATATCACAATTTTTGGTAAAATATAATCGTTTCTGCGAGGTGATTGACAAGAGGTAATAAAAAGGACCTTAGGTCATGTGATGTACGATATTGTAACGGTGAATGATTGTTTGTACAAATGAATAAAATCTTTTTTTTGAAGTCTAAAAAAGTGATAAATACAATCAGTTTTATCTTTATGTTCGAAAACATCACCCCATATAGTTAAAATAAAGCAATTTTAGGTATGGAAGAGGAAGATTGAAAGGTCGATCTAGCAGGGAAAATCAGTTATGATGTTGCTAGATCATGATGGAAAAGAAACTGACAGAAGTGGACAAAGGTGAATATAAGTACAAATTATAAAAACTCTCGTATTTTAGAAAGGATGTTGAAATGAAAAAAAGATCTCAAATCTTAAACTGGAAAATCACACTAATGATCACGACGCTTTTACTCGTTCTAGTGACTCTTTACATGTCAAAGAGATACTTTTATAGCAAAGAAATTGAACTGCTGACAGAGTCATGTCAACAAGCAGATGGCAAAATCATAGTAGAAACTAATTACTTGTCTATGGATTATTCGTTTGAGTGTCAGAAAAAGTAAAACAGGCAGCTCTCTGCCTGTTTATACCCCCGTTAAAATCCTAAATCTTGTAACCAATTATTTAACCTAATTTCTCGTTTCTCAGCAGTTAAGCGTTCGTATTTCCCTAAATATAAACTGGCTACAATTTCTCCATCATTCATAAACATCATTCTTTCAGAGCGGAGAGCAACTTTCGGATCATGTGTGACGAGAAGTAGAGTTGTTCCTTCAGAGTGAATTTTTGAAAAAATATTCATGACTTCCTTTGTGGTGCTTGAATTTAGGGCACCTGTTGGCTCATCGGCAAAAAGAATGTCTGGTTCATTCATAAGAGCTCGACAGATAGAGGCTCTTTGGAGCTGTCCACCAGATACTTCTGACAAATATCTATCCGCTAAATGATCAATATCAAGTTTCTCCATTAAATATTTAGCTCGTTCATTTACTTCTTTTCTCGGCTTTTTTTTCGCTAAATAAGCTGCAGCAATAATGTTATCAAATAAATTGAGATTCTTTAGTAAGTGGCTGTGTTGAAAGACGAACCCCATCTCTGTTAAGCGCAGAGCCGTTAACTGTTTGTCTGTCATTTTTGATAGTAATTGGTCTTTATATTTGATCTCTCCCGCTGAGGCTGTTTCTATACCGCTAAGCTGATAAAGCAAAGAGGTTTTCCCGCACCCGGAAGGTCCCATAATGGTCACGAACTCTCCGGACTTAATCGATAAATGAATATTTTTAAGAATGGTTTGCTTTTGCCCTTTTAATGAATCAATTTGCAAAGACAATCGCTCTGTTTCTATTAAGTGTTCCATGTGAAACATCTCCTTATGAAAGTGTATGTTGGGTGGTTTTGCTAGAAAAAAACGTCTTCAATAACCAAGAGGTTAAAGCTAAGCTGACGATAAACAGTGAGAGTGGGTACACGACTGACACCCATTGTGGTGCCAACCAATGAAGGCTTGATGCCCCTAAGGATGCGCCACCTACACTCATTAAAGCAGAACCAATGGTATTGACAGCGATGGTTCCAATAAAGACGCCAAAAGAGAGAACCACGATAAAACTTGTTAAGTATTGTCCCGTTAAATCTTTTATAGAAAATCCAATCATTCTTAACATATGGTTACGACTTGAATCTTTCGCCTTTAACATGTGCAGAAACATTAATAGCATCAGACTGGCGGTTCCAAAAGCAGCTATTGTAGAGAAAAATGCAACCACCTTTACTAAAGATGCTGTGCTGCCGATGGTTTGATGAACGTATTCTTTCATATCTGTCACTTTTGCAGGAGACATACTTGTTTCTAATGCTGCCTTTTTTTCTGTAATATTTATTCCTTGTTTCAGTTGAATTTGAATGGTTTTCCAAAGAGGTGATTGAGGAAAAGGTTGTGATAATGCTTTTGCTGTTTTTCCTCCGTTGATGACGTCCTGGTAAATGCCAGTCACCATTCTTTGAATTTCATGCCCATTTGTTACGAGAGTGATTTTTTCTCCTACCTTTTTCTGAAGTGAGTCTGCACTTAGCACTGATAAGGCGATATCTCCATCCTTGAAAGGTTCTCGTCCTTTTAAATAGGTGAGAGGGAATGCTGAGAGATCACCTGTTTCTAAATAGAGCGTTTCTAATGTATTATCCTTTGCTTTAGACTGGAGAGAAGTTGTTTCATATACGGCAGATGTTTGAATGTCTAGATCTTCGCGAATCATAGACTCGATTTTATTTGTACTTTTCTCTAAATCATTTCCTTGTCGAATGTCGATTCGAAGGTCACTTTTGCCAGAGCCAAGATATGTGATGAAATCTGGTGATTGTAAAGTGTGCCATAGCTGAATAGGCATCAGCATCAAAAATGTACAAAGTGCGATAATGCAGGTAATCGTTGTATACAACTTTATTCGCGAGAACAGATCTTTTAAACCAAACCATATATTGACCGGGAGGAACCTGTTTCTCTTGAGGTGCATGGGAATTTGTTTTTTGTGATTTGGTGAAGTGACGCCACCTTGAAGCGCTTGAGCTGCCGATACTTGACCAAACTTTCTTAGGACAGCATAGCTACATGAGATGACGATCATTGCCGTCAAAATAGAAACGAAAAGCGGGATCAGCCATTGAGCAAAAGAAGAGTCATTCCCCATATATTGCTGAATATTGGCCGTAAACATATCACCAAACATAAGCGTTAACAAATATCCTGCTATACACCCTGCACAGGCAAGCACAGCATACTTCCCAACGTATAATTGCTTAATTTTTGATAAAGGAATCCCCAGCACCTTCAGTATTCCAATTTCACGTTCATCCTCTTCTATAGCAGCTGTCATAGCAAGATGGAGAGAGAGAAGGGCTATACTAATGAGCAGCATGCACACAAGCAGGAGAATGGCAATAACCATTCCATCTGTCAATGCATTCAGCATACGTAGTAAGGGTAATGTAACAGCTGGACCTTGTTGTGGCAGCTTTGATGATTGATAAATTGATTGAAAAGCATCTGCCTGCTCGGCATCATGCAGTAAAAATTCGATCAAGTACTCCTTTTTTGGAAACTCGTGATTCAGTGCGTCCCAATCCTCGTCATGAAGGAGGAATCTTTTTGAACTGACAAGGCTGGGGTTCATTTGCGCATCTCGTAAGAACGCTTTGATTTGAAAAGAGAAATGATTAGACCCTTTTTCAATCTTTAACGTTTCCCCTATCTTGAGATGATACTTTTGTTGAAAATAGATGGGGACAGCCACTTCCCCTTTGTTTACAGTTAGTTTTTCATTTCGCTCGTTTAAAAGAAAATCAAAAAAACGATTTTGTTTCACAAATAAATGATCCATCACACCTGCTTTGGCAGGCTCATGTCCGAACTTGATGCTGGCATGTTCAATTGGAATCATTGGGACAATTTGATGTGCTTTTACCATGGGCTGATTGCTTGAAAATGTTTGAATGTCTTTTTCATCTAGGGTGCCGTCATGCATTTGGACAAAGTCTGGTGCTTTGGCTGAATGGAGTAGGTTAGAAATGGAACCATTCAGCTGAGCTGTCATTTGAGCGGCGCTTGTTGCTAAAAACGATGTCATCATGATGCAAAGGGTTAAGCCGATTGAAATGAGCCGGTGGCGGATTAAGTCTTTCTTTATAAACGTCAATCTCATGAGGCTGATTCTCCTTCATGGTGAAGCATATTTTTTGTTAAGAAGGCTAGAGCAAACATGAAGATACTGACTATTAGCACGGTCACATACATGTTGGTTGAAAAGGTGTTGAACAAGAACCCATACATCATTTGACCAAGCGGAGCAGCACATTGAGAAACCATTGTCAGATTGGCCATGACTTTTCCTAATTGAGCATTTGGTGTTTTCTTTTGAACATGTGAGATGACAACGATTGAAATCATTGTGAGCAGCATAGCAATTGGGATACATCCTGCTAAAAAGAGAAAATAGGCTGGATATGTGCCAAATTGAAGGGCCATTTTTGTTGTTGAAAAAGCCACAGGCAGTAAAATGATGGCGATGACGAGCAGCCAGCGATATAAAGTAGGAATGCGCCAATGCTTTGCTACGAGTCCAACTAGCAGTGCCCCTGCGATGACAGCAAACTCAATCAAGCCCATTCCAATCCCATACATGATGTCACTGCTTTTCATTATGACCCTTAAAATGATTGGACCACCAACGATAAAAAATGGTGTGAGGATGAAATTTAACATCGCTGCAAGCAGCATGGCTCTTTTTAAAAATGGCTGGCTACCTATATAAGAAAATCCCTGCTTCATATCTTTCACGAGCACTTTACTCATGGACTCCGTTAGCAGGCTAGGTGAGAAGGAAATATTTAACCGTAAAAGCATGCATGCGGATAGAAAAAATATGATGGCACTAGCCCCTATGATGGATTGACTCCCGATAAGTCCGTACAGAACTCCGCCGATAATAGGAGCGAGAACACCTGAAAGAGCCTGCACACCATTTACGATGCCGTTTGCTTGTTCTAATTGTTCTTCTTTCACTAGCTGTGGAATGCTGGACATCACAGCAGGAGCGTAAAACGTACTCATCACGCCAAGCAGTATCATGACGGCTCCGATCATATAGAGTGAATCATTTCCTGAAAATAACCAGAAATAAAAGGCCAGAATCATGATGCCAGTGAGGACATCAAATAAAATCATTAAGTTCCTTCTGTTAAACCGATCAGCAATTGCCCCTGCTAATGGGGAAAGGAGGAGCGGGACATTGGATAAAGCGAAAAGTAAGGCATATAAGTCTACACGCTGTGTCATATCCAGCACGTGTAAAGATAAAACAAACCGAATCAAGGAAGACCCGAAAACGGAAATAATCTGTCCGAGAACAAGGTACATAAAGTGGTTGGGGCCTCTTTTGGATAACAAAAACATGAATATCACTCTCCTTTTAGACCGACCGTCAGTCTATAATGTATGCAGGATTGGTATTGAAGTGACCAATCACTGATTATTTTCATCTCCCTCTCCAGTTAATCGCTTGAGAAGGAAGGAGAAGCT
Organism: Bacillus sp. A015; assembly: GCF_053851875.1. Classification (NCBI taxonomy): domain Bacteria; kingdom Bacillati; phylum Bacillota; class Bacilli; order Caryophanales; family Bacillaceae; genus Bacillus; species Bacillus sp. A015. The sequence goes on from NZ_JBSPZB010000005.1 coordinate 9,464, forward strand.
TCCCTTTTCTGCATGTAAAGAGGATTCGAGGAGATCGATAAAAGCTAGAGCTCTTTGTATACTTTCTTCGGCGGTCCATTGGAAAAGACCTTCATCAAATATGACCTGTGCAGAAGCAAGGAGAAATTCAACCGTCTCTTGCGGATACTTCGTTTGAAATGTCCCTTTCTCTGCACCTTGCTGAATGACATCTGCCAAAACTGGTGAAAGTTCTTTAATGGCTTTGATCAAGCTTTTTTGATGCATTTCTGCATTAGAAGGTTGATGAAATTGTTCGATCATGCCCTGTTTATTGCTTCCTTGCTTAGGTGATTGCGCCATGATGATATGAAATAGTTTATCGACGACTGGCAGGTCTGGATCAGCCGCAATACGCTTTGCCACGATGATATCTGCTTTGATGATCCTATCAATAATGGCATCCATCACTTCTTCTTTGGATGTAAAGTAATAATAGAATGTGCCTTTTGCAATGCCAACGGCTTTTAATATGTCAATAATCGTTGTTTGCTGATAGCCTTTGGTTGAGAAAAGCACCTCTGCTGCGTTTAAGATGTCATTTTTGCGTTCTTCAGGGTGTTTAACGGTTCTCATAAAGCCATCCTTTCTTTTGACTAGACTGTCGGTCGGTCCCTTGTTTTGATTAAACACTTTTCAACGTACCTTTGTCAACGGCTGTTTTTTGAGAATTTTGCATTTATTGTGCAATAACACTATGATACATTGAATGAAAACACCTTCAGGAGAGATGCTGCATGCAATTTTTAACCAGTGAATTGGCTCAAGAAATGGTTGAACGTACGATGCGTATTTTACATAAAAACATCAATGTCATGAATGCAGATGGTGTGATTATTGGTTCTGGTGAACGAAAAAGGATTGGACAGAAACATGATGGTGCACGGCTTGTGCTGACGAGCGGGAACAGTGTGGAAATTGACCAGGAGAAATCCTTCCGTTTAAAGGGAGCGATGCCCGGAATCAATTTGCCTATATGCTTTCGTGAACAAGTAGTTGGTGTGATTGGGATTACTGGTGAGCCAGAGGACATTCGGCATCATGCAGAGCTGGTGAAAATGGCAGCTGAGCTGGTGTTAGAACAATCTTTTCTGCTTGAACGAGTTCAGTGGCGGCAGCGAATAGAAAGTGAAATTGTCAATCAGTTGATTTCTGATTCTGACGCGGGTGATCATCAGCTAAAGAATCGAGCGGCCTGGCTGGGGATGGATTTAGATAAGCGGCGAATGGCAATTATTTTTCAGCCAGTTCCATCCTCCGAGGACACTGTGCACAAAATGATGCATGCGATTCAATACGATAAGAATGCGGCCGATTTACTAGGCATGACCTTCCTTCATGAATTGATTCTTTTCAGGCAGCCGATTCATGAACATAGTCTGAAGCATGTGACCGAGCAGCTGCAGAGAACGATGGTGAGAGCAGTAGATAGGCAAGTGCTTGTAGGTGTAGGGACTGTCGCTGAGGACATGAGTCAATTACCATTGTCTTTTCAGCAGGCGAGAGATGCCCTGCGGTTGGGGAAGGTTCTTGATCCAGATGAAAGTATATTTTTCTTTGAATCTTATCAGCTGGAAAGCTTATTCATAAGAGCAGGAACCGCTGAAGGGGAAAATAGATGGACTGATTTTTACAAGCCGCTTGCACAAGAAACGGAGCTCGTCCATACGTTAAAGGTATACATTGAAGAGGGGGGCGATTTGCAAAGAAGCGTGGATCGCTTATTTATTCATCGCAATACACTGCGATATCGTTTAGATAAAATTCAAGCAATAACCGGGAAAGACCCTCGTCATGTGAAACAGTTGATGGAGCTCTATATGGCGCAGTTAATGAGTCAACTACCTTAATTGTGCATTTGCACAATTGAATGAAGTGATAAATAAAAAAAGATCATATAGATTCACAACTCGATCCCGATGAGTAAACGCTTACAATTAAGAAAAGACAATTTGGGGGGATTGAGAATGAGTGGAGATGTGACTGTTAGTACACTGGGTGCCATGATGGCGCTTGTGATCGCTATTGTTCTCATTCTAAAAAAAGTCTCACCTGCATATGGCATGCTGGCAGGTGCATTCATAGGCGGTTTGGTTGGCGGTGTAGATATTGTTCAGACCGTCAACGTCATGATGGAAGGAGCTAAGGACATGATTCCGGCTGTCCTTAGAATTATGGCCGCAGGTGTACTGGCTGGCGTTTTGATTGAGTCAGGTGCAGCGTTATCTATCGCTGAGGCCATCGTGAAAAAGCTAGGAGAGGCGAGGGCCCTTTTAGCACTCGCACTTGCAACGATGATTTTAACAACGGTGGGCGTTTTTGTAGATGTAGCAGTCATCACGGTATCACCAATTGCACTTGCCATTGCCAAACGGGCAAAGCTTTCAAAAATGGGGATTTTACTTGCCATGATTGGCGGCGGGAAGGCAGGAAATATCATGTCGCCGAACCCTAATGCGATTGCAGCCTCTGATGCTTTTGGTGTACCACTTACTTCCATGATGGCTGCAGGTGTCATTCCGGCTGTGTTTGGATTAGCTGTCACGTACGTGTTAGCCAAAAAGCTCGGAAATAAAGGGACACCCGTTTTTGAAGAGGAAGCCGACCAAAGCAAGGTTCAAGTGCCTGCTTTTTTTCAAGCATTGGCTGGTCCGCTTGTTACCATTTTATTGTTGACTCTAAGGCCGCTATTTCAAATCAATATAGATCCAATGGTTGCCTTACCGATTGGAGGCATTGTAGGCGCTCTTTTGATGAAAAAAGGAAAGTATATCAATGATTATGCGATGTCGGGACTTCATAAAATGTCGGGCGTAGCGATTATGTTATTAGGGACAGGCACACTAGCAGGAATCGTATCGAATTCTTCCTTAAAAGATGTGTTTATTCAAGCACTTGATGCATCGGGACTGCCTCCTTATTTGCTTGCACCAACGTCAGGTATTTTTATGTCAGCAGCAACCGCTTCGACAACAGCAGGAACGGCGGTCGCCAGTGGGGTATTTAGCGGCACACTGATTGGGCTTGGCGTATCTGCTCTTTCAGGCGCAGCCATGATTCATGCTGGAGCAACGGTGCTTGATCATATGCCGCACGGGAGCTTTTTCCATGCAACAGCAGGAAGTGTGCAAATGGACATCAAAGAACGGTTGAAATTAATGCCTTTTGAATCGTTAATTGGTTTGACTTTAACCGTTGTATCGACCATTATCTTTGGCATTTTTCAGCTGTTCGGCTGAGGACATGATGAGAAACGAGGGGTTTTTGGATGAAAATTGTGATCGCACCAGATTCATTTAAAGAAAGTTTGTCTGCTTATGAGACGGCCTGTGCCATTGAGCGAGGGTTTCGTTCTATTTTGCCAACCGCAGAGTATCTCAAACTTCCAATGGCAGATGGAGGAGAGGGTACGGTTCAATCGTTGGTTGATGCGACAGGTGGGCATATTGTCAATCAAGTGGTTACGGGTCCGCTTGGGGAACCTGTGGATGCCTTTTTTGGCATGTTGGGGGATGGTCAGACCGCTGTCATAGAGATGGCCGCAGCCTCTGGATTACATCTGGTCCCGCCCAAAAAACGCAATCCGTTATACACGACGTCTAGAGGAACGGGAGAATTAATGCTTGCGGCACTGGATAAGGGAGCGAATCATGTAATCATTGGGCTTGGCGGAAGTGCAACGAATGATGGCGGCACTGGGATGATGCAAGGATTAGGTGCAGCTTTTCTCGATAAAACAGGACAAGACCTCATGCCGGGCGGCGGGTCACTGAATCAATTAGCTTCTATTGATCTATCTGGACTTGATCCAAGACTGCAATTCGTCCGGCTGGAGGCAGCTTGTGATGTGGATAATCCTTTAACGGGAGAGAGAGGGGCGTCTGCCGTATTCGGACCTCAAAAGGGAGCAGATGACGAAATGGTTCAAGTGTTAGACAAGAACTTAGCTCATTTTGCACAAGTAGCAGAAAAGGAGTTTAATGTATCTATTGCTGATGCAGCCGGTGCAGGAGCAGCAGGAGGACTTGGTGCGAGTTTATTAGGCTTTTTACAGGCTGATCTTCAAACAGGAATCGATATTGTACTGAAGGCCGTTCATTTTAATGACGTCATCGAGGAGGCAGACCTCGTCATTACTGGGGAAGGCCGAATCGATCGGCAGACCATCTATGGAAAAACGCCGATCGGTGTAGCCAAAGCAGCCAAACAGTATGGTCTCCCTGTAATTGGCATTGCAGGATCACTCTCAGAAGACAGTACAGTCGTACATGATCATGGAATTGATGCCCTTTTTAGTATCGTTCCAGGTGTCATCTCTCTTTCTGATGCGATGCATGATGCGGCTCTTCACGTAGAGAGAACTGCGCGGAATATTGCGGCTGTGATGACATTTGGAAGAGAGAAGTAAATGATGAAAAATGTTTCCTTTTCTATCACGTTCATTTCTATAGAAATGTGGTAAAATAGTGATAAATGAAATAGAAATGTGGAGGAAATACAAATGTCTAATCTACCGAATTGTCCTTCGTGCAGTTCATCCTATACTTACGAGGACGGCAGTCTGCTTATCTGCCCTGAATGTGCGCATGAATGGTCACTAGAACAAGAACAAGCGGCAGAGGAGCAGCTTGTTGTTAAAGATGCGAATGGGAACCTGTTAAGTGATGGCGACACAGTCACTGTCATTAAAGATTTAAAAGTGAAAGGTTCTTCTTCGGTTTTAAAAATAGGGACGAAGGTCAAAGGCATTCGTTTAGTTGAAGGCGATCATAACATTGATTGTAAAATTCCTAGCTTTGGCGCTATGAAGTTAAAGTCAGAGTTTGTGAAAAAGGTATAACGATAGAAAAGAGCAAGATCTCATTCTTTTCAGTAATTAGAACTTGTCCATGAATAGCTAGCAACAGAAATTTTTAGAGCGGGTTTGTCTGCTTCATTTGTTTCTTAATTATTTAGAAATAAATATATGATTGTTGTTATTGTGCAAAAAGCACCTAAATTGTTAAAGGAAACATATTCCTTAATAATTAGGTGTTTTATATTTTTTTATAAAGTTTCTAAAGCTAATTATTGACTATACAAAAGGATATTCGAAGGTATTTTTTAATCAAAACCTAAAATACAAAATTCCATTTGTATTTTATTGGGAACATTATTTGATCTCTATACTTCTAATAAGCTTTAAATTATAAATGGGGTGATAAAAATGGAATTTGGATATTTTAAAAAACCTGTTATGAAAAAAACGACTAAATGTATACCTATTACTAATAAAGAAGATGTCGAAATTGGATTAATAAAAAGATTTTATAAAAATAAAGTTGAGAGAGTAATTGATCACATATTTGATGAGTTTTTTGTGAATGTAGAGGTAATGGATTCGAATGCTAATACTATTGTAAAAGCTATAGAAAATATATCCCTCAAATCAATGTATCGTTCAAATTGGGTTATAGAATGTAAGGATAAAGGAAGGTTTTTATTAGAAGATAGAACTAAAATGAAAGCAAATCCAACGATGAATTTAATAATAAATGATACTACGTATTATCTAAAGAAAGATTTCGCAGATAAACGTGTTAGATTGGAAGACTCAGAGCAGACTATAGCTGAAATTACGTACGATAAAATTATACCTCCTGCAACAGTTATTATTGAAAAAAAACAGGGTGACCTAACTGTCCATCTTATCGCGTGCCTCTATTATATATTTATGTTAAGAGAGTAGAAACACTACTTTAGAGGAATTCCTTAATGCCATCATAATTTTATACATCATAGTCTTCATATTGATATCTATTAATAAAATAAAGAATTAGATCATTTTAAATCATTACCTTAACCCTACCTTAAAAAAGGCAGAGGATTCTCTAAATTTTGGCTAATTCCCTTCACAATTTTTGGGCATTGCTGTACCATATGGAAGTGTTCTTCTATTTTTGACGGATCATGGTGTTTATCAGGAAATAGATTGATAGATGATACTTAGACAAAGAAGGAGAGGTAACGTGACGAACGTTTTAGAACTGCATAATGTATCTAGGCATATTCGCGGGAAAAAGATTGTTCAAGACTTGAGCTTTTCTGTCCAAGCGGGAGAAGTCTTTGGCTTTTTAGGACCGAATGGCGCGGGGAAAACAACAACCATTCGCATGATGGTCGGTCTTTCTCCGATTACATCTGGTGACATTCAGATTAATGGACATAGTATTCAAACCTCCTATCAGCATGCCATCCAAGATGTCGGTGCGATTATTGAAAATCCAGAAATGTATAATCATTTAACGGCAAGGCAAAACCTTGTTCATTTTGCCAGAATGAATGGAAAAGTGGATGAAGGTCGAATTGATGAACTGCTAGAACTAGTTAGTTTGCAGCATGTGAAACATAAGCGTGTCCGTACGTTTTCATTAGGAATGAAGCAGCGTTTGGGTATTGCTCAGGCATTGATACATAAACCGAAACTGCTAATCTTAGATGAGCCGACCAATGGACTAGATCCAGAGGGAATTCGAATGATACGAGATTACTTGAGAAGGCTGGCAAAGGAAGAAGGTCTTGCTGTCATCGTTTCTAGTCATCTCATGTCAGAAATGGAATTGATGTGTGATCGTTTCGCCATTATCCAAAAAGGAAAGCTGATTGCGATTGAGGATCAGCGTGCGGAGACGAAGCAGGATGATTTGGTCAATTATCGAATGAAAGTAGCATCAAGTGAGCTAGAAGAAGCTCAAAAGCTCATTGAGGCATTCGAGGAAGGCATCACGGTTAGAGAAGAGGAGCAGTACTTATTCTTCTCCATCCTAGAAGAGAAAATGCCGCAATTGATTCGTCATTTGAGTGAGGCTTCTATTCATTTGTACGAAATCAAAATAGAAAAACAAACCTTAGAAGATAAGTTCTTAAGCTTAACAGGTAAAAAGGAGGCAGACGTATGATTCGCCTCATTCAAAACGAGTGGATGAAGATCAGTTATCGTGTTGGTACTTGGATTATGGTTGGACTTCTTGTTTTAGGCATGATTGCCACGCTGATCTTTGCAGTTAAGACAAATGACGATGATCAATCGTCAAGTGATTGGAAGACTGAGCTGCAACTGATGAATGATGAAAACAAGAAAGAACTCAAAGAAACGGAAAATGGTTTCTTTAAACGAAGTCTGGAAAGAAAAATAGCTATTAATGACCATCGAATTAAACATAATTTGCCGCCAGCTAATCAATTTAGCGACAATGCATGGGATTATGTCAAAACAAACGCCAATTTACTCCAGCTTGTAGGTGTGTTTGTGATCATCATTGCTTCCACCATTGTGTCGGCTGAATATAAGCATGGTACCATTAAATTATTACTGATTCGTCCACCATCAAGGTTAAAGATCCTAATATCTAAATATATGACGGTTCAGCTGTATTCTCTTTTACTTGTCGTGGTACTATTTATCCTGTCATTTATCTTGGGTGCCATCTTCTTCGGATTTAACACCGATTATGTGAATTTGGTCTATCAAAATGGTGAAGTGATTGAACGTTCACAGTTTGCAAATATGGTCTTTTATTATCTTGCTCATTGTGCAATGTTTGTCGTCCTGGGGACACTTTCTTTTGCAATCTCAACGGTGTTTAGAAGTGAGGCTATCTCCATCGCCATCAGTGTGTTAGCCTATATTGTAGGTGGAACGATTACAAGTATTTTAATGTTCTTCTTCGATTGGGCAAGGTATTTGCTATTTGCGAATGATCCATCTCAATATTTTATGGAAGATGTTCCTTTTATCGAAGGCATGTCTCTAGGATTCTCATTAACAGTCCTCGTTATCTATTGGGCTATCTTCTTGGCGATTGCTTTAATTGTCTTCCAAAAGCGAGAAGTGAAAACAGGCAGTTAATTTAACTTTTTAGGAGGTTTACACATGATTAAACGTAAAGGTGAAAAAGTAATGGGGATTATTAGTATTGTCCTCAATGTGATTGGAATTGGTTTTGGGGCATTGATGCTCTCCGTGGATCAATCGTTTTATGATCAAATCAATGAAGTGTTACAAGAGGAAGGCGAAACGTTGCCAATCGAAACACTTCAGGCTTCGGTCCATGCATTTGGCACTCAGTTCATGGTGGTTTCCGCGATTGCGGCTGTGTTAACCATTGTAGGCGTGATTTTCTTAAAAACAGACCGCCGTGCTGTGCTTTCTGGTATTCTTTTCTTGGTTTCGGCTGTGACTCTTTTAATTGGAACCGTTGGTCTTGCCTTCGTTCCGATGATCTTGTTGCTTATCGTTGGGTTGATGTCACTGATTAAAAAACCGAAAACAGAAGTGCACACAAGTGAATATCCTTCATAAATCAAAGAAAAAGACATGCGCCCATATGCGCATGTCTTTCTTTTTTATATGATGCCAATCAGCTTGGCGACGATGAGTAAAACGATACTGAATCCCCACATCCAAAAGAAGGAGTAGCGGATATGTTTTCCCATGTCGACCCCTGCAAGACCTATGGCAAGCCAAACAGCAGGAGCAAGTGGACTGACAAAGGTTCCGATGATATTTCCAATCATCATGGCATATGCTGCTGAAGTGCCTGACACGCCAACCTCAGATGTAATCGATTCGACAATTGGCAGAAGTGCATAATAATAGGCATCTGTACTTGTCAGCATATCAAGCGGTACTCCAAACACCCCCACAATGATATGTAAAAATGGAAGCAGGAAAGCAGGTAGAATTTGAACGCTGTCAACAGCTATTGCTTTGAGCATTCCCGTCCCTTCGAGTATGCCTAGAAATGAACCTGCAGAGAAGATGACAGCAGCCATCATCAGCGCACTAGGTGCATGAGCCTTGATTCTTTCCATTTGTACATTCACATTCGGATAGTTAATCAACAGCGCAAGAGAAAGTCCAATCATAAACATGTAACTGGCTGGAATCACACTCAGCACAAGAAGGACAACAACAGCCAAAAACAGGATGAAATTCACCCAGATGAGGTGATAACGTTTTAAAGAGGCGTCGCCTGTTTCGCTGATAGATTGAATAGCCTGGTCCCAATCAGCGCCTTCTAGTTGGACAGCGGCTACTTCGTTTGCAGCAATTTTCACCCTAATACGTTTCTCTTCTCTTTTCCCTAAGATGAACGCCATCCCCAACACGAGAACGACTCCGATGAGCTGAATTGGTATGAGCGGCACCCATAGCTCTGATGGATCCATATTCAAGACACTTGCTGCTCGTCCGGTCGGTCCAGCCCATGGCACCATGTTGGTTAAGCCGGCACTCGTCCCGATTAATAACAGCAGTAAGTAAGGACTCATATGTAATTTTTTATAAAGCGGAAGCAGTGCAGGTACAGTTAATAAAAAGGTCGTAGCTCCTGCTCCATCTAAGTGTGCGATGACCCCAATCAAAGCAGTTCCCATCGCAACCGTGACAACATTTCCTTTTGTCAGCTTAATTAAAGCTTTAATAACAGGTTCAAAGAACCCTGTATCTTGTAAAATGCCAAAAAATAAAATGGCGAAGATAAACATGATCGCCACTGGCAATACTTTGATAATCCCTTCTTCAAAAAAGGTTTGAATGTCATTGATACCAAATCCCGCAATGAGCGCCCCTATCAAAGGTACCATGACCATGGCGACAATTGGACTTGCTTTCCCCCAAATCAGCAATACAACAATCGTTAAAATAATCAACAATCCAACAAACGTTAACATAAGCCCCTCCCCCTACAATAAACCGTTTACATTTGTTTGCTCTTTTTAACACAATGCAGTCCCACAGCTGCATTGAAAAAAAGAGTATCAAAAATATGAGTATTAGGCAACCACTTTCATACCTATACAATGGTAAAAAAGGATGGTGAATCCAGTCGGGGCGCTGTGTCAAACATGTCAAAAAATTTAGATAAAAATAACACTTCAAGTGAATATTGCATATCTATAATTAAAAGAATTTATATAGGTATTTAGAATTATTAAAATCGAAAAGCGTCCAATGAATGGACGCATCTTTCAATCTATTTTTTCAAGATGATGTATTCGTAAGGATCAAGTTGAAGCTGCTCGGGCACATGCTGTCCAGTCAGCATATTTTCATAGCCTTCCATTGAATCTAGTGAGATGCCCTGCTGCTGTTCTGTAAAATTCATCATAAACACAAAGTCCTGAGTGCCATCTGTTCTCTTTTGTACACTGACTCCCTCTGGGATCGCAGAAGATAGGACAGGCTGTATGCCAGTGCCTGCGATGAGATCCTCGTAAAACTCATCATAAAAAGCCTGCTCATTTTCGGAAGCCATATAGTACGCTTTCCCATTTCCAAATGGACGGACAGTAAGGGCTGGCTGTCCTTCATAGCAGCCATTCTCAAAATGCCCTAACACAGAGGCCGTTTCAGGATGAATGGATTCGCAATATTGGCCGACATGGTAGGTGCGTCCATTCCCTGTGGTCATTAAGACGTGTTCATCTGGCATCAATGTGTTGATTTCCTCTGCCCAAATGCCAAGTACATTGCGGAGAGGGCCCGGGAAACCGCCGAGGAAACAGAGATCGTTTTCGTCAACCATACCGCTCCAGTATGTCGCAACAAAAATGCCGCCCTCTTTGACAAAGGCTTCAATCTTTTCTGCGACGCCTGGTTTGATCATGTAGAGCATTGGCCCAACCAGCACCCGGTAGGATGAGAAATCCTTTTCCATTCCGACAATGTCAACAGGGATGCCCTTTTTCCAGAAGCTGCGATAGTGAGTTTGACAAGCCTCCACATAGCGTTTGTTTGTATTATTTAAGGCTTGAGCATCATCAATCGCCCAGTGGTTTTCCCAATCGTATATGATCGCGACCTCAGGTTGAACGGATGTGCCCGCAATCGGCTGCAGCTGCTCTAGTTGTTTCCCTAGATCAGCCACCTCTTGAAACACACGCGTATGTTCATGCCCTGAATGGTCAACAACTGCACCGTGGAATTTCTCAGAGGCGCCTCGTCCTTGTCTCCACTGGAAATACAGCACGGAGTCTGATCCGTGGGCGATCGCCTGCATGGCAGAGAGGTGTGCCATTCCTTTATGTTTGACTTTATTCACATCATGCCAGTTCACGAGGCTCGGTGTGCTTTCCATCACGAGAAACGGCTGTCCGTCCTTTAACGAACGATACAAATCGTGAACGAAGGCGACGTTTGACGCTAATTCGGCAGTTGTTTCTCTGCCGCTATGCCATGCAGGGTAACTATCCCATGAGATCACGTCGACTTCTTTTGCAAATTGATGATAATCGAGCCCAAGGAATGGACGCATATGCGGATAGTCGCCCATAAAGTTGGTGGTCACTGGGATATGAGGCGTCAATTCTCGCAGCGGCTCAATCTCATTTTGATAAAAATTGATTGTTTGAGCTGTGACAAAGCGCTTCCAATCTAGGTTCATGCCGTGAATCATGTGCTCCCCATGCGGTGCAGGTGACTCAATTTGTGCCCAATCACTATAGATGTGACTCCAAAATCCCGTCCACCATGCTTGATTCAATGCATCAAGGTCATGGTTGTATTTGTCTTTCAGGTAATGTCGGAAGGCCTCCTGGCAAAGATCGCAATGGCATTCGCCGCCGTACTCATTCGAAATGTGCCACATGATCAGTGCTGGATGATCCTTGTAGCGTTCAGCAAGCAACCGGTTGAGTGTATTCGTTTTTTCTCGATAAACCGGTGAGGTGAAGCAATGATTATGCCGAAGCCCGTGTAAGTTACGCTGGCGGTTCGCTTCGACGCGTAATACTTCTGGATATGTTTGTGACAGCCAAGCAGGCCTTGCCCCGCTTGGTGTTGCGAGAATGGCGTGAGCCCCCTGCGCTGCCAAGCGGTTCATGATGTCATCCAGCCATGCAAAGTCATATTGACCTTCTTCTGGCTCTAGCTTACTCCATGCGAAAATGTTGATGGAGAATGTTTGACAGTGTGCAAGCTTCATTAATCGAAAATCTTCGTCAATGATCTCTGGCATATGGAGCCATTGATCTGGATTATAATCACCACCATGCAAAAAGCCTTTCACATTTGGGTGAACGAGCGGGTAACGCTTTCCCATTTTGTCACGTCCTATCCTTTTAATTACGGTGTCATTTGTTTAAATACATCGAGAGAAGGCAGTGCTTTTCCGTTGAAATCAAACATGGCCTGATTTTCCCAAGCATTTCCGACCGTACCGGTTGTTTGAATATAAGCTAGCCCGTATTGACTAGACCACGGAGCACCTTTCGCTGGAATCCAAAGCGGCTCCCAATAAAAGAACCCTTTCCCGCGATTGTTTTTCACTTGTGAAATTTTTTCTGATACATCTCGTATAAAAGATGCCTGCCCTTGCGGTGAAGCTGGATACCCAGCTGTTTTGACGGAGTCTTGATTAAATGAGTTTTCTAAGTTGTCACCATTTGCTGTTGTAAACCCATAGGCGGTTTCCACCACAATGACGTCTTTGTTATAGCGGGCACTAATATCATTCATATTGGAGGAAAGGCCGCTGAATCCACCATCCCAATACGGATAATAAGACAAACCGATCGTATCGAATGTGACGCCTCGTTTTGTGATTTCATCAAACCACCAGCGAGATGCGCCATTGTCTCCTCCATGTGCAAGATGAAGCATGACTTTAATGTTCGAATCGACAGAGCGAACAGCATTTGTGCCAGCCTTTAGCAAAGCAGCGAGCCGGTCAAATTCACCGCCGCCTTCACCCCAGCTCTTTCCGTTCGGCCACAGCATACCGGAGTTCAATTCATTCCCGACCTGTACCATGTTCGGCAAGGCATTTTGCGCCCTCATCGCTTTTAGCACATCACTTGTGTAAGTGCCGACAGCCTTTTCTAAATCGCTTTGTGAGAGGGACGCCCAAGCCTTCGGTTTAAACTGTTTACCAGGATCGGTCCAGAAATCACTGTAGTGAAAATCAAGCAGCACTTTCATGTTTTGTGCTTTTGCTCGTTTCGATAGAGCGATGGCTGTGTTTAAATCATTTGTCCCGCCGTTATAGGCACGGCCTTGATTGTCGTATGGATGGTTCCACAGTCTGATGCGCACATAGTTGACGCCTTTGTCCTTTAATAGTTTAAGCGGATCAACCTGCTGTCCGTTCTGGTCGTAGTATCTGCCGCCGCTTCTCTCGACTTCTGCAAGCATCGAAATATCGGCCCCTTTGATGAAGTCCCCTTGCAGTCCATTAATCGGCCGAACAGAAATCGTGTCTGCTTTTGCTTCAGGCAGAATACCTAACCCCATAAGAAAGAAAACGACAACAGTGACGAGCATCCATTTTTTCATCAAATCTCTCCTTATCCTTTTGTCCCGCCTTGTGTGAGGCCGGATACAAATTGTTTTTGTAAAACAAGAAACAATAAAGCGACAGGAATCGCAATCAGTAAAGCCCCGGCTGCAAAGGTCGTGTAGCTGGCACCCATTTTGTCTGAAACGAGATTGTACAGACCGATTGGGAGCGTATACATTTCGGGTGATCGGACAATGACACTGGAGATGATGAAATCACCCAGTGGTCCTGTAAATGAGTTGATGGCGACAACGGCTAAAATCGGCTTGGCGAGCGGCATAATAATTTGGATGAAAATCCGGAAATGCCCTGCACCGTCCATTCTGGCTGATTCATCGAGATCCTTCGGAATCGCATCAAGATAGCCTTTCATTAAATACGTATTCATCGGAATTTGTCCGCCTGCATAAATCAAAATCAGTGCAAAGTGGCTGTTAATCAGTCCAAGCATTTGAGCCAGAACAAAAATCGCAATCAGCGCAGAAAATTGAGGAATTATTTGCAGCAGCAAAAAGAGCATCAGCCCATTTTTCCGTCCTTTGAAACGGAATCTGGAAAAGGCATAGCCTGTAAAGCTGACGAGAATCAGCGTTAAGATCATGGTGGCAATGCTGATCTTCATTGAGTTCCAATACCAATTTGCATAAAGTGCCCCTTGACCAAAGAACAGCTCGGTGAAGTGGCTGATCGTTGGATTCTTCGGAAACATGCTTGTGCTCATGAGGCTGTTCCCAGGATTAAAGGAAGCACCGATCGTCCAAAGCAGTGGATATAGAATACAAGCGGAGGCAATGAAAAGGATAAAATAAGTGATACTCAGGCGAATGAGTTTTTGTTGTTTTGATCCCATATCACATCATGTCCTCCTCTTTGAATGAATTCGTTCTCTTAAACTGCCAGAGTGCAATGGCAATGACAAAGATCGAAAGTAAGATCGTCACAGCGGCAGCCAGTGCGTATTGAGAGGACTGCATCGTTAGCTTGTAAATCCAAGAAACCAATATGTCCGTACCCCCAGCTGTTGACCCAGCAACAGGCGGTCCTCCGCCATTAAATAAGTAGATGATATTAAAGTTGTTAAAGTTAAAGGTATATTGCGTGATTAATATAGGTGCAATTGAATAGAGGACAAGCGGTAATGTGATGGACCGGAATTTCTGAAAGAAGTTTGCTCCATCAATGGTCGCTGCCTCGTATAAATCTTCAGGAATGGCCTGCAAAACACCGGTTGTCATAATGAAAACAAAAGGAAATCCAAGCCAAGTCTGCATCGCAATGAGGGCAATTTTGCTCCAAAATGGATCTGTCAGCCACGGCTTTGGATCAATCCCAATCGATGCAAAAAGCGTATTGTTGATGGCACCAAACGTGTCGTTGAACAGTCCGGCAAACACCAAAATGGTCACAAACCCCGGAACAGCCCAAGGCAGAATCAAAATCGTTCTAAAAAACCGTTTCCCTTTTAAATCCTTCTGATTGAGCAGGACAGCTAGAAAGATGCCGACGGCACATTGAAGGGTCGAAGCAGCCAATGTCCATACGACGGTCCAGCCAAGTACATCAATGAATGTGTCTCTCCAAATATCGATCGAAAAGATATTTTGAAAGTTTTTGACCCCTACCCAATCAATGAGATTGGCAGGTGGCGAGTGGTATAAATCGTAGTTCGTAAAGGCAATCGCAAAGCTGAACATGATAGGAAAGACAACAGAAAATAAAAGTAAAAAGAAAGCAGGAGTGCTCATTAAGTAAGGAAAGCCTTGATCGATGAGCTGATGATATTGAGCACGGATGGAATGAAGCGGAACCCCTTGATCACGTTTCTTTCCGTTCATAAATGCATCACGCATCATGAGCACGTAAAATCCGATACCAAATCCAGCTGTTAAAAGCGCAATAATCCCCTTTGCTAAAAGGAAGACAGAGTTGTCACGAGGCAGCATCGTACCAAGTGTGAACAATCCCCAGAAGCCAATATTGAATAAATCATAAAATACAATCAGAAAAGAGACGCCGAACAGGAAAAAGAGTGCCCCTTTGCTATACTGTTTGTTGTATATTTGCCCCATCCCGGGTATAAGAGAGAACATTAGCGCCCGTCTCCGGTGTGTCTTTAGTTCCACTGTGTGTGTGCGGTCTAGTTCAAGGTTACCCGTCACGTCTAACACCTACTTCGTATGAAATTAGATGAAACAACGGGCAGCTTGATAGACGCAAGGCTACCCGCGTTCGATGTTTATTTTGAGTGATTCGCTTTGATTTGAGAGTCGATTTGTTTGACCGCATCATCAAATGCCTTTTTCACATCTGTACGGCCGGTCGCAATCAGCCCTAATGCGCTGTCAATCGGCTTCCACACCTCTGCCATTTCTGGGTTGTTCGGTGTCAGCGTGGCATATTTCGTTTGTTTTGAAACAGCATCCGCATTTGCGTTTTCAGTAATGATTGGATCTTTCATCAGCTTTTTCACTGGTGGAATTTCCTCTGTTACTTCAAAGCGCTTCTTCGAATTTTTTTCGTTCGTGATAAACTCAACAAATTTCTCAGCAAGTTCTTTATTTTTAGAATAAGAGGAGACGTTGTAGCTCTTCACACCTAAGAATGAGCTCATATGTTTTCCATTAGGGAGTGTTGGCAGTTCGGTCACGCCATAGTCAATACCAGCTTCTTTATATGGACCAAATGACCACGGACCAGAAATAATAGCCGCTGCCTTTTTCTCTGTGAATAAGGAGTTGAGGACGTTGATACCTTGTTCACCAATGATGCCTTTCGGGAAAAGCCCTTCGCTAAAGAATTTCTGAATGTACTCTCCGCCTTCGATGGCGCCATCGTTATTCAGACCGATATCATTGACATCATAAGAGCCATCGCTTTTCTGTTTGAAAATATAGCCCCCTGATCCGCCTAACACACTTTGTGCGTAGTAAATTTCATCCCATTTCGCGACAAAACCGTATTTACCGTCCTTTGTCAGCTTTTTCGAAAGATCATACCAGCCATCAAGTGTAGTTGGTGCCTTTTTCACAAGATCTTTGTTATAAAAAAGCACGGTGGTTTCAACAGATTTTGGCAGACCATACAGCTTGCCATTCACCGTTTGTGATTGAATAGATTCGTCTGTGAAGGAATCAATCACTTTTTGATCTGGTTTGATTTCCTGTAATAGCCCCTCCGTTACAGCTGATCCAATTTGATCGTGAGGCATGGTGATCACATCTGGACCTGTCCCTGCCGCCCCATCAAGACGGAGAGCTTCTAATTGGTCAGCATACGCTTTTTCGACTACTTTGATTTTCACATCGTTTTGTTTTTCGAATTCTTTTACAGCGTCTTGAATCCCATCAGACTTTTTGACATCCTCCCACACTAGCAAGGTCTTTGTACCTGTAGATGCCGGCTGTGTGCCGCTTGAATTGTCATCTCCTGGTCCGCATGCTGAAAGCAGCAGCACAGCAGCACCAACGACTGCCGATAATATCGCCCATTTTCCCTTTTTCATTGTAATCCCCTCTCGTTCTTTTTTCACAGATAATAAGAAAACGCTTTCTTAATGTGAGAATATCAACTTAAGTAAAAAAAGTAAACATATTTTATTAAATTTATTAAGTAAAATATTTTACTGGTTTAGAGAGAAAAGAAGCCCTCCACATTGGGCGGGGCTTCTAGCTGTTTATATGGTGCTTTTCCGAAAGACAGGTTCTGAGGCAATCAGCACGGTTTTAGGTAATGTTCTGCCGTCAACAAGTCTTTCTAAAAGTAAATCGACCGCTGTCTCACAAAGTAAAGATGTATGGATATGATAGGTTGTGAGCGGTGGTGAGACATATTGAGAGACGTGAATATCGTTGATACTAAAGACGCTGACGCGATTCGGCAGGGAAAATCCGCGCTCATTTAATGCTTGTAAACAGCCAATGGCAAGGGGATCACTTGCGACACAAAAGGCGGTGGGCAGATCATCACCGAGCTCGTCGATCGCCTTCATCATGAGCGAATAGCCCTCATCTACAGAGAAATGGTGACCGATATAGACCAATCGCTCATCCAGCTCATTGTTTGCCGACATGTACTCGCGGAAGGTCGTTTCACGAATATCTGGAATGTGCATATTTGTATTGAGATCAAGGTCTGTCCCCCCAATGAATCCGATCGATTTGTGCTGTTTTTCGATAAAGGAATCAATGATCTTTTCAACAATTCGTTTCAGGTTTGGTTTTACAGAATCAAAGCGGTCTTCATCTGGAGACGTATCAATAAAGACGATGTGATGTGTAATCGCATATAATTGGTCAAGCTCTGACTTTTTAAATCGGCCGATAGCAATGATCCCCTCTGTAGAAGGATCAATGGAGTGTAGACCATCAGTTGGATTGTAAGCGGTGACATTTAAACTCCGGGTATTAGTGAGTTCCTCAATGCCTAGACGAATGGATTTAAAATAAATATCTTCAAGCTCTTCCTTTTCGGTCATCCAATAGAGAAAGGCGATTTTTTTTAAGGAATGTTTGAATGTCTTTTTTTGATAGGATAAAGCCTCCGCGGCGGCGTATACTTTTTCACGTGTTTGATCCGTGACAGAAAGATTCGGATCTTGGTTCAGTACGCGAGACACAGTCGCAATCGATAATCCAGCTTTTTTAGCAATATCTTTTATTTTTGCTGCCAAATCAGCACCTCCTATAGAAAATATCTCCTCTCAGTATAGAGTCTTTAAAAAAATTAGTAAATATTTTTATTAAATTGTTTTCGTTTAGGTGGTTCTTTACGAGCTGGAAAGGAATTAGTAAGATATATGTAATGAAGGTGTTGGATTAAGATTTCTGATAGGAGAGGGACAGATGTATTATGATGCACTGAAGACTTTTGTGACAGTCGTGGAGGAGAAAAACTTCACAAAAGCAGCCCAGAAGCTGCGGATTTCTCAGCCGAGTGTCAGTCTTCATATTAAGAACTTGGAGCAGGAATTCCAGACCGTTCTGCTCAATCGTTCGCCAAAGCAATTAACCGTTACACCAACTGGGGATATGTTATACCATCGTTCAAAACAAATCATTCGTTTATATGAACAGGCGAAGCAGGATATTTATGAGCATCATCATCTGGCAAGAGGGAAGCTGACGATTGGAGCGAGCTTCACGATTGGTGAGTACGTGCTGCCGCAAATATTGGCGGAGTTTCATCAGCTCTATCCGCATGTTGATATTGAGGTGGTCATTGATAATACAGAGGCAATCGCAAGACATGTCCGTTTGTTCCATGTCGATATCGGTCTCATTGAAGGACAGACAAATGACAAAGAACTTTCTGTGGAAACCTTTCTAGAGGATGAACTCTACATCGTTGCCCCATTAGACCACCCGTTTGCAAAGAAAAAGGATGTCACGATTGATCAATTGCAAAACGAAACATGGATCACGAGAGAAGAGGGATCAGGGACCGGAGAATACTTACAGCACGTCCTGAAATCAAATGGACTGAAAGCGCGGACCTTTGTGACATTTAGCAGCAACCAGGCCATCAAAGAGGCTGTCATTCACGGGATGGGGCTGTCTGTTTTATCTAAATATGTTCTCCAGCGAGGCAGCATTGGCGGGGAATTGGCTGTCATTTCTGTGAGGGGAATGGACTTTAAACGGAAATTTTCCTATGTCGAATCACCGATGACAGGCGGGAATAAAAATAAGGAATTGCTTGTTGAATTGTTAAGGAAAGAGAGAAAAGACGCTTCTCCGCAATAGGAGAAGCGTCTTTTTTTATAATCCTTTGATGTTTATTTCATCGACTGGAAGGAAGATTTCACCTGTATCTGTGTACTTAATGGTGACTTGATCCCCTTCTTTTAAGTAAATAATAAGAGGCTCTTTTTCAGATGACATGGTGTAATTTTTCCCATCGTCGAGCAGGAAGGTGACGGTTGTATCATCACCGGTCTTTTCCTTATACACTCTCTTCACTTTGCCTGTCGTATCTTTCTTTTCTTGCTTAGATGAACTGTTGACGGTACCGCCGCCCTTTTGAAGAGCTGTTTTATAGGCTCTTAGTGCTTCGTTTGGTGTTGAAGCGTACGCAGAGATTTCAGGGTTGGCCGCAGAGACAATAAAGTAGTTTTGCAGGAACCCATTTGAATCGAGAACAGGTGTGAGCCAGCTGGCTTCTCCATAGAAATTATAAAGAATCGGCATGCTCCCTTTCCATTTCTTCTCGATGAATCGTTTCTCAATAATTTGCAAAGCTCCTTGAGAATCCATATAAGACTCTTCAAGATTCCCGGTGTAATACGTGGCCTTTCCTGTTCGGGCATTTGTCAGGGCATACCCGAGCATGGAATCAACGCCCTCTTTCGGACTTGTGAAATCGGTGAAGTAATACATCTCTCCTTTTGAATCAAACACTGGACTCACATTGGCTTCTGTCCCCTCGTCTGAAGGCAGCTTCACATCCGATTTTCCAAACATACTGTTCCAGAAACCGTGAACATAGTTTCCGAAATAACTGTTTTGCAGACTAATCGCCTCTGGTGAAACAGCACCATCGATAAAGGCAGGTACTTGATCTAAGGAGTATTTCTTCGTTGCGCCAGTTTTGGCATCAACAACGACCACGCCTGACGCTTTAAAGCCGTTTCTGGCAGAGATGAAATCGCCATACGTTTGAATGTAATAAGGCTTGCCATCATCATTGATTTCCAGCTGAGTGTCTCCATAGAAAATCAAATCTGGATACTGGAGACGGATATGCCGCTCAATTTCTTTGTTGAAATAGGAGGAAGGTGTATAGACCATCTCTGTTTTCACAAACTTTGGATTAGCAGATGAGTCGGTCGCACTTAATGTAAAGTAACCCGGCGTACTGCCTGAACGAATCCATTTAAAGAAATCCGAGAATTCCACTGGTGCGATGTACACATACTCACCATTGACCTTCTGAATTTGCAAGCTGCCAAGCTCGTAGTAGCTTGTGTTTGGCACCTGTCCGAACGATTTCTTCATTTTATTGCGAGCAAATTGAGGCGGTACACTCGCAGGTGTTTCTGTCTCATCGAACGCTTTGATTTCCACTTTTTGCTCCATTTTGGAGACATCGAATTTCTCATTCGCATTGAATAGAAAAGCTGTCGCCATATAAACACCAAGCAGCAAAAGAATAAGGAACAACACGCCTTTGATCTTCCGCTCCAATCCGACTGACAAAAAGGCGCCTGCTGCTGTTACAACAAGTCCAATCAGCCATAGGGATGAAGGGTTACGGTCTAAATTGGTCATGTAATAGAAAACAAAAATACCGATCATGAACAGCAAAGCAAGGCCTGCAATCCACATAAGAGGAACCTGCTGTTCCGTCCCTTTCTTTCTAACGATCAACCTGAGCGGTGTGAGCAAAAGGGTCAAGACAAGACCGATCACAACCGAAAATAACAAAATATATCCCACAAACAAATCTCCTTTCAAATCAATCACTCTTTTAGTATATACGAGTGAGGCGGGGAAAAGATTCATCGGTCTGAAGGTTCATTTAAATGCCGATCGAGTTGATGGCGGATTGAACATCTTCTTTCAGTTCGAAAAACGTGAGTCTTTGTTCGATTTTTTCTATTAATGCGTCAATGGCTTGACCTGACATATGCGTGTGAATTTGCTTTTTATGTTTATAGACTTTGATCAGAAGTTCATCAATCAGATCTAAAATTTCTCCCGCTTCTTTTTGGTCTTCTGCAAATTCATGTTGAAGCTGATGCCGGATGGCTCTGATTAGTGCTGTTTTCTGTTCTTCTTTGATCTTTGCTTTTAAAGCAGCCAGCTCTGCTGGTGTCATATCTTCTGTATGAAAGTTTGTTTGAGAAAAGACGGAGCTTGATGTATGCGTATCTGTCATTCGTTGCAAAAAACGATCTGCATCTGTTGGTTGTTTCTTTGAAAATTCCATTCTTCGTTCTCCTTAAGAAATGCCCATATTCTTTGCAAGGGCTGTATCCGCATCGTGGTATTGTTTCCCTAGCTGGCTCATATCATCTGATAGTGAGTCGAGCCATCTCTTCATATTCATCGCGTTATCAATGGCTGTATCATACTTTTTGACTGAATAGAATTCATTTTCAAGGCCCTCTGTTTTTAAGTGGCGAATGACAGCATCAACGTCTGAAGCCGTCAGCTGGTCATACGAACCAAAGCCAACAATTTGTTTGTATCTTGAGCGTACCCGTTCCACAGATTGATCCACTTTGTCATCTAGTTTCTCGATGTTTTGAATGATTTGCTGCATATTGTGCTCGGCATATGTCGAGAATTTACGCCCTGTGTTCATGAGAACATGAGACTTAATTAAAATAGCCACCACGCTTTGTGGATGAACATTCGACTGGCTCAACTGATGTAACATGGCTGTGGTGAGAGAAGGGTTTTTTCGTAACATATCATCAATGGTTTGAACGGAGCCATCTGACGAAAATGCATACCTGTCTAAGCCATGACTGCCAGCGAGGGCTTCAAGGAACAAATTCGCATCCAGTGAAGGATTCACACTCATTGCCCGATTGAGGAGGTCTTTCATGATTTGGACGGCTTTTGAGGAGTCCTCGGAGTAATCGACACCTTCAGGAAGAGCGCATCATACATGACTTTCACTTGACCAATTTCTGTCGTATGTCGATTTAAAAGAGAAAGCCCGTCGTTTAGATTGATATATTCTGTTAATCTACTGCGGTAATCGCCTTTTAGTGCTCTGGCTTGTAAACCATCTGATAGATTTGGGTAAATATTTGGATTCTCAAACGTCATGCCGCCTTTAATAAAGTCATTTTTCACAAGAACATAGGAAGCATTAGACCCGCCGAGTGAATGCCCTGTGACATACATCTTGGCATTCGGCATTTTCTTATGTATCTCTTTTGCATAACGATCTGCTTGAACCATTTGATTCTCTGCGCCGTGTTCAAAAGGGATATTTTTAATCAGATACTTTGTATCTGAAATCATCCAATCTTGAACAATTTCATTTGTATAGGTCGTTGTCCCTGTCGCCACCTTCGTCGTAACTTCCTTTGACGTCTGTGACTGACGAAAAGGAGGCAGCTTCGTCAAAATGGTAGAAAGAAGATCATCTGACTCTTTTTTTCCATGTTTTTTAATGGTATCTTTATATTGGCCTGCGCCAATCGGTTCTGAACCGCGGTAAGCGATGACTGCGTTTTTGATTTTGTGGAGGTCTTTGCCATTGTTAGAAATACGATAATCCTCTCTTGAGACAAGGGTTAGTGCATTAAGGCCGTTTTTGGTTTCTTTGTAGTCAATTACGTGCATGATTTTTCCGTCGTCTAATTTAATTATTTTGGATGCGTTATAATTTTCTATTTTATAGGATTCTTCTGATATTAAGATATAGTCTTGATCGTTAAGTTGAAATTGAGATATTTTTTTAGACAAAAATGTCACTCCTGTAATATTTATCTTAATAATTATATTATAGAGCTTGATAAATTTCTATTGTAAGTGTGGGGAGATTAAGCCCATGATTAAAAATTTATAAAGGTGGATATTGTTACTAATGAAGAATACAGTAAAGCTTTTAATTGTTTTGGCTATCATAATAATTATTTCAATATCTGCGATAATTTCTCAAAATAAAAAACTAAGTAAGCCAAATGATTCAGGAGGAAAGAATACCGTGCAAGAAAAAGAGAAAAGTGAACAACAAAAGGCAGAAGAATTCGCAAAGAAAATGAGACCGAAAATCGAAAAAGATTTACATGAAATGGATATACATCATTTTATAAAGGATATTACTTTTGAAAATGAAGTGACGATTAGTCCAATGGGCTTTATTGTAGTTAGAGGATATGTGAATGATGATCCAAAAAAATTCAATTTCTCCGCTTCATTAAAGTATAGAACAAATGAAATAGGTTCAATGAGTTATTCATCTGAGCTAGGGGATCGTTTTGAGAATTGGGATGATTTTGATCCTCAAGTGAAAGAAGATTTTCTAAATAGCCTTTCCGAAAAAGAACGCGAACAATATCTCAAAGACATTGGAGAAAAAGAGTAAAACAGGTACTAGCTTACCTGTTCAGATTAAAGAGAAAGTGGGGGTTTTCAAGACAAGGTGTCAACAAAGCCCTCATTTTTGTCTTTTTAACTGTTCACGAAACGATATATGGTGTTTTTCGCTTTCGTTACATTCAATATACGGTGTATCTAGACCTTCAAAAAAACTGTCGAGATTTTCTCGACAGCCTGAACAGGTACTAGCTTACCTGTTTTTATTTTGTCAAATTCAATAGTCGGCTGTTTAAAGTTCATTAAGGAGTTTTGTCTTTTATGAGAAATACAATGAAACTTTCTATTGATTTATCAGATCGTTTTATAGACTGGGATGAATATAAAGGTGAACCTAAAGTGATAGAGGATTATCTTAAAAGTTTTACCGAAAAAGAACGAGAACAGTATCTAAAAGACATCGGCGAAAAAGAGTAAAACAAACGTCAAAAAGATATTTATTCCCTAAATTGATGACAGAGGGATATGCTATCATTCCCCTAACAACACTTTCAATTAAGGGAGAGATTTCAGCCATGGCAAATACAAAGAAATTGATCTTAGATGTGGATACTGGAATAGATGATGCGATTGGTATTTTGCTTGCAGTTAAAAGTAAGCAGTTTGATATTTTGGGGATTACAACAGTGTGCGGGAATGTGTCTGTTGATGCGGCTACATTGAATACGTGTAAAGTGCTGGAGTTGGTTGAGGCAGATGAAATCCCTGTCATTAAAGGTTCAGCGACTCCTCTTTTAAGAGCACCTCATTATGAACACAGGGTTCACGGGGAGGATGGAATAGGAGGTGCTTTAAAGGATGCCCAGCCTAAGAAGACAGCAGATGCTGGTTTCGCTCCTGATTTTATCATTGAACAGGTGCTTCAGTATTCGCAGCAGGTCACGCTTGTGTTGACAGGACCTTTAACAAATTTAGCCCTTGCGGTGAAAAAATGCCCTGAGCTGATTCATCACGTCAAAGAAGTCATTTTTATGGGTGGTGTCGTGCAGGGACAGGGGAACGTTACACCTATTGCGGAATTCAATACATATGCAGACCCAGAAGCGGCGAAAGTGGTGCTTGAGGCTGGGTTCCCTTCATTGACTCAAGTTGGATTAGATGTCACAAGGCAGGTCTTGTTAACGGATGAAAAAATCGACGCCATTCAGAATGAAGCTTTGGCGAGTTATATAAGAGAGAGTACATGCATTTACCGACAGCGTTATTTTGAACGGAATGGTGTGTGGGCGTGTGCGATGCATGATCCGCTTGCTGTGAGTCTTGCGATTGACAAGCAGCTGGTGAGCACACAGGATTTTCATGTAGACGTGGAGACGAAGAGTGAGTTTTGTGATGGTCAGATGATATGTGATTTTCAGCATCAATGGGAGAAAGAGCGCAACGTCCAAGTATGTATGGATGTAGATGCTGAGGCTTTCTTTGAATTATTGATCCAAGTCATGAATTCTTAAAAAAGAAGTCTGTGCAAACAGGATTCTTTTTTATAAGATGGGAACATGAGGAAATGTATGCGCTCACATTAATGAGAAAGGAGTGAAGTCGATTGGCTTCTGTCAGTTTAAGTAGTATTGAAAAGATACGGGCAGCAAGCAGAGGATTGCCGCCAAAGTTGAAAGCAATTGCAGAACTTATTACGAGTGAACCCCGCGACATCATCCATTTGTCTATTGTAGAGCTTGCCAAAAAGACAGCGAGCTCAGAGGCAACGATTTTTCGTCTCTGTAAAAGGCTTGGATTTGAGGGTTATCAAGATTTGAAGATTGCTATTGCCCAGGAAATAGATCAAGCAAAGCCTGATTATGTAGATGAAGAGATGAGTCTTGACGATGATACCGCTGTTTTTATGCAAAAGGTATTTCAGGCGAATATAACTGCATTAAAGGATAGTTTTCAATTGTTGAATCCAGAAGATGTAGAAAAAGCCATACAATTAATCCATGAAGCTGAGCGCTTAGAGTTTTATGGGAGCGGTGGGTCTGGTCTCATCGCCACAGATGCTTTTCACAAATTTATGAGGACAGGCATCAATTGTATTGTTCATACAGATTCTCACTTTCAAGCAATGTCGGCAGGTCTGCTTGATCAAAAGAGCACAGTGCTCGGTATATCTCATTCTGGTCGAAATAAAGATTTACTTGATGCGATGAAAACAGCCAAGGAAAAAGGAGCGAAAACCATTGGCATTACAAGCTACCAGCGCTCGCCATTGAGTCAGCTTGCAGATGTTACTTTGTATACATCGACGCAAGAAACGGCATTTCGAACAGAAGCGATGTCTGCAAGGCTTGCTCAGCTCACTGTCATTGACGTCCTATATTTTGCACTTGCGCATTTAAGACAGCAGGAAACTTTAACAAACTTAAAGCAAATGAGAGAAACCATTTCTCAAAAAAGGGTGTAATGGTTTCAAAAATAAATTTTTCTATTAGTGAAAAATGCTGTTGTGGTAACGTTTCTGAGGTTTTAAATGAAAATTATTTTCTTTTTGATTGTTGAATGTCGAAAAAAATATTCCTATAATGGGATTTATCAGGTACACCGGCACCACGACATTTTATTTCAAATCAATGATTGGGCGTGATACAGATGAAGGGGAACCAGGCGGTAATTGGTTTGGATATTGGCACAACTAGTACAAAGGCGGTTCTGTTTGGACCACAGGGGAAAGTGATAGCAAAGCATTCGATTCCTTATGATCTCATTCAGCCCCAGCCAGCATGGATTGAGCAGGATCCTGAACACATATTAGAAGCCGTCATTGCGAGTGTAAGAGGCGCATTGACGAAAGCAGCATTTGATGTAAAGAATCTCATAGGCGTCGGGATTAGTACGGCGATGCATTCCTTAATTGTGATGGATGAGGATGGCAAGGCTTTAACGAACAGTATCATTTGGGCAGATAACAGAAGTGCAGAACAAGCGAAACGAATCATTACGGACATGGATGGCTTTCAAATTTATAAAAGAACCGGCACACCAATCCATCCAATGTCACCGCTTTCAAAAATACGATGGATAAAGGAAATGACGCCTGATGTCTTCAAGCAGGCAGCAAAATTTATTTCCATAAAAGAATATATTCTCTATCATTTCTTCGGTCAGTATGTGGTTGATTATTCAATCGCTTCAGCAACAGGACTGCTTCATTTGGAAACGCTTCAATGGGACGAGAAGGCACTTTGCATTGCTGGAATTGAGGAAAATCAGCTGTCTGAACTTGTCCCGACGACGCATCAGCTGAGAGGGCTTCAGCCAGAGATTGCGCTGCGAATGGGCATTGCAGAAGATACACCTTTTGTCGTTGGTGCGAATGATGGTGTTCTAGCAAATCTAGGTGTCGGTGCGATTGGTAAAGGAGAGGTGGCTGTCACGATTGGGACAAGCGGTGCAGTCCGTACAGTCGTAGATAAGCCAATCACAGATGAGCAATCAAGAACGTTTTGCTATGCGCTGACGGACAAGCATTGGGTGGTAGGAGGACCGACCAATAATGGCGGAATTATGCTGAGATGGCTTAAGGATGAATTTGGTTCTTCAGAGGTAGAGGTTGCAAAGCGTCTTGGTGTGGATCCTTACGATCTCATGATTGATATTGCGGAAAAGGTGCCAGCTGGCTCAGAGGGACTGCTGTTTCTACCATTTTTAACAGGTGAACGTGCACCTTATTGGAATCCAAATGCGAGAGGCACTTTTTTTGGTATCGGCCTTCAGCATAAACGGGAGCATTTTATTAGAGCTGTATTAGAAGGCGTTATTATGAGTGTTTTCTCGATCGGTGTTGCATTAAGAGATTTAACTGGTTCAGCAAAGGATGTCCGGGCTTCGGGGGGGTTTGCAAGATCTCCGCTATGGCGGCAAATTTTAGCGGATACGATGGGCAGAGAAGTACTTGTTCCAGAAAGTTATGAGGCTTCGGCACTTGGGGCGGCTGTCCTCGCACTTCATAGTTTAGGTCATATGGAAGAGATGGAAGAGGTTCAAGAGTGGATTCGGATCTCTGCCCGTCATGAACCAAATATGAAGAACAATGAGACATACATAGAGCTGTTTTATTTATATGAGCGTCTCTATGACAAACTGAAGGATGAATTTGATGTCATTAGTGCGCTGCAATTAAAACAAAATCGTTAAACATCAGGGGAAAGGTGGGAAAACATGCTTTTATTCATCGTGATTGCGGCGATTGTCCTTTTACTCATTCTCATTACAGTCGCTAAGTTGAATCCGTTTGTGAGTTTAATTATTACCTCTATGCTTGTCGGCTTTGCCACAGGGATGGATTTGCAGGAAATCATTCAATCGATTAAAACGGGATTAGGAAATACTTTATCATTGCTGGCGATTGTTCTTGCGCTTGGAACCATGCTTGGGAAAATGATGGCTGAATCAGGGGGAGCTGAACGGATTGCTCAAACGTTAATCGGCCGATTTGGGACGAAGAATGTGCATTGGGCGATGATGTTCGTTGCCTTTATCGTGGGGATACCCGTGTTTTTCCAGGTCGGATTCGTTCTTCTCATTCCTTTACTTTTTACCATTGCGATTGAAACAGGCATATCGCTCGTGACGATTGGGCTTTCGTTAATCGCTGGATTGTCTGTTGTGCATGGTCTTGTGCCGCCTCATCCAGCTGCAATGGCAGCAGTGGGCATCTATCATGCCAACGTGGGGAAAACCATCTTCTTTTCCATTATTGTCGGTTTGCCGACAGCTATCATTGCTGGACCGCTATATGGAAAGTGGATTGGCAAACGGATACATAAGCCAGTTCCAGAGATGCTCAGAAAACAATTCACTGAACGAAATGAAGATCGAAAGCTTCCTGGCTTTGCGAATACGATGTTTACCATTTTGGTGCCGGTGATTCTCATGCTGCTTGCCACATTGGCGGATATTATTTTGCCAGAGGAAAGTATTTGGTTTCAGGTGTTCAAGTATATCGGAGATCCAATTACAGCCCTGCTGATTGCAACGGTGTATTCTTTCTTCAGCCTCGGCTTTATGCAAGGGATGAGCCGTGACCGGGTGCTTTCCTTTAGTAATGAGTGCTTAGGACCGATCGCATCCATTTTGCTTGTCATTGGAGCAGGCGGGGCCTTCAATAATGTGCTCATCGATTCGGGTGTTGGTGATTATATTGCTGATTTAGCCAAACACTCGCCAATCTCACCGATTTTGCTTAGCTGGCTGATTGCTGCGGTCATTCGTGTGGCAACAGGATCTGCTACGGTATCCATGATGACAGCAGCTGGTATTGTAGCCCCAATTGCTGCATCCATGCCGGATGTGAGCAGAGAGCTTCTTGTGTTAGCAACAGGAGCGGGTTCGTTGATTTTGTCTCATGTCAATGACTCGGGTTTTTGGCTGATTAAAGAGTATTTTGGTATGACCATTAAAGAGACGTTTTTGACATGGACTGCTATGGAGACGATTATTTCCGTTAGTGCCATTGCATTTATTATGATCATTAATATGTTTATATAGCGAACGCAACAGCCTAGTTCTCCGGAATTGGGCTGTTTTTAGCTTGTTGCGATGCCACTTTTTTCGGATTGGGGTAAAATAATGTTATTGAGATGTGGGAGGCGGATACGATCGAACCATTAAAACATGTATATCATGAATTATTTATTCAAGAATTAGCGGAGAAACTAGCACAAGAGTCGACTGTATTTGATGCTGTTGAATTCCAGCGGCTCGTGCTTCAAGAGGGTTGGCAGCAGCTCGAGCTAAAAGGACGGATGAGAAGAGTCACTGAATCGATGCATGCCTGTCTGCCTGAGGATTATGAGCAGGCAATTGAAGTGCTGCGTCAGGTAGCACCGCATTTTTCAGGACTTAGTGCGCTCGTATTTCCAGACTACGTCGAGACGTACGGTCTGGCACATTGGGATATCTCGATTAAGGCGCTCGAATTCTTTACACCTTTTTCCACTTCTGAATTTGCTGTTCGGCCATTTCTGATTCAAGATCAAGACAACATGCTGGCGCAGATGCTGGTGTGGTCACAGGATCAAAATGAGCATATCCGCCGGCTGGCTAGTGAAGGATGCAGACCACGTTTGCCATGGGGGGTATCTGTTCCTGCGCTTAAAAAGAATCCTTCGGTTACACGGCCTATTTTGGAAAACTTGAAATCGGATCCGGCGAGGTATGTGCAAAAAAGTGTAGCGAATCATTTAAATGATATTTCCGCAATTCAGCCTGATCTGATGAAGCAAACGGTCAAAGGCTGGTATGGAACCAATGAACATACGAACTGGATTGTCAAACATGCATCCCGTACATTACTAAAAAAAGGCGATCCAGATATTATGGCCATGTTTGGCTATGGAGACGATCCGTCCATTCAAGTAACAGATTTAAAGGTAGCGCAACATTCTATTCGAATTGGAGAAAAAATGGCCTTTCATTTTACTCTTCAGGCTGATAAGCCACTAAAGCTGCGCGTAGAGTATGCCATTGATTACGTTAAAGCTCGGGGTACCCGCAATCAAAAGGTATTTAAAATCACAGAATTTGAAACAGGCTCAGCGATACGTAGAGAATTCGTCAGGTCCCAGTCTTTTCAAAATATGACGACGAGAAAGCATTATGCGGGAACCCATACTTTATCGATTATCATCAACGGTGTCCCAAAAGCGTCGGTTGATTTTGAAGTGACAGAAGACAGCAGCTCATGAAAAAAACCCGCCTCTATGGCGGGTTTTAGCGTTTAAGCCTTCTTTTTCATTAAGAATGAAGCAATAATGGCAGCGACTAAGAAACCGATGCTAATAATCGAGCTAGGCAAGTTTTCTTGTCTGAATAGGAACATAACAAAACTCACACTTAGTACAAGACCTGCAAATAACGTCAAATACGGAAACAGCCAAACCTTGAAATATGGCTCCTGTGGATATGTTGGACGCAGTTTCAAATGTGCCATACAAATGCTGATCCAAATAAGGGAAACAGCAAAACCAGGAATAGCCAGCATATAACTAAAAATTTGCTCTGGATATAAGTAAGCAAAGAATGTTCCGATTAGAAGAAACAGAACGGTTACCCATAAACTCAAAATAGGTACGCCTCTTTTATTGACCTGTGCCAGCTTTTTCGGACCGCCGTCTGATTTAGATAGAGAATGAATCATTCTCGTCGTCCCATAAATTCCAGAATTGGCCGCAGATAGAACGGCTGTAATCAATACGAAATTAATGAAGTGAGAGGCGCCTTGCATACCAGCAGCAGAGAAGACTTGGACAAAAGGGCTGTTATTTGGATCGATTTGATTCCAAGGAATGAGACCGCAGATAATCAAAATTGGCAATGTGTAAAATAAAATAATACGCCACATCATACTTTTGACAACACTAGGTAAGACCTTCTCCGCATCCTTTGTTTCTGTAATGGTCAGCCCGATCAATTCAGAGCCCCCATAAGAGAAAATAACCACTAATAAAGATGCAAAGATCGCGCCCCATCCGTTCGGGATGAAGTTTTGATAATTGGTGAGAGCAGGTGTGCTTTGTTCGTTCGGAATGATCCCAAATAATAATGCTGCACCGAGAATAATAAAGACAATAATAACGAAAATCTTCATTCCAGCGAACCAAAACTCAATTTCACCAAAATATTTTACATTATTTAAGTTAATTCCGATGACTAAAAGCGAGCAAAGTAAACATAGTGACCATAGCGGCACGTTCGGCATCCAATATTGGAGCAGGCTGCCTGCTGCAATGATCTCGATGACACACACAGTGAGCCACATAAAACAGTAAACCCAGCCGACTACAAATGAAAAACGTTGACCAAGCGCAATCTGTATAAGGTCGCGAAGGTTATTCCCCGGATAGACAATGGCCATTTCAGCCAAGGCTGCCATGACAATGAGAAGTAGCAATCCGGCAAATACATAGGAAAAGATGACTCCAGGACCTGCTAAACCGATTGTATCGGCACTTCCTTTAAAGATTCCTGTACCAATGACCCCGCCCAACGCAATCATGCGAATGTGACGCGGCGATAAAAGCTTTTTTAATTCTTGTTGTTCCTGATTCGCGCTCATGTCGTTCTCCTTTTTTAAAAATGCTTATGTTCCATTTTCTTTTTTCAAGACGCCAGTGTCAATATAAAAAAAGAGATTTTTCAGACAAAATAGACGGTTTATTCTATCAATTTAGCTACTTATCTCCATAAATTCCTTCCTTAACCCAAAACCAAAATATGAAACCTCGTGAAAAAATGAACATTTTCCTTATTGATGACATAAACAATTGTCTGTTTTTGTCGATATATCATTTGCATTACTAAAGACCTAATAAAGGATTGTTTATAACTGTAAAATATTTCAAATATGTATGAAAGAGCTGAAAGGAGTTATTGAAGATGTTTATGAGAAAAGCAAATGATTCATCGTCGGGTATCCTTCTAAGTGAAAGCAGTCAATTAATAGAACAAATCGAGAAGGGAGATTTTTCAGGGAGACTAGATACTGCTGCGTTCTCTTCTAGTCAAACGATAGAAGCAGTGGCTCAAATAAATGAAGCTTTGCAAAAGATGCAGGAAGCGCATGAAAATATTCATATGCGTATGAATTTAGTGACAAAAGCTATTCAAGTTGGTTTATGGGATATGACGGTCGTAGCAGGAGATCCAGTGAATCCTAAAAATGAATTCACATGGACGGATGATTTTCGGAAAATGCTCGGCTTTCAAAATGAGCACGATTTTCCGAATGTCTTAGACAGCTGGGCATCTCGAATTCATCCAGATGAACAAGAATACACCTTGAATGGGTTCTCTACGCATTTATTGGATCATTCTGGTCGTACGCCATATGATATCGAATATCGCTTAAAGTTGAAAAACGGAGATTATCGCTGGTTCAAAGCAACAGGAACGACTATTCGTGATCGAAAGGGTGTACCTCTTCGTGTGGCGGGGGCTCTTTTTGATATTCATGATCAAAAATTGAAAGAAAAAGAGCTGCAAGCATTCGTGACAAGATATGACCTGATCAACCGTGCGCTTGTGGAAGCTCCTTGGGACATGGTCGTAGAGGCAGGAGATCCAGTCAATCCAAACAACGAATTCTGGTGGTCTCCACAATTTAGAAAAACGCTTGGCTTCACAGATGAAAAAGATTTCCCGAACGTGTTGAGCAGCTGGAGCGATCGTTTGCATCCTGAGGATCAAGAAATGGCCCTGCAAGCCTTTGCGGATCATTTAAATGACCACTCTGGGCGCACACCATTTGACATTGATTATAGATTGCAGAGTAAAAATGGCGAGTACCGCTGGTATCATGCGGGTGGTGAAACCATTCGTGATGAGAAAGGTGTACCTCTTCGTGTTGCAGGAACCATTCGTGATATCACTTTAGAAAAAAATAAAGAGAAAACAGCCAATGAAATGGCTTCTCAAGTAGAACAGCTTTCAAGTTCTATTAGTGAGATGGTATCGGGCATTAGCTCTGTTACAAACCAAGCGCAGGAACTTGCTGTAGCTCAAGAGCAGTCAACGTCTGCCGCAAATCTAGCGAAAAACAGTGCAGATGAGACGAAAAATATTTCTGACTTGATCAAAGAAGTGGCGAACCAAACGAACCTACTTGGTTTGAATGCTGCGATCGAAGCAGCTAGAGCTGGTGAGCAAGGACGAGGATTCTCAGTCGTCGCAGATGAAGTGCGTAAGCTGGCGCTGCATAGTGCCAATGCAACAGAAAATATTGAGTCTAGTTTAACTGAAATGAAAACGCAAATTGATGAAATTCTTGAAAACATCTCGAATATGACAGCTCTTACGCAAACACAGGCTGCTTTAACAGAGCAAGTAAATGCTTCAGTCGATGAAGTGAATCATATGTCTCAGCGTCTTGTGGCGTATTCAAAGAGTATTTAACCTTAAAACCGCCCTCTCGGTAGAAGGCGGTTTTTTGCTTAAGCATGATCTGCAGGGAAAACAATACCTGCATCTTTTCTAGCGGCTTCAAGGGCTTTCATGACAGAGAGACTTTCTTCAAGCCATGCATAGCACTGTTCATGATTGTCTGTTTCAATAATGTGCTGGAAAGCTTCTGCTTCATAAAACAGGCGGTTTGGATTCGTTTGTGCATTGAGTGAGATGACCTTGTCATCAACATGCAGCAGCACTTCCTCACAGCCATTGGCCCCATTTTTCACATGCATGAATCCTTTTTCTCCTTGAATCAATGCGAAGTTCATGCTGCTTGTATCCTTACTGCCGACACTTGTCGCAATAAAATCATTGTAAGTGAACGTCAAAACACCAGATGTGTCAATGCCGTTTGGATGGCGGTTGGCCTGGTAGCGAACCTGCTCCGGTGATCCAAAGAGATTCATGATGAAATGGACATTATAGATATTAATATCCATCAAGGCTCCTCCAGAGAATTCTGGGTTAAAGACATTCGGCGTTTCACCGGCTAGCAGCTGATTATATTTACTTGAATATTGACTATAGTTGCATTGGACCAGTTTGATTCTGCCTAATTGATGAAGGTGCTTTTTGATTAAATGATAGTTTGGCATATGAACGGTCGTAATGGCTTCAAATAGGAGGAGCTGCTTTTCCTTTGCGAGAGCGATTAAGGCTTCCAGCTCTTTCACATTAGAGGTGAAAGGCTTTTCGCAAATCACATGTTTTCCGTTCTTCAATGCAGCCGTGGCATGCTCGCTATGTAAACGATTCGGTGATGCGATATAAACAGCCTCTATGTGTGGATCTTCTAGCATAGCGGTTAAATCTGTATAAGTGGTTTGCACACCAAATTGATCTGCGAGTTTCTTTGCCGTTGCTTCCTTTCTTGAATAGACAGCGTGACAAGAGGCACCTTCCAGCTGTTCAATTGCCTGCAGAAAGCCTTCCACAATCACACCTGTTCCAATGGTTGCAATTTTCATTCTACTCAAAACCCCTTCCAAACTCGTTTGATGTCACGTAAAGCTGTCTCTAGTATACCTGATGTTTTCATAGAATGTGTACTCGTTAGCTAGGTGCATAGGGGTGCCAGTAAAGAATACCGGCACATCTTTGGGAGCCCTTACAATTAGCTGATGTTGGCTAATGTTTGTTTCGTTAACAATTGAATGGCGGCCTTCCTCTTTTTTAACTCATGGATGGATTTTTGAATATCTTCTACTTTTTGTTCGAGCAGCTGTTCAGCTTCTGTTTTGGACTGTTTCTCGAATAGTGACGTGATAATTTCGCGAATTTCTTTGAGTGAGAAATCTAGCTTTCTCGCTTCAGTGATAAAGGATAGCATGAGTACATAATTTTTATCATATAGACGATAGCCGTTATGCGCTCTTTTTGGTTCGGGGAGCACACCCTCATTTTCGTAAAAACGAATGGTTTCAATATGTACACCAGACATTTTCGACAATTTCCCTCTCGTAAATGTAATCATTACCTTCACCTCCTTTCTTTGCTATTCATCATACAATTAGAACTGCTAGTTTCAAAATATTCTATAGTAATTATTTATTCCTTTTGTTTCATTAAAAAAGGAGGTAAGTTCTCCTCAAAGCAGGATCAATAGAATACGTTATAATAGAGTAGGATAAAGTGATTTTTGTTACAGGTGGTAACAAGTAGACAGCTTGAGAAAAAAACGATAGGCTAAAATAGGTAAATAGTATGATGAAACATCATGTGATCATGTAGATGATTGCTCAAAATAGTGACAGCACGTTTTGCTGAGAAAAGGGGAGCAGTGAATGTATAAATTAGTCGCAATTGATATGGATGGTACGTTATTAAATGATCAGCATATGGTGCCAGATGAGGTGTTTGAAGCGATTCAACAGGCAAAGGCAGAAGGCGTTAAAATTGTTTTATGTACAGGCCGGCCGATTGGCGGGGTGCACCGCTACTTAAAAGAGCTTCAACTCGATCAAGAGGGAGATTATGTGATTGCCTATAATGGAGCGCTTGTACAAAATAGCCATACAAACGAAGTGGTGTCAGAACTGACTTTATCCTATGATGATTTGACCTCTTTATATGAACTGAGCCGTCAGCTGGACACGCCGATGCATTATTTCGATTCAGCTCATTTGTACACACCAAATCGCGATATTAGTGAATACACGGTACTTGAATCGTACTTAACGAAATTGCCGCTTAAGTATGTACCTGTCGAAGAGGCAGATCAATCAATGAGACTGCCGAAAATGATGTATATTGATCAGCCGGAACGTTTGGAAAAGACGATACAAGCCATCCCGTCTGAGGTGAAGGACAAATATATGATGGTAAAAAGCACGGATTTCTTCCTTGAAATCCTGCACCCTGATGTGAGCAAAGGAAATGCCGTGAAGCTTCTAGCTCATGAGCTGGGGATTTCTCGCGAAGAAGTCATGGCCATTGGTGACAACGGAAACGACGTGTCGATGCTGGAGTTTGCAGGCTGTGGCGTTGCCATGGGAAATGCCATTGATGATGTTAAAGCAGTAGCGGATGTTGTAACAAAATCCAATAATGAAGCCGGAGTGGCACATGTGCTGCATGAGCTAGTCCTAAGAAAATAAGGAAAGAGCGGTCTACCCATGAGGTAGCCGCTTTTTTTATATGTTTGAGAAAAAGTAAACGAGCATACGTCTGCTGCTCAAATTCGTTTTTTGCAGCATCGCCTTTACATGATCATGGACGGTATGGGTTGAAATAAATAACGTACTGGCGATTTCCTTTGTAGACTGGCCCTTTAATAAACAGTCAAGGACGTTCATCTCTCTTTCTGTCAGCCGATACGTTTTCGCTGCATAAGGAAGAATATCACTCGTTTGGGCTCGCTTGATATGAATCATGACGGTTTCTGCCTGCCCGGCTGCCTGCTCTAATCGAAAAGCCTGAAGAGAGAGAAAAAGCCCCGTAGGCATTCTCGTCATGCTGGCTGCGGTTTGGGCGCTGCCGCCGTATAAAAGCTTAGCGCTTAATGCTCTGAACGGGCGGGGCATGACGGCACGGTCATGGATTTGCTCAAAGGTTTGGAAGGTATGAAGCCAATGAAGCCCTGTCTCATTTCCATAAAGAAGGGTGTGATCATGAGAAAGAATGATGAATCCTTGCTGATTCGCCGCATCATCAGCTTCAGTGTCTCTTTTTTTGAAAAGCTCATCTCTCAGCTTGGCTGCGAGTGCTGGTGTTTGATGGATGACCGCTTGTATGTCTTGTTCATGAAAAGGTTCCTTTCCCTTTTTACGATAGAGGCTGGCGATTCCCCAGCATTCTCCTTGAATCACAAGGGCTGCCCGCAATTCATCTGCCCATCCTTTAGGTGTCAAGATGTGCTGATAGCGCTCGCTGTTGAGATATTCTCCGCTCTGGACCAGGCTCGCAGCATGCACAGGTCCTTTGGCTAGAGATTCATGCTGGTGCACGTCCTTTTTTAAAAATTCATTTTGAAACAGCTGGTCATGAATTTCTTCAATCGGTTCATCTGTGAAGGAACCTGTTGAGAGGAGGGTGGCTGGATCAATGGTTGTGATGCAGGCGCCATCAAAATCACAGATAGCGGCAAGCTCGTCCCGAATGTGTTGTCTCAGCTGCTGAAAATGAGTGGCTGGATTGGTCACTTGATCTCCTCCTCAAAAATCCCCACTTTTAGGGATCGTTTTTTCTGATGTCTCTTTTTACAATAAAGATGTCATACCATTAGTGTACAGGAAACCATGTAAAGCGGAAAGGAACTGGGGGAGAAGCACATGAAAGGAAACCAGCATTGGCACGATCCCGTTGCTGAATCATACGCAGCAACAATTGCACATAAAGTACCTGGCTATCATCTCTTGCATGAGCTGTCAGTAGATGTATTAGAAACCGAATTAAAGGGAGCGGCCTCTCGCATTCTGACTGTCGGAGCGGGTGGGGGCGAAGAGATCATCAACATGCTCCAAAGAAAAGAAGACTGGCAAATCACAGGGGTTGATCCGTCTCCGTCCATGCTTGATAGGGCCAAACGGCGGGTTGCACAGCTTCATATGGAGGAACGCGTCACTTGGCATGAGACCGCATTAGACAAGGTGTCGGCTGAAACTGTGTACGATGCAGCGGTGAACATGCTTGTGATTCATTTTGTAAAAGATCGGCTGCCATTTTTACAGGAGATTGCCCGCCGGCTTCAACCAGGGGCACCGCTTGTGATGGCTTTTATTCAAGGAGATATGAAGTCTCACGCATTTCAGCAGGAGCTTCATATGCTTTCCCTATTCATGCAGCGTCAATACCTGGAAAAAGAAGTGTTTATTTCCTTTAAAGAAAGGCTGGGAGACACGACGCACCCTGTGTCTGAGAAAGAGATGAACGGACATTTAATCGAAGCAGGATTTGAAGACATCAGACCTTATTTTCAGGCTGGCATGATCAAAGGACTTGTTTGCAAGCGAGGTCGTAGAGAGGCGGATGAGAGATGAGATCACAGGTGATGGTGATTGGAGGCTATGGACATGTCGGACAGCAAATATGTCTTCAGTTAAGTGAAATGTACCCGGGGCAAATTTTTGCGGCAGGCCGGAGCTACGAGAAGGCTGAACAATTTTCACGCAAGACAAAAGGGCGGGTTCGTCCTTATCAAATAGATGTCAAAAAGCCGTTAAATTCGGGCTGGATGGATGAAACGAAGCTGGTGATCATGTGTCTTGATCAAGACGACACGTCATTTGCTGAAGCCTGTTTGCGGTCAGGGATCGATTATCTCGATATTTCGGCAAAGGGGGTATATATGGAGCAGATGGCAAAGCTGGATCAGCAGTGCATGGGCGCAACTGCTTTGCTCAGTGTAGGGCTTGCGCCTGGTCTTACGAATTTATTAGCAGCGAAAGCGGCATCTAAGCTCGCTTCAGTGGATCAAATGGATATTAGCATTATGTTTGGGATGGGCGATCAGCATGGAAAAGCCGCCATTGAATGGACCATTGATCATGTCCATTCTGACTATGAGCTCACCGAGCATCGTCAGCGGAAAAGAGTCAAAAGTTTTACTGGAGGGAAACAGGTAGACCTTGGCGGGAAACTTGGAAAGCGGTATGCCTATCGATTCCCCTTCTCTGATCAGCAGACATTGCCTTCAACGCTTCGCGTGCCTTCTGTAACGACAAGGCTTTGTTTTGATTCCCGCGTGGCAACGCGCGCATTGGCTTTCGCGAGGAGTCTTGGAATGACGTCATTTCTCACCTTACCGAAGATCAAGGAACGAGCCATCTCGTTGATTCAATCCTCTCAAATGGGGACAGATCAATATGCGGTCAAAGTGGATGTGACAGGAATGAATGGGGAAAGGGTTCATCATTCAACGCTTGGAATTAAAGGACACGATGAGTCTCAGGCAACAGCTCAAGTCGCCTGTGCCACGGCCCTGCACTTATTGAACAGACGATTTCAGCCAGGCGTTTTTCATATTGAAGAATTATTTTCACTAAAATATGCGAACGGTGATTTCGCTTTGGTTGATCAAAAAACGAAGGAAGAGCGGGCGTTAGCGATTAGAGCCAGCCTTTTGACGGCATAAAAGAAGACTAGCGCCCATGCTAGTCTCAGATTGTTGACAAAGGGCTAAAATGATCTTCATTTTAGCCCTTTGTCTTCTTTTCAGCGTGATAGAAAACCTTTGCAGTCTAGGAAGGACGAGTACCGGAGCGGAGCGAATTTGACATTCGTGAGCACCGGCACACAGGACTGACACCGAATGCGAGGGTTTGTCTACACGCTGAGACTAGCGCCATGCTAGTCTTTTTATGATGATGACGACACATCTCCTTTTTTCTTGATGCTTGCTGTAATGAGCTGTGTCAATGTGTCAGATCCTTTTGTTGAAAGATGGACACCATCTGGCTGAAAATAGGCTGGCTGTCCTGTAGCGGCCGAATGCCAATCGACCAAGGTCACATTGCGATGTTGATCGGCCACTCGCTGAATCACTGCATTTACATCATTTTCCCAAGACCTTGGAACTCTCGTGTTCACAAGAAAAATGTGTGCTTTTGAAAAATGCTGAATGAATGATGTCAAAGTGCCCTCAGTAAAATAACCATTTGTGCCAAGCTCAATAATAACGGCGGCATCAGCATGATTAAATGAAGCATATTGAGGGGCGATACTGCTGGCTTCGTTCATTTGTCTGCCAACCTTCGCATCAATGGTGATTTGTTCATATACCTTTTCGAGATTAGGAGCAATATCTAACATGACGGAATCACCAATGGCGAGAACTTGATGAAATTGTTTGTGATCTGCTGCTTTTTTCCCGTGTTTTTCTTTCTTTTTCTTCGCTTTTGATTCCGAAGGGTCTCCTGCTTTTTTTGGTGCCGTCTTAATTTGTGTCACTTCCTTGGCATGTGGGGATGTATGAGACGAGCTAGACATGCCAATTGTAAACAAAATCAAGAGAGCTGCGGTAATCCCAAGGAACACTTTATTGGACATAGACCATTGTTTGATTCCTTTTTTCCAAATAGACCAAGAGGCAAAATATTGTCTGAATCCAAGCTGTCGAATGGGCTGTTCGATCCAGCGATAGGAAGCCTCTGCAATCAGTAGAATTGCCATGAGCTGCAATGTGACACGCCCCATGGAAGGCTGTCCAATTTCAATAACCGGTGTGGTCAGCACAATGATGGGATAATGCCACAGGTAAATACCATAAGACCGCTTCCCAAGCCAGACGAGGGGTTTAAAGGACAGCCATTTCCCCACGAGACTTGCAGGGTGGCATATGCATGCAATTAAGATGGCTGCATTAAGACAGAATAAAAACATACCGCCCTGGTAGAGAAAGCTGTCAAATTCGTCCACTGCATAAACACATAGAAGGAAAATCGCAAATGAACCAAATCCAGCGATATGTAAAATACGTCTGCCAACAGGAAGTAATTTTCTGCTGGACAGTCTTTGCATCGGCCATACAAATGCGAGACTGCACCCAATCAGGAGCGCAAATGCACGAGTGTCTGTTCCATAATAAACCCTGCTTGGGTCAGTATCTGGCGAATAGAGAATCGCCATCCATAAGGCGGAGACGAGTGCAAGGCCAAAGGTGATCATGGAGAGGTGGGCTCTATTTTTCATCCATTTCAGTCCAGCAATCAACAGCACCGGCCAAATAATATAAAATTGCTCTTCTATTGCCAAAGACCACAAATTTTTCAGTGGAGATACAGCATTGAAGCTGTCAAAGTAAGAAAGCTGATGAAAAATGTACCACCAGTTACTCACATAAAAAAAGGACGATAAGGCATCGCCACGAATGGACAATAATGCGTTTGAACCAGCAATGGCGCACCAGCTGACAGTTAAAAAAATCATGACGTAGGCAGCTGGAAGAAGCCTTCTGATCCGGCCCATCCAAAATGGCAAAAGCTCTTGATAGCCCAAATCCTGCTTATGCAGCAAGATCGTCGTAATCAAGTAACCAGAAATCACAAAAAACAAATCAACGCCAAGAAACCCGCCGCTTGCGGGTCCGATATGTAAGTGATAAGCAATGACCGCCAATACGGCAACAGCCCTCAGCCCATCTAATCCTAATATGTAACGTAAACGGTTTTCCTTGCTGTTCATGAAAATGAATCCCCCATCAATGTCGAACGCTTCTTATTTGTTGTTACTCCAAAAGAACAACGATTCTTTTATTTTATATAAGATTAGACGAATCAGCATCACATTTTGTTGGCGAATTTCTGTCTTTTTTAAAAAATTTTTTTATATGAAGAAGAAATGGATGGGTTGGGAGCGATTGTCTTATTTTTATACTCAAAACCAAAATCCCTGTCATAATAAAAGAAGAAGGAAAGGGGATGTGTTGAATGAGAACAATTGAAAATGATCAGTTATTGATTCAGATCAATAAGAGGGGTGCCGAAGTCAGAGAGGTGCTTCACAAGGAAAGTGGGCGTCACTATATGTGGTCTGGTGATCCGGCTTATTGGGGCAGGGTCTCACCCGTCTTATTTCCGATTGTTGGACGATTAAAGGATGATCAATACAAGATAGGCGATCAAACGTATGAGCTCTCGCAGCATGGATTTCTTCGTGATGTCGATTTTGATCTATTTGAAGAAGCGAAAGATAAAGTGGCTTTTCAATATCAATCAAATGGCCGCCACGTTGAGCAATATCCTTATGAATTTACAGCTTGCATTCGTTATGAACTGTCGGAAAATGGGCTGACGATTTCCTGGGAAATTGATCATGACGGAGATGACACGATGTATTTCTCTATTGGTGGGCACCCAGCATTTCATGTCCCGCTTGTTGAAGGGGAGCAAACAGCAGACTATTCACTGACATTGACACCTTCCACCGAACATGATCCAGTCCAATATGAACTTCAGGATTCACTTGTAAGAGAGAAGAAAGGTGTTCAGCTTGAGCCGATTAAGCTCCAGGCAGAGCTTTTCCAGCATGATGCGATGATCTTTAGTCATATCAATCGAGTGTCATTGACTTCTCAAGAGGGTCATGGGGTTGAGGTCGACCTCAGTGGTTTTCCGTTCGTTGGCATTTGGTCTCCTTATGATCAAGAAAAGAGAACGATGGCTCCTTTTGTTTGTATTGAGCCTTGGTATGGCATCGCCGATATGGAAGGGACGAATGGGCAGTACAAGGAGAAATTCGGTATTCAAACTTTAGAGAAGAATGAGACCTTCCGTGCCGCCTATACGATTTTCTTCAAATGAACATTTGTGCATGATCAGGTGAACAATTTGTTATGATAGAAGAAAAAAAGGAGGCGTACGAATGGATCGGGAGAAACAGCAACTAAGTATTGAAGCGGCAAGGCTCTATTATTTATCTGATTACAGCCAGCAGGAAATCGCCAAACAGCTTGATCTGTCTAGACCGACTGTGTCTCGGTTGCTTCAATATGCGAAGGAAAAAGGGTACGTCCAAATCACGGTGATGGACCCGTTTGAGGATTTAAACGAGCTGTCTTCATTGCTCAAGGAAAAATACGATCTGCTCGAAGCTCATGTAGTGTTTTCGCCAAAGGACGACTATCCGACCATCACCGATTACCTGAGCCAATTTGGTGCAGATTACTTGCAAGACACGGTGAAAGACGGTGATATCGTCGGGGTGAGCTGGGGAACCACGATGTATCAAATTGCACAAAACATGCAACCTAAACAGGTAAAAGGTGTAGAGGTTGTCCAGCTGAAGGGCGGAATCAGCCACTCACATGTCAATACATATTCTGCGGAAACCATCCAGCTGTTTGCGGAGGCCTTTCAAACAGCACCACGCTATTTGCCGCTTCCTGTTGTGTTTGATAGTGCAGCCGTTAAAGAGATGGTCGAACAGGACAGACATATTCAGCGGATCATTGAAATGGGCAAACAGGCGAATATCGCTGTGTTTACTGTTGGGACGGTAAGGGATGAGGCGCTTTTGTTTAGGCTTGGTTATTTCCGTGAAGAAGAAAAAGCGCTGCTCAAGTCATCCAGTGTCGGAGATATCTGTTCGCGCTTTTATGATCAAGAAGGGCGCATTTGCAGTGAAGCGATTAACAATCGCACAATCGGTGTGGAGCTTGATGACTTAAGAAAGAAAGAACGCTCCATTCTTGCCGCTGGCGGCCATCGAAAGGTTGCCTCTATCCACGGGGCACTTAGAGGAAAATATGCGAACGTATTGATCATTGATCAGCACACAGCAAGAGCTCTTTTAAATGTCACAAAATAGATGAACAAAATTTCATAACTATGTTTACAATTGTTCAATAGTCATTTATGATGAAAGTATCATAATTAAAAGGAAGTGTGAAGCATGACGATAGCAAAGCTCATTGATCATACAGCACTAAAACCAGATACAACTAAAGCTGCGATTTTGCAGTTACTTGAAGAAGCAAAAACTCATCAATTTGCATCCGTTTGTGTCAATCCAACATGGGTGTCACTTGCAGCGAAAGAACTAGCAGGAACAGGCGTTGATGTATGTACAGTCATCGGTTTCCCGTTAGGCGCAAGTACAACGGCGGTCAAAGCATTCGAAACAATGGATGCGATTGAAAACGGAGCAACAGAAGTGGACATGGTCATCAATATTGCGGCACTGAAAGACGGCGCATATGATGTGGTTGAACAAGATATCCGTGCGGTTGTAGACGCAGCGAAAGGTAAGGCACTTGTGAAAGTCATCATTGAAGCGTGTTTACTCACAGATGAAGAGAAAGTACGAGCTTGTGAGCTTTCTGTGAAAGCTGGCGCTGATTTTGTGAAAACATCGACTGGATTTAGTACAGGCGGTGCAACCGCTGAGGACATCGCATTGATGCGTAAAACAGTAGGACCTGACATCGGTGTGAAAGCATCAGGCGGCGTGAGAACAAAAGAAGATGTTGAGGCTATGACAGCTGCAGGTGCTACCCGCATTGGTGCCAGTGCAGGCGTTTCCATTATTAAAGGGGATCAATCAGCTCCTTCGAAAGACTATTAATTCATACGGTCCTATGGTAGGATAACATTCATGACGCATTAAATAATGAAAAAGTCATATGCGGAAGGATCTCATTTATGGGAATTTCTTCCGCACTTTGTTTGCGAAATAGGGTTTGTTCCATACAAGCGCATTAATGTAAACGAATTCATTCGAGGAGGAAAAACATGAAATACGTGATTGGTATCATCGGTTTGCTGGTGATTCTCGCCATTGCATGGCTGGCTAGTAATGGGAAAAAACGAGTGAAATTCCGTCCAGTCATTGTCATGATTGTACTGCAATTTATTTTAGGTTATATTCTGCTCAATACAGGTGTTGGAAATTTCCTAGTCGGAGGATTTGCAAAAGGATTCCAAATGCTTCTAGGCTATGCCGGTGAAGGAATCAACTTCGTATTTGGCGGGTTAATGAATGATAATGCGTCAACTTTCTTCATTAACGTCTTGCTGCCGATTGTCTTTATTTCTGCCTTGATCGGTATCCTGCAGCATTGGCGTATTCTCCCGCTTATCGTACGCGGAATTGGGTATTTGCTTAGTAAAGTAAATGGAATGGGGAAACTAGAATCCTACAACGCAGTAGCATCTGCAATTTTAGGTCAATCAGAAGTCTTTATTTCCATTAAGAAACAGCTCGGATTATTACCACAGCAGCGTCTTTATACATTGTGTGCATCTGCGATGTCGACTGTATCGATGTCCATTGTCGGTGCGTACATGCAAATGATTAAACCAGAGTACGTTGTGACAGCACTTGTGCTGAACCTATTTGGTGGATTTATTATCGCGTCTATCATCAATCCATATGAAGTGTCTAAGGACGAAGACATGCTCGAAGTTGTAGAAGAAGAAAAACAATCCTTCTTTGAAATGCTTGGCGAATATATTATGGATGGTTTCAAAGTAGCCATTGTTGTAGCTGCGATGCTGATTGGATTCGTTGCGTTAATTGCGATGATTAATGGAATCTTCACAGCGGTCATTGGCGTTTCTTTCCAAGATGTACTTGGATATGTTTTTGCTCCATTTGCTTTCCTTGTCGGTGTACCTTGGAGCGAGGCGGTACAGGCAGGAAGTATTATGGCAAC
This sequence comes from Bacillus sp. A015, assembly GCF_053851875.1. Taxonomy (NCBI): domain Bacteria; kingdom Bacillati; phylum Bacillota; class Bacilli; order Caryophanales; family Bacillaceae; genus Bacillus; species Bacillus sp. A015. The sequence goes on from NZ_JBSPZB010000005.1 coordinate 54,388, forward strand.
CAAAATGGTGTCCAACGAATTTGTGGCGATGCAAATCCTTTCAGGTGATGCTTTCCAATTTACTGCACGTACAGAAGCCATCATCTCTGTATTCCTTGTGTCATTTGCGAACTTCTCCTCTATCGGTATCATTGCTGGAGCAGTCAAAGGCTTAAACGAAAAACAAGGAAACGTTGTCGCACGCTTTGGATTAAAACTGTTATTCGGTGCAACACTCGTCAGCTTCTTAACTGCAGGCGTTGTCGGTTTGATTTACTAATTTAAAAAAGGAATGGTGAGAACAATGAGAATGGTAGATATCATTGCGAAAAAACGTGACGGAAAAGAATTATCTTCAGAGGAAATTTCTTTCTTTGTCAAAGGATATACGGACGGAACAATTCCTGACTACCAAGCAAGTGCCTTGGCTATGGCGATTTTCTTCCAAGATATGACGGATCAAGAACGTGCAGACTTAACACTCGCTATGGCGAACTCAGGGGATACGATTGACCTGTCTGCCATTGACGGCATTAAAGTAGATAAGCACTCAACAGGCGGCGTAGGCGATACAACAACTCTTGTACTCGCTCCTCTTGTTGCAGCACTTGATGTACCTGTTGCGAAAATGTCTGGGCGCGGCCTTGGGCATACAGGTGGAACAGTGGACAAGCTTGAAGCTGTGAAAGGCTTCCACGTAGAAATTACAAAAGACGAGTTCATCGAGCTGGTGAACCGTCATAAAGTAGCAGTCATTGGGCAATCAGGCAACCTCACGCCAGCTGATAAAAAGCTGTATGCTCTTCGTGATGTGACAGGGACCGTTAACTCCATCCCGCTCATTGCAAGCTCGATTATGAGTAAGAAAATTGCTGCTGGTGCAGATGCCATCGTACTAGACGTGAAAACGGGTGCAGGTGCCTTCATGAAAACACCTGAAGACTCTGAGAAGCTGGCAAAAGCAATGGTTCGTATCGGAAACAACGTTGGCAGACAAACGATGGCTGTAATTTCTGACATGTCTCAGCCGCTAGGCTTAGCGATTGGAAATGCCTTAGAAGTGAAGGAAGCTATCGACACACTGCGTGGTGAAGGTCCTGAAGACTTAAATGAGCTTGTACTCACACTAGGAAGTCAAATGGTCGTTCTTGCGAAAAAAGCGAACACACTTGATGAAGCGAGAGAAAAGCTGATTGAAGTGATGAAAAACGGAAAAGCACTAGAGAAATTCAAGGAATTCTTAGAAAACCAAGGTGGAGACAGCTCGATTGTGGATCAGCCTGAAAAACTGCCGCAAGCACCTTACCAAATCGAAGTACCTGCTAAAGAAGCAGGTGTTGTCGCTGAAATCGTCGCAGACGAAATCGGTGTTGCAGCGATGATTCTTGGAGCAGGACGTGCAACAAAAGAAGATGATATCGATTTATCTGTCGGCATTATGCTGAACAAAAAAGTGGGCGATCGTGTAGAAAAAGGCGAGTCTCTCGTGACGCTGCATGCGAATCGTGAAGATGTTGCGAATGTGATGGAGAAAATTTACGACAACATCCGCATTGCTGATCATGCCGATGCACCAACTTTAATTCATACAGTTATTACAGAATAGAAAAAAGGACAAAAGTGATCCATTGCTTTTGTCCTTTTTTGCTAAAAATATTAACGTAGTGTTAAGTTGTACTTATCTAATAAATTCTTTGAATACTTATAAATTATGACTCCAATTAAAGTACCTAAAGTATTTGTTATGATGTCATCAACATCAAAACTTCTATAATTGTAGCCTACAATCAAATCTAAACCAAATTGTATCAATTCAATGCTCAGGCTCACTAGGAAACCTATATAAATAACCTTTCGTAATTGGTAAAATGAAGAAAGAATAGGCAGAATAAATCCAAGTGGTATGAATAGAATAACGTTTCCAATGATTTGTTTTATAAATGATGTCAGGCCTAATTCAAGTGTGACAATTATTGTTTTAAAAGGTATAAAATTATGAATAGTACCTAAATTGTCTTCTATCATGATTTCTATTAACTTCTTTTGATAAGGAAATGGAAAAAAAGTTAGTGAAACAAGACTAGCAATATATAAAGAAAACAATATATAGTATAGAAATAAGATTTTACTTGTAGTACCGCGCATAAATTTATATACGAAGATCACTAAACTAATCCCACATATAATGAAATAGGGTAGAAAAGGATTTAACATATGAGACTCTCCCTGAATCTAAGATTATCAGTAACTCAGAGAACCATTACCTTTGATTCTCTTATAATTATAATTTTTCCATATTTCGTAGCTATATGTGTGCCCTTTTTCTACAGAATAGTCGGTATCTGTATATGGGGAACCTTTACTGGATTTTTCAAATCCTAGACGAGTAACTAACTGAGCATTACTCCACCAGTTCTTTTGTTCATATACATGAATGGTAAAATAGGTATCACCACCCCAACTTGTCATGTTTATCTTTCCAGTTACAGAATTTTTAGTTGACTTGTATTTACCAATATATAATTGGTGGGTCATATCAAATTTGAAATCTTTAGTTGCTGTTGCTGCTTGAGTTACTATTGGCATAATCATAATTAAACAAATCATAATAACTGTTAAAAACTTAAGAAAATTCTTTTTCAAAATTATCATCCTTTATTATATTTTAGCTTACTTTTATAATAATTACATTTTATAGTAATAAAGTCAATATTTTTTTTGGTGGATTTAAATACTAGACTTTTTATTTATTTTGGTAGAGTTGATTTATCTTATGAAACAAACCTCTTGCAATCATGAAACAATGGGTGTATATTAGTTGACGAGTCAATGATTGATATATCAACTAATTGATCTGAATAGAAAAGAGGGGATGGCATTGACTGCATTTTGCTCTGAAGAAGCAGAGGTATTATATCGTTTGCAGTGCGTGAACCGTATGATGGGCGTGAAGTTCGAAGCATGCACGGGCATCAGCCAATCAAGACTGGAGTTGCTATCACTGTTATTCCAAGCCGATGAAATCAGCCAATCAGATTTACAGAAAAAAGTAAATATTGATAGTGCGGCTGTGACACGTCACTTAAAACAGTTAGAAACAAAAGGAATGGTCACGCGTAGAAGAAAGCCGGAAGATAATCGAGTCACGCTTGTCCGTCTGACAGAGGAAGGCAGAACAAGAATCGAAGCTTCTAAAAAAGAAAAAGAACGATTTATCTCAGAAATGCTTGAAAACGTAAGTGATGAAGAACGAAAGCGTCTCACTGATGTGCTCATCCGTATACAACAAAACATCGAAAAGATTCAAACAACCTAAAGGAGTGTTACACATGGCTACAACATTAAAAACAAACGATTTTATGGACATTATGAAAGGGCGCCGCTCGATTCGTAACTATGATCCAGCTGTGAAAATCAGCAAAGAAGAAATGACGGAGATTTTAGAAGAGGCAACAACAGCACCATCATCAGTGAATGCACAGCCTTGGCGCTTCATGGTCATTGACAGCCCAGAAGGAAAAGAAAAGCTTGCACCACTTGCAAAATTCAACCAAACTCAAGTGTCAACATCAGCAGCTGTCATTGCAGTATTTGCAGATATGAAAAACAATGAATACTTAGAAGAAATTTATTCAAAAGCGGTAGAGAATGGCTTCATGCCGCAAGAAGTGAAAGAAAGACAAATTGCTGCACTAACTGCACATTTTGACGCTCTTCCAGAGCAAGTCAATCGCGAAACGATCTTAATTGACGGTGGAATTGTGTCTATGCAGCTTATGCTTGCAGCACGTGCACACGGCTATGATACAAATCCAATTGGTGGATATGATAAAGAAGTCATCGCTGAAACATTTGGCTGGGATAAAGAACGTTATGTACCAGTTATGCTACTATCAATTGGGAAAGCTGCTGACGAAGGCTATGCATCTTACCGCTTACCGATTGATCGTATTACAGAGTGGAAATAATATCATTTCAAAAGGAGACGATTATATGATTATTACTCATGCAGGGATGACCATTCATCCAGAAAAAGAAAACGAATTTCTAGAAGAAATTAACGCATTAATGAAAGCTTCGCAAGCGGAAGAAGGCAATGTATCCTACAAACTGTTCAAGGATACGGAAAAAGAAAATGCCTTTTTAATGGTGGAAATGTGGAAAGATGAAGCAGCGGTTCAGAGCCATAATGCAAGTGCACATTTCCAAGCTTTCGTAGCGAAGGCAAAAGAATTTTTAGCCGCTCCACTTGATGTTGTTGCCTTTCAAGGCGAGCAGCTTTCATAGAAAACAACAATCACCCTAGGCGTTTATTGCCTAGGGTTCTTTTATTTTCGACACCTGGTTCCGCCCATTTCATTCCCGTATTGTGCATTTTCCACAAAGTTTCTGAAAATAAAATGTTTTTCGACTTAAGTATATTGGAATATGCTAGAATTAGATATTATTTATTACCAAATTAGGGAGGAACCAATATGAAAAAAGGGAAATGGACGAGCATAGCACTAACAGCTGTCCTCAGTTTAGGCACATTGACAGCTTTCAGCACACCTCTATCTGCCCACACCTCAGAAAAATCAACATCCTCAGATGGTGGTCATTATTCAGGTATTCCATTCGATGCAAGTGTCGTGAATGAAGACCGCCTCATCAAAGCCTTGAAAAAACAAGGGAAAATCAAAAACAATGCCAATGAGGCAGAAACCCAAAAGGCATTAAAGAACTATCTAAAGAAAAAAGAAGAAGCTGCGATGAAACAAAGCGCAAGCACCTTAACAGAAGAGCCTGGATTCCTGAAAGAATACAAACAAGAAGTACATAACAAACTAGCCAAAAAGAAAAAGTTAAAGAAGCATAAAGGAAAAGAAGGCAACCAAGTAAAACCTGTCAAAAAGGAAAAGTATAAAGGCGACGTTCGCAATGATAAAGTATTGGTTTTATTAGTAGATTTTAAAGATTATAAGCATAATAGTATTAAAAAAGAAGAGACTGATATGTACTATGACAAGTACGATCAACAGCACTATCAAGATATGCTTTTCGGAAAAAATGGCTACATCGGTCCAGATGGAAAACGAAAAGTATCCATGAAGCAATATTATGAAAAGCAGTCCGGCGGCAGTTACACGGTCAGTGGAACAGTTGCTGGCTGGTATACAGCCAAGCATGAAGCAGCTTATTACGGCGGGAATGTCCCTGACGCTGAAGGCAGTGATGGCAGACCGCGTGAATTGGTGAAAGAAGCCCTTGAAGCAGCAGCAAAAGATCCGAATTTTGACCTCGGTGAATATGATCAATGGGACCGCTATGATGTTGATGGAGACGGCGTTTATAACGAGCCAGACGGCATCATTGATCATCTCATGGTCGTTCACGCTGGCGTAGGTGAAGAGGCAGGCGGCGGACAGCTCGGCTCTGACGCCATTTGGTCGCACCGCTGGTCACTTGGTGATGTATTTGAAATTCCGAACACTGAATCTGAAGCGGGTCAAGGCGGAAAATTAGGAGCATTAGATTACACCATTGAGCCTGAAGATGGTGCAGCAGGCGTTTTCACACATGAATTCGGGCATGATCTTGGTCTTCCTGATGAGTACGATACACAATACACAGGTAAAGGAGAGCCCGTTTCTTACTGGTCTATCATGTCAAGTGGGAGCTGGGCAGGTAAAGTACCTGGTACGGAACCAACAGGCTTTAGTCCATATGCAAAAGAAATGCTTCAAAACCTGCATGGCGGCAACTGGCTTTCAGGACAAACCATTGATGGTAAAACATTAAAGAAAAGCAAAACAGTATTAATCGATGAAGCAGCAACAAAAGGAACCAACCATGATGCGGTTCGCGTAGATTTACCAGATAAAGAGATTGTGGTCACAAAGCCTGCCGAGGGGAAATACGCGTATTTCAGCGGGACGGGTGACAATTTGAATGCAACCATGACGACAACAGGTATTGATTTGTCGAAGGGAAGCAAAGCAGAGCTTACGTTTAAAGCATGGTACGATATCGAAGAAGGTTATGATTATGCGTATGTAGAAGTTCGTGAAACTGGAACCGATCAATGGAAAACCATTGCTGGTAACATGACGAATGACCGAAATGAAGCAGGTGCTAACGAAGGTAATGGGATCGACGGAAAATCAGACGGCTGGGTAGATGCAGCCTTTGATCTTTCTGCTTATGCAGGGAAGAAAATCGATCTGCAATTCCGATACACAACCGATGCAGGCTATTCGCTACCAGGCTTGTTGGTAGATGATCTGAACGTAACAGCAAATGGAACGAAAGTGTGGTCAGATGATGCCGAGGGAACGTCCACTTTCACCTTCAATGGATTCTCGCAGTCTAATGGAAAACAATATGCAGCGCAATACTATTTACTAGAGTGGCGCTCTTATGCTGATGTCGATAAAGGCTTAAAGTCTATCAAACGTGGAGCAAGTCTGATGAGCTATAATAACGGTTTGGTCGTGTGGTATGTCGATCAATCGTATAGTGATAACTGGGTAGGAAAGCATCCAGGGAACGGCTTCCTTGGTGTCGTAGATGCGGATCAGCAAGTATTGAAATGGAGTGACGGCTCCATCGCGGCGACAGGTTTCCAAGTACATGATGCAGCATTCTCTTTGAATCCAAGTACGAAGCTGAATATTGATTATACAGCGACAACAGGCTTAACCTTGGAAGATCGCTATATTCGTCCGACTCGTACATTTAGTGATCAAAAGAATTATGTGAATCCAAATAACCCAGATGCAGGACGCGATGTGCCGACATATGGTCTATCCTTTAAAGTCATTGGACAAAGTAAGGATCGTTCTGTTGGAAAGGTATTAATTTCTAAAAATAACTAAACAGAAAGCCGGATTCTACCATTGAATCCGGCTTTTTGATGTGTTGAGATAAGGATTTTTATCACATGATCGTTTTTTGATCGAATATTTGTTCTTTTTTATTTTGATATCCGAATGAAACCATTATATAATAGAGACTGGAAGGTTTTTCTTTCATTCACGGTTCTTTTTAGCTGTTAAAAAACAGGAAAGGATGAGCGTTACCAATGAGTTGTGTCACTGCCAAGCAATTAAAGGTGATTCGAGGGACGATGCAGACTTTTTGCAGCCATTTGGAGTATGATGGCCACGGTAAGCTTCATATCAATACCATCATGGCTTTTATTAAAAAGGAATTCGGTGTAAGGAAAATGAAAGACATTCCACAAAGTCGGTTTACTGAAGCGCTAGAATTAATACAAGACTTTGATTTATACACGGACAAAATAGAGATTCGTGATCGTCTATCAGAAAGGAATTAACTAAATTGAATATTTTAGCAATGATTTTAGTAGGAATTGTCGCGTTAGAACACATTGTTATCATGTTACTAGAAATGTTTTTTATGGAATCAAAGATGGCTAAGAGATCTTTTCGGCTCCCTGAACACTTACAAAAAGATCCAAATGTGAAAGTGATGTTTGCCAATCAAGGACTTTATAACGGGTTTCTAGCTGCAGGGCTCATTTGGGGGCTCATTCTCGGATCGAATACCGTTGGATATATGATTCAGCTATTTTTCATTTTTTGTGTGATCATCGCAGCGGTATTTGGCGGTGTAACATCCAATAAATCCATTATCATCAAACAAGGAGTACCAGCCTTGCTCGCATTAATTGCGCTTATGCTGGCGAGTTAATCTTAAATAAAGCCGCCCCGATAAGGGTGACTTTCAGCGTGTAGACAAACCCTCGCATTCGGTGTCAGTCCTGCGTGCCGGTGCTCACGAATCTCAAATTCGCTCGGCTAAAATAAAGTTCATTTTCGCCCTTTGTCAACAATCTGAGCCGCTCTGATAAGGGCGGCTTTATCTTTTTCGAAGACCCATCAAACGAATAATGGATGTCAGACAAAGAGCTACAGCAACAGCCAAAATGATTTTTCCGTACATGACCCCTGTTAGGTTCATCAAGAAGACGGCCAATATGATACAGAGCGTGATGATGATCATCACAATCGAATAGGTTTTCATCTCTTTTCCACTCCTTTAAAAGTCCCCTCCAGCACGAGAGGTCTGTCAATCTTTCCTCATATTATATCACTCAATGGCAATTTTACATGAAATTCCCTGTCAATAGAATGTGACATAATCATTAGATTTGAAGTGATGCCATATTTTTTAGAAAATCGGGTATAACATAAAGAGTTGCATCCAAGTCTAATTGCTTGATATTTAATTTTGCAAAATATAAAATAACCACATGATGAATCGAAAGGATGATCAAGTTGAGTAAGAAAGTTTTATTAGTATCGACAAGCAGCCCGGAAATGAACGGACACCCAACAGGCTTATGGTTAGAAGAATTGGCGGAGCCATTTCACATCTTTAAAGAAAATGAACTAGACGTACAAATTGTCTCCATTCAAGGTGGAACTGTACCGATAGATAAAAACTCAATTCCTGACGGTGTTCCAGCGCAATATCAGGATGTGTATGAATTACTTCAAGACACAAAGGCGCTAACAGATGAGAACCCAGCTGATTATGATGGGATCTTTTTTGCAGGAGGACATGGCCCAATGATCGACTTTGCGTCCAATCAACTGGTAGCCGATGCGATCTTAGCGATTTCAGAAAAAAATGGTGCAGTCGGAGCCGTTTGCCACGGCGTTTCAGCCTTTGTTGATGTGAAGGATCGAGATGGAAAATCATTGATCGAGGGCAAAAAAATAACAGGGTTCACGAACGAGGAAGAGGATGCCGTTCAGCTGACATCAAAGGTTCCATTTTTATTGGAAACAAAGCTTCGTGAGCAAGGGGCAGCGTTTGAAAAAGGAGAAGCTTTTGCGCCATTCGCTGTTGTTGATGGACAAATCATTACTGGACAAAACCCAGGATCAAGTGCAGAAACAGCACGACTATTTGTCAAAACCATTGCATAAAATGACCAAAAACCAGTCGTAACGCATACGGCTGGTTTTTTGTTATAAAAATGTCCTAAAAAAAACCAAAACAATTACTGGAATAATGGTAAAATGATAACAGGGTAAAAAACCCAAATAAGGGAAAAGGGGATGTTCCTGTGAGAGTATTTTACGTAAAGATCACCGCAGCTTTACTGTCTGTTTTACTTGTGACAACAGGTTTATTTTCACCAGCGTTAAAAGCAGAAGAAGCGCCAAAATCAGATGGGAAAGTGTCGCCACTGACGGAAAAAGCCATTCAGCAAGTGCAAGAGTCGTTTTTGAAGCAGGATGAAGGAACCGCTATTCAACAGAAGCAAGTGAAAAAAACATTTAAAGTAGATAAGAAAAACGGAATGAGTATTAAACGAAAAGCCGCTGCAGATGGAAAGCTGCGCACGTCTGCCGTTCGCTCTATTGATGGACTAGCAATCAATCAATCGGCTGTATTAAATGAGGAAGACCCAGTTGATTTATGGTTTTTAAGCACGTCTTCACCTCAGGCACTCATCAGCCGGATTACCTCTTCAAATCCTGATTATTTCGTCCAATTATTTGTTGTAGATTATGAAACAGGACAAGCCTACCCGACGGATCTCATTCAGCCGGCCGGCAGTATGCTTGGGTTAACCAATTTACCAGCTGGTGATTACGCATTTGGTATCACAAGCGGTGGGGACTTCGGAGACTCCTACACGTTACAGGTTAATGCAAAAAATCCACCCAATTTCACAGGTGCTGTATCCCTATCATCAACCCTCCAATACTTTGTCGCTGAGTATGCAAATGGTGATGTATTTGCAAATGGCACAAAAGTATATAACAAGCAATCGAAGACAGCAGATTATGAATGGAAGCGTGTGTTTTATTTCTCATATGATGGAAATTATGAACAGAGAACCCATTCGATTTCAAGTGTGAAAGTGAAAAGCATTTCGGCACCAGTTTCGTACTCAGCTCCTTATGCGAGTTCCTCAGAGGCCATTCTCGTCTACTTAGATGTGGAGACATTGTTTATGTACCATCAATCATCGTTTGCAAGCGGGCAATATTATCATGATACCTTTGTTGATACCCTCGGGAAGACAACACCAAGACGCCTAGACCTTGATGATTTGACAAATTACGGCGATCATATTTTAGCCGTTGATTTAAAAACAGGAAAGCCGATTGATTTCTTCAGTGTCCTTAATTTCTACTATGCTGCAGGGATCGAGAAGCTGCCAACAATTAAAACATTGAATTAAGAAAGGCGGTTGACATCAAATCGCCACATGTGTAGAGTAAAGATAATTAAATGACAAAAGTCCACTAGGGGAGTCATGTATGACTGAGACAAGAGAAAATCTTGGACCCTTTGAACCTGATCTAGTTCGTACTAGCGGAGGGAAGTGGAGCTGGACCTTGTCTTATTCATGATTGAATTGATAAGAAGGCCGCTCCATTTGGGGTGGCTTTTTCATTTATTCAACTGAAGAAGAGGAGGCTTTTTTTATGACATTTTCAACGCAATTAAGGAAAGAAGCAGAACCATTATTTGAAGCCATTTATCAGCATCCGTTTGTCAGAGGACTGGCAGCAGGAAAGCTTGAAAAGGAACAGATCATTCATTACGTCAAACAAGATGCAGAATACTTACATGCATTTATTAAAATTTATGCGGCAGCGATCAGCAGGTGTACAGACAGAGAGGACATTGTCTTTTTCCATCAGCAGATGGCTTTTGTACTAGATAGTGAGACGCATCCTCATCAAAACCTTTGCCGAGTGGCAGGTGTAGCATATGATGAGCTCCAAGGTGCTTCGTTGGCGCCGAGTGCTCACCACTATATTCATCACATGCTGCAAGTCGCACAGGAAGGCACACTTGGAGAAATTATTGCTGTTTTGCTTCCTTGCCCTTGGACATATTGGGAAATAGGCAAACGAATGCTTTCAGACGTGCAGCCTGACCCGGCACATCCATTTTATGAGTGGATCACGTTTTATGGCGGGTTAACTGACTCTGTTACAGTTGAGCTTTGCAAAAGGCTTGATCAGTGGGCGGAAGGAGCAAGTGAGAAAGAAAAAGAAAAAATGAAGCAGCACTTCTTCTTAAGCTGTCAGCTTGAGTACAAATTCTGGGAAATGGCGTTCACTGTGGAAGAGTGGCCAGTCCAACTGGAGGTGCATTCATCATGACGTGGAAGATGAAAGAAGTCGTCCTTGCTGTGATTCTATCTGTGGCGTGCGGTGTGATCTACTTAGGTTGGTCCACTCTTTATTTACCGATTACAGCACTTGTGGGTCCAGCAGGAGGCAATATCATGTTTGGGATTTGGGTGATTGCCAGTCCAATTGTCGCTTATATCATCCAAAAGCCGGGAGCTGCCCTCATTGCAGAAACAGCCGCAGCCGCCGTGGAATTACTGACAGGCAGCCACTTCGGTCTTTCAGCTCTGCTGATTGGTGTATGCCAAGGACTTGGGGCAGAAATCGCCTTCGCTCTTTTTGGTTATAAACGATATCGCATGTGGACACTTATGCTGTCTGGTGCCTTTGCAGCGGTTGGAGCGATGGCATATAGCCTGATGGCCAATGGAATTGGTTATTACACGCCTCAAGTTTTACTCATGACACTTGTGACTCAAATCATCAGCGGTATGATACTTGGGGGATGCTTAGCGAAAGTTGTAGTGGATGCATTATCCAAGACCGGTGTACTGAATCAATATGCCATCATGAAAGAAAAGCGAAACAAAGGTGAACAGCATGGATTCATTTCTCGCGTGCAATAATCTCACTGTCCGTTTTTATGAACAGTCGAAGCCCGTTCTGCATGAAGTATCTCTTTCTATTCAAAAAGGGGAAAAGGTGCTCATTTTAGGGCCAAGCGGAAGCGGAAAATCCACGCTCATTTCGGTTCTTGCTGGAATCATTCCAGAACATATGGAAGCAGACGTGCAGGGAGAAGTGATGTTACAAAGACATACAGGCGTCATGTTTCAAGACCCTGATTCCCAATTTTGTATGCATCGAGTCAATGAAGAAATTGCATTTAGCTTAGAGAACCGTTCCGTACCTCGTGAAGAGATGGATGACATCATTCAGCATCTCATGCAAAAAGTACAACTGGATGTCGATCCGAATACAGATATTCACACATTATCAGGCGGCATGAAGCAGCGATTGGCGCTTGCTTGTTTACTAGCGTTAGAGCCGGATGTTCTGTTCTTTGATGAACCGACTGCACAGCTTGATCCAGCAGGCAGAATGGAGATATTTCAGCTGCTACAGCAGCTTGCAGCTGATCAGGATCAAACCATGATTTTTGTGGAGCATGTGCTAGACGGTGTCATCGAATGGATGGACCGGGTTATTTTATTAGATGATCAAGGCCGCATTTTAGGAGATGGATCTCCGAAAGATGTGATGACAGCATATGAGGGAGAAATGAAAGAGGCAGGCATTTGGCGTCCAAAAATATTTCCCGAGAAATGGTCCACTATTATTCAAGATCCATTTCACCCACTGAGTCAAACACTTATGCAAACCTTTGAGGCAAGCAAAGAGCGGCGTGAGAAAGTCCGATCAACAGATCGAGAGACAATCATTCGAACAGAGGATCTTCAATTAAGCTACGGGAAAAAAAGGATTATGAATGACCTGCAGTTGGATATAAAAGCAGGAGATTGGGTGGCGATCATCGGGGAAAATGGAAGCGGAAAAAGTACATGTCTCAAACATTTAATCCGCTTAGAGCCAATCAAAAAAGGCCACATTTTCTTAAAAGAAAAACATCTCAAAAAGTGGTCTGACCGATTACTATATGAAAAAGCAGGCTTTGTTTTTCAAAATCCAGAGCTGCAATTTATACAAGACACGGTGTTTGATGAAATCGCATTTGGCGGAAGACAGCGAAATTGGCCAGAATCAGTTGTACAAGAAAAAACGTATCAGCTATTGGAAGAGTTCGGCTTAGAGAAGCATGCGAAAGCACATCCTTTCACCTTAAGTTTAGGGCAAAAAAGAAGATTAAGTGTCGCCACAATGCTTCTTTTTGATCAGGATGTATTAATATTAGATGAACCGACTTTCGGGCAGGACGAAAAAACGGCGAAGGAATTAATCAGACGTTTAAAAGAGCGCCAACGCCAAGGCACCACCATTATGATGGTCACACATGATATGGAGCTCGTCGATGAGTGCGCAGATCAGGTGCTGCTTTTTCACCAAGGAGAGCATGTGTATGATGGCACGCCTTATGATTTATTTTCAAATCAGGAACTCGTTGATTCTTATCAGCTGAGAGTGCCCTTGCATTATCGCTATGTGGCTGAAAGAAAGGATGTGCTCACGATTGCAAAGTAATCACTCCTTTCTATCCACTGTAAATCCAGTTATGAAATTACTCGCTCACCTTCTTGCAATGTGCTGTCTGATGGCGATTTCTGATCCTAAAACAACGTTCATCATCTGGCTGTTTGCTCTGGGCATCGGGCTTGTACTAGGCGGTTGGAATATCAAGTATCTTATCACAAGATTTGTCCCTTATTTGATCTTTTTTATGCTTGTGTTTTGGATGATGGCGGCCTTCGGCAAAGGGGATCATACTGTTTGGAAGTGGGCGTGGTTTCATGTCACAGAGGAGAGTTTAAGAAATGGACTCACCATATCTCTCAGAATGCTTGGCTTTGTGACATTTGGTCTCCTTTTTACCTCCACAACAGATTTGACGGCCTTTATGATGAGCTTGATTCATCAATGCCGAATGTCACCAAAATGGGCGTATGGAATGCTTGCCGGCTTCCGGTTTATCCCGTTGTTTCAAAGTGAATTAAAGCAAATGAAGGCTGCGCATAAAATCAGAGGCTATAAGCAAAAAAGCAGCTGGAAAGCCTTTATGCGGTATGCACTACCCCTTTTCACGCAGGGCGTACGAAAATCAGAACGCTTGGCGATTGCAATGGAAGCGAGAGGCTTCACGGGGACGAAGGATCGGACGTATTATCATATCATCAGCACCTCATGGATCGACTATTTGTATCTTTTTTTCATAGGTGTCAGTGTCTCCATATGCATTTTCTTTTTTTAAAAACACCCACATTCTCTTGATAGAATGTGGGTGTTTTATATGTCTTAGGCCATTTGATTGATATTAGTACACATTGCAGGCTGTAATAGATCATATAAAGAACCGATAAAGAAGGTGTACTGAGAAAAAGAGAGGATGAATGTGAGCGAATGTCACAGAGAATTGATAACATAATAGACGCTTTACCAATCATTGGACTAGCTATGAGAGAGCAACTAACCTTTTCTGTTTTAGGGAAAGAGAAGGTTCTTTATTATCAGCAACATGGGAACATTGATTTAGGATTTAAAGCTGGTGATACAGTGTCTGATGGATTTCAAAACTTTGCGATGCTGAAAAATGGGAGAGAGCCATCGTTTATCCAAATCCCGAAAGAAGTATACGGGATTCCTATGGATATCGTAGCCGTCCCGATTACAGATGAGACGGGTCAAGTTGTCGCTGCCTTCTGTGTTGCATATGACCAAACCAATCAACAACGATTAGATCACATCATGACGGAGAGCAACCGAGCTTCCGAAAAACTAGTCGCGATGGTACAGCAAGTTGCCGCACATTCAGAGGAACTACAAGCGACAAGTGAACAAATTCTACAAAATACGAAAACCACTGTCGAAAATTCCTCTAAAATCAATCAAGTGTCCAATCTCATCAAAGGTATCTCTGATCAAACGAACTTACTCGGACTCAACGCATCCATAGAGGCTGCAAGAGTAGGTGAAGCAGGGGCAGGCTTTGGAGTGGTCGCAACAGAAGTGAGAAAGCTATCAACTCACGCGAAGCAAGCGACAACTGATATCGAAACAGCGCTAAAAGATGTACAGAGCTCTATTAAAGGAATGGAAGAAGAAATTTCACAAATTGTGGCTTCCTCTGAACATCAAGCAGAGCTTGTCGGCACTTTTACAAAAATTATTGAAGGACTTCACGAAACAAACGAAACGATGAAAACATTGGCAGACGACTTAGTAAACTATCAAGTGAAATAAAAACTTCCGGACCAAAACCTCCAGTTGTATCGGAGGTTTTTTAACGTTTTAAGGTGAGATATTTGTTATGATATTGACCGGTTGATCGCTGACAGGCAGGGTACACTTCTGTATGATAGAAAAAGAGATACCAGTTTGGTCATTAGACTTATTCATAAGGAGGAAGATCATCATGAGACAATCAGCGAAGCTGCAAGAAATACTCGCGCCCTACCGTCCGTTGTTAAAGCAAACCGAAAAACCAATGATTCAATTAAAGATGAAACAAGGAAAAACAGGACCATACGACAGCAAAATAGCTGGTGATCCTTACTTCCCAAAAAACGATGAATATCCACTTGATGGTGAAGGACAACCTATGAAGCTTTTGGCACAAATGAATTTCGGTCAGCTACCGAAGCTGAAAGATTATCCAGAAACAGGACTTCTGCAAATCTTTATTTCTGTGCATGATGATCTTTATGGGATGAATATTGACCATAAAACAGAGCAAAAAGATTTTCGGATCAAATTCATTGAGGAACCTTTCTTAGCAGAAGAAGAGTTATTCACTGATTTTTCTTTTGTGAAAATTCCAGATGATTTTTATTTTCCTGTCACGAAAGAAGGCGCGATTACAGGTGAATTATCAAGCGAAACGATCAGCGTAGGAGATTTTCGATTTGAAAAAGTCACAGGCAAACAAAGCTGGGACCTATTTGAAGATGTGAATGTTGATGCTGATGAAGCAGATGCCCTGCTAGATGAATTTTATGATACAGCGAGTGGCTTTGGTCACAAATTAGGCGGGTATCCAGGGTTTACACAAGAGGACCCGCGTACATATGTAGATCAAGATCATACACTTCTGTTATTGCAGATAGACTCAGATGATGAAGTAGACCTGATGTGGGGAGATTGCGGTATCGCCAACTTTTTTATCAAACCAGAAGACCTCAAGCAGAAAAATTTCGAGAATATCGTCTATAATTGGGATTGCTCCTAATTTTGTAAAAAACACTCTTCATAAAGTGTTTTTGTATATGGTTTTAGCCTTTTTTACCCCTATTTCGTCATTTTTGAGAGGTAATATGTCATTCTTTCTAGTTGACCGTATCAAAAAAAAATGTAAAATCATCTTAAAGTCCTCTTTTTTGAAAATAATAATAAAATGACATATCAATCAACAATGAAATGCTCGAAAAAGCGGAATGTACTGGGGGGGATCAATTGATCATTTCGAAAGTAATCAATAATAATGTAGTCAGTGCGTATGATGACGAGCAGCATGAGCTGGTCATTATGGGCAGAGGGATCGCGTTTCAAAAGAAAAGCGGAGACCCGATTGACGAAGAACGTATCGAAAAAGTATTTTCCATTCAAAATAAAGATATATCAGAAAAATTCAAAACCCTGCTTTATGATATTCCAATCGAGTATATGCAAGTGTGTGAGGCGATTATTGATCATGCGAGAACGACCCTTAACAAAAATTTAAATGACAGCATCTATGTGACGTTGACGGATCATATCACCTTTGCCATCGAACGTCACCAAAAAGGAATGGACATCAAAAATGCTTTGCTCTGGGAAATCAAGCGGTTGTACAAAGAGGAGTTCATGTGTGGTATAGAAGCGATTCGTATCATACAGGACAAGCTCAACATTCATCTTCCTGAGGATGAAGCAGGCTTTATTGCCATGCATATTGTCAATGCAGAGCTCAATGAGGAAATGCCAAATGTTATTCAAATCACGAAGCTCATTCAAGATATTTTGAATATCGTAAAGTATCACTTTCAAATTGATTTGGACGAGGAATCATTAAATTATTTCCGTTTTGTCACGCATTTAAAGTTTTTTGGGCAGCGTCTGTTTAACGAAACACAAATGGAAAATCAAAATGAATTTCTGTATGAAGTGGTAAAAGAAAAAAACACAGCAGCTTTCCAATGCGCCGAAAAAATTAATGAGTATGTTCAAAAAGAATACAACCGAAGTCTCATAGAAGATGAGATGTTATACTTAACTTTGCATATCGACAGAGTGGTAAAAAGAAAATAAATTCAAAAAGAAAGCGTTGACATCACAAAATTAACATGATAATTTATAACTATAAACTAAATAATCCACAATCTTTTAGGATTGTTACTGGTCAAGCAGGCAAAACCTAAATCATTGTCCCTATCTCTGATAAGGCGTGATTTAGGTTTTTTTATATCTAAAGACTTATAAAATTCAATAATGATCAATCGCTATGAAGGATTGTTACTGGTTAAGCAGGCAAAACCTAAATATCGATTAATGTCTGAATCGCTATTTTTCGGGCATTAATGGATGTTTAGGTTTTTTCTATATCATGATTTAATCAACGATTGGAGGGTAATACAATGAACCACAAACAAACAGCAAAAGAAGTTCTAGAGCTTGTCGGCGGTGAAAAGAATGTTAAGCACGTCACGCATTGTATGACAAGACTTCGCTTCAACTTATACGATGAAGGCAAGGCGGATAAAGAGAAGCTGCAATCAACAGACGGCGTCATGGGTGTGAATCAAAGCGGAGGTCAATATCATGTCATTATCGGCAATGATGTTTCAAATGTCTATCAAGCGATGATTGCTGACTCAGGCCTGTCAACAGATGTAAAGTCCAGCATTACAGAAGAAGCATCAAAACAAAATGTGTTATCAAAGCTTTTCGATTTTATCTCTGGTGTCTTCACGCCGATTCTTCCAGCCATTGCTGGAGCCGGTATGATCAAAGGAATAGTAGCATTAATGCTTACGTTCCAGTGGATATCGGATAAGAGCAGCACGTATGCGATTTTAACAGCCATCGGCGACGGAGCCTTTTACTTCTTACCGATTCTGCTGGCTGTAAGCGTAGCTAAAAAAATTGGAACGAATCAGTATATCGCAGCAACCATTGCAGCAGCATCATTGCACCCTCAGCTAACTGCTTTACTTGGTGCAGGAAATACAGATTTTCTCGGCTTACCAGTGGTTGCTGTTGTGTACTCTTCATCGGTCATTCCAATTCTACTCACGATCTGGCTCGGCTCATATGTTGAAAGATTTGCAGAGAAATATAGTCCGAAATCATTAAAAATTATCCTAGTGCCAACTTTTACAATTCTCGTCGTTGTACCAATTATGCTTATTGCTGTAGGACCACTTGGTGCGATTATCGGGAGTGGTCTTTCAGGCGGAATTGATTTATTGTTTAAACATGCAGGTATTTTAGCTGGCATCTTAATCGGTGGTTTGATGTCACCACTGATCATTACCGGAATGCACTATGCGACCTTACCAATTATGATCAACAACATTACATTAAACGGTTTCGATTACATTCTGCCAATGATGTTTGTAGCTAATATGGCACAAGCAGGCGCAGCATTCGGTGTCTTCTTAAGATCAAGAAACAAAATATTCAAATCATTGGCAATGTCAACAAGTATCACAGCATTAATGGGAATTACTGAACCTGCTATGTATGGTGTGAACATGCGTTTGAAAAAGCCTTTCATTGCTGCTTTAATTGGTGCAGCAGTAGGCGGTATGTTCATGTCGATCTTTAAAGTAAAAGCATATGTCATTTCTGGATCAGCAGGTCTTCCAGGTATCCCGTCATTTATTGGACAAACATTTGTCTACTCAATCATTGGCTTAATTATCGCTTTTGCCGTGGCAACGATCATGACACTTGTACTAGGATTCAAAGATGTACCAGTGAAAGATGATACAAAAGCAGACAAACCAGAAGAAAAGAAAGAGACGGCAGCGCTTCAAAATGGAGTGGTACAAAGCCCGCTTGAAGGTCAACTAAAGCCGCTAAATCAAGTGAATGATGCAACATTCTCTAATGAAATTATGGGGAAAGGTGCAGCTATTGTTCCAACTGTTGGACGTGTTGTAGCACCGTTCAACGGCAAGGTTGAAACCATTTTCCAAACAAAACATGCGATTGGATTAAGGAGTGATCAAGGCACAGAGCTTCTTATCCATGTTGGAATTGATACGGTGCAGCTTGGCGGAAAGCATTTCACAAGTCATGTGCAGTCAGGTGATCTTGTTCAAGCAGGAGATGTGCTCGTTGAATTTGATATCGAGGGCATTCAGCAAGAAGGCTATGATGTCACCACACCGATTATCGTTACCAACACAAACGATTTTGCTCGTGTTGATGCGAAAACAGATGGAACGATTATGGAGAAAGAAACATTGCTCACAGTCAGTGTCAAAGAAAATGAGGAGGTCATTCAACATGAACAAGTTAGAAAAAACATTTCCTAAAGGTTTCTTATGGGGCGGCGCTGTTGCTGCCAACCAAATTGAAGGTGCGTATAACAAAGGTGGAAAAGGCTTATCTACAGCTGACGTATCACCACATGGCATTATGCACCCATTCGATGAATCAATGAAAGACCTTAACTTATATCATGATGCAATCGACTTCTACCATCGCTATAAAGAAGATATTGCACTCTTTGCAGAAATGGGGTTCAAGTGCTTCAGACTATCCATTTCTTGGCCGCGTATTTTCCCAAATGGCGACGATGCGGAACCGAATGAAGCAGGCCTCGCTTTTTATGAAAAAGTATTTGATGAACTGCATAAGCACGGAATTGAGCCAGTTGTCACCATCTCTCACTATGAAATGCCGCTCGCACTTGTGAAAAATTACGGCGGATGGAGAAACCGTAAGCTTGTCGATCTTTATGAAACATACGCTAAAACTTTGTTCACTCGCTATAAAGACAAGGTGAAATATTGGATGACCTTTAATGAAATCAACGTCGTGTTGCATGCGCCTTTCACTGGTGGCGGACTTGTATTTGAAGAGGGAGAAGACGAGAAAAGCATTCAATATCAAGCAGCGCATCACCAATTTGTTGCAAGTGCTTTAGCTGTCAAAGCAGGACACGAAATCATTCCAGATGCGAAAATTGGCTGTATGATTGCAGCTATGACCACATATCCGTACAGCTCAAGACCAGAAGATATGTTTGCTGCGATTGATCAAGACCGTAAAACATTGTTCTTCTCAGATGTACAGGCAAGAGGCTATTACCCAGGTTACATGAAACGTTACTTCCTTGAAAATGACATCAACATTGAGTTCCAAGATGGGGACGAAGACATTTTAAGAAACCATACTGTTGACTATATCGGGTTCAGTTACTATATGAGCTTTGTAGCAAGTACAGATCCTGCCATCCTTGATCAGGCTGAAGGTGGGAATCTATTTGCAGGCGTGAAAAACCCATACCTGGAAGCAAGTGATTGGGGCTGGCAAATTGATCCGAAAGGACTTCGTACGACGCTTAATCAGCTGTATGACCGCTACCAAAAACCATTGTTTATCGTAGAAAATGGATTGGGCGCTGTTGATCAAGTAGAAGAAGATGGATCAATTCAAGACGATTACCGAATTGATTACCTCAGAAGCCACTTGCTAGAGGCAAGAGAAGCGATCGCAGACGGAGTAGACCTGATCGGTTATACAAGCTGGGGCCCAATTGACCTTGTCAGCGCATCAACGGCTGAAATGAAAAAACGCTACGGCTTCATTTATGTAGACCGTGATAATGAAGGAAACGGTACATTAGATAGAAAGAAAAAGAAAAGCTTTGATTGGTATAAACAAGTGATTGCTACGAATGGTGAGCATTTGGATTACTAAACAGAGAAAATATTGTTTCGTTTCTTTAAGAACATATGGTGTCTTGAAACGGTGAAAATAATACGAAAACAATTTGAATCAGGCATTATCATTCTTTGGGTCTTCTTTAGGGGCATGATGGTGATAATGCCTTTTTTTATTAAAAAGACAAAATTGAATAAAAAATAAACCACACTTTAAATTGTTGCGTGGTTCAAATAAATCATATACTCTTCGAATATATTTATTTAAGCTTTTGAAGAGGAGTTTTGATCTTCAATTCGATAATACCTAGTAATATTGATTCTTCAAGTATTTCTTTTATATCTTCAAATTTTAGATTATTTTGAGATAAAATATCCTCTATGGATTTGATACCATTGATTTGACTTAAAAAGGTAAACCATTCATAATCATCGCGTGAATCAACAAGGTATTCAATGTTATTATTAATAGTGATATATAATAAGTTATCCTCTTGCAGAGGCATTAAAACATCTATGTTTTCTTTTAGTATTGGAACGTGTAATGTATTAATCGTTAGAGCATCGTCTTGGCTTAAGTGTAACTTGTGTATATTTCTTTTTGGTGGAATGCTAATTTTATTTGTGCTCTTAACTTTTACAGATAAATCACTCGACATTTGTTCTAACATTCCCATATTGATTAACCGTGTTAAGAACTCAATGTTTTCTAAGTCATGATGATTTTCAATGGTTTTTGCAAATTGATAGATGGAATCTATATTAACAAAACTATTTTTATTAAAAGCATAATCAATTATTTCATAATTATTCTTCTTTAGGATATTCAAAATTAAATGTCTAGTAGACTTAACCCCTTTCCCATAAAAAAATGGAACTTTAGGTCTCTTCACTAATGTTTCGGGAATGTCTGTATATTTTAGAAGACCTTCTCTAAGTATGTTTTTATCAAAAAAAAGATCAGCATACTTGTTTTCTTCAACACCAAGTGTTAGTTCAATGAGATTGTGGTCTAAGAAAGGAACCCTATTCTCTATATGGTTACCAGCAGCAATTCTGTCTTCCATCCAGCAGTTATACATCTGAATATCTCTATATTTGGAATAAACATAGTTTAAGTAAGGATTGTTTTTGGTCTTAAAAAAGTTATTTTTTAATAAATTTCCTTGAAATAAATTATCCCATGTATTAATCGGGTCGTTCAGTAAATTCATTTCTTTGTTTTTATCCAAAATCTTTAACGATTGCATGAAAGTGGCCCAGGCTGGATCTCTTTCAGAAAAAAGTTGGCTATATCCACCATTAAATTCATCACTACCTTGACCAGTTAATATAACTTTTATATTTGGATTGGAGTGTTTTGCAAATTTATGAAGATGATATTTATAGAGCTGCTCGGCACTACAATAAGGACTCTCACATAACCATAAAAGAGATTTCCAATCATCGATACTATAGTCCATAGTATACTCATTAAAATCAGCAAAGTGTTCATTAAAATGATAATGCTGTGCGGCTTTTAAAGCATACTCTGCATCCCCGTTAACAATGGTACTTCTACTTACAACAGAAAAGCTGTTGATCTCTGTATGTTTTGCTACAAAATGACCTATTGACACAGAATCAATACCACCACTTAAAAATAAACCTATATCTACATCACTCATTAAACATTTTGTTGAAGAAGAGTCTAAAAGATTTATATATTTCTCTATGATTTTATTTTTCGATAGGTGATGTATAGGAATTTTGGTTATGTTCCAGTATTCTTTTGTATTCACTGTTTTATTTCTGAGGTTTACTTCGATGTAATGTCCACCTGGTATATTTTCAATCCCCGAAAAAAAGCTCCCCACGGGCGTTATGTTATTAGAAACATGCCCAGCTAACCAAGAATCACTTAAAGCTTCCATCCAATCAAATGTGCGTGGACAATTAGGATATTGCAATAAAGCTTTAATTTCTGATGCAAAGATAATACGTTCTCCCGTAAAGTTATAGAACAAAGGTTTAATACCAAACCTATCTTTTATAAGATAAAGCTTCTGTTGAACTTTATCTAGAATAGTGATTGCAAACATTCCATTTAAAAAATTCAAGAAATTTATTCCATAATCTTCATATAAGTATAATGCAATTTCACAGTCTGACCGGCTACGGAAAGCTCGTTTTCTTTTTAGTTTGCTTTTTAGATCATGATGATTGTATATCTCACCATTAACCATGACAATAATAGATTCGTCATGATTAGCGAAGGGCTGATGACCATGAGTAATATCATTTATGGCAAGTCTACAAAATCCGAATGCTTCTCTTCCGTTTATATGATAAAAATCTCCATCTGGGCCTCTGTAATTGATTTCTTCCAACATGTTTTTCATAGAAAGAACTTCATGTGAAGTAACATCATAATGAAATTTAACCAATCCAACTATTCCGCACATTAATGATCATTCCTTATTATTAAGTTGAATTTCTCCATTATTATCTACTATTTTTCGTCTATTTATTTTCGCTTCTATAATTACAATAAGCATTGAGCAGAGAAAGAAAACAGTAGATGTGACACCAATCATCTGATATCCAGATACTGATATTTCTGTATTCGTTGTTGATTGTATGATTGGAGCAAACAAGACACCAGCTACGCTTGCCGTGGTAAATTGAACCATCTGAAATAATCCCATATAGGTTCCTGTTTCAGTTTTTGGTGAAGAAGTTAAGGCTACTTTATTTTGAGCCGGCAGAACCATTACAGCACCAATACCACCTATAATGAACACCAAGACAAAATATACATAATGAAAAGAGTTTTCACCGGGGAGAATGCATCCAATACTATATATTGATAATAAAGTTAGACCAAATATCATCGTTTTATTTAATGACTTATCCACGCGTCTTCCACCCCATGCACCTAGTGAAATCATCACGATAGGGCTTGCAAGTAATACCATGCCTACTATACTGGCTTCATACCCTTGAGACATCCTAAAATAAATCGGGGTAAACGTAGCAATAGCATTTATGGATAAAAAAATAAAAAAACCTCTGAGCGCATTGATCAAAAATGGCCTATTACTCCATAAATCTTGGGGTATGATTTTTGTTTGGACTTTATTGAAAAATTCAACATACAAAAATGAAGCAAAACCTGCAAAACCAAATAAAATCCAAACGTCACTTTCACTAATAAATATTCCTTGAATGGATATAAAGGTTATAAGTAAGCTTAAAGTTCCTACTATAGGTAAATTTCCAAAAATAAATTTAGTTGATTTTTCAATATTAGGAACTAGCATTAACCCTAGAGCAAGTGCTATCAATCCAATTAGCCCTAGTAACAAAAATATCATTTGCCATTTCATACTCTGTATAATCAAACCGCCTAATGATGGACCTAACAGCGCTGATGCGGCCATCACTGAACCTTGTAATCCAAATGCCCAACCAATTCTATCTTCACTAAATATGCTTCTAATAAGCACAGCTTGCACTGGAACAATCATAGCATCAGCTAACCCTTGAAGAGATTGCCCTACCAAGAACATTCCCCAGTTAGATGAAAAAGCACTAAGCAAGCAAGAAATAGTGAATAAGCTTAACCCTATTAAAAACATTTTTTTAACATTTGTCATTTTAGCCATGATGCCAAAAAAGGGCATGAAAACCCCGAAGAAAGACCAAAAAACGATGTTTCTCCACTGCATGACTTCATAATCAATATTATAAAATTGAACTAGCTCAGGATAGGCTATAAATAACATGGTAGTACTCATCGAACTAGCAAATACTCCGAGTGAAATCGCAA
Source organism: Bacillus sp. A015 (assembly GCF_053851875.1). Lineage (NCBI taxonomy): Bacteria > Bacillati > Bacillota > Bacilli > Caryophanales > Bacillaceae > Bacillus > Bacillus sp. A015. Next base: position 78,831 of record NZ_JBSPZB010000005.1, read on the forward strand.
TAACAATCAATCTGCTTTTTATAGTCATTGTATCAACCTTTTTTCAAATTCTAATTCATCTTTGACATGTATTCCGTAATTTCCTATAGAGGGGATTGTAGGTTTAACCATTCTTGCTTTATCAATTGCACCAATATAGATGTTTTTGAAAGAATATCCCTTTCTTTGATAAAACCTAATTGCATTTAAGTTATCATTACTAGTGATTAAATTAATAGAGTGTATATTTTGTGTTTTTAGATTTTGTTCTAACTCAAAAAGTAATCTACTTCCAACACCATGGTACTTTTCTAGAGCCTCCAAAGTCAGGATTTCTGCTTCTTCTTTGAATATTTTGTAAACTAATATTCCTACTATATAATCTCCACGTTTAGCCAACAAAATGTTTTCATTTAAAACATTATAAGTTGTCCCTTTAGACACCATAGTCGTTCCACCCCAATGTTCATTGAAAAAACATGTTAACCACGAAAAGTCTTTTGAACTTGGCTGAGTTACTGTCAATTCTTTTGAAAGCGAACATTTTTTTGACAGCTGGATATGGGCTATTTCTTTGTCATTCACTTGATCCTCAGAAAAATGGATTGAGATGCCTAGTTTTTCGGCGTTTATTTGAGCAAGTTTTTGTGCATAGTTCGAAAAATCTTCAGGGTCAATACCAAAATAAAAAAAACTCCCAGGTGGATTCTTTTTGTACCACAGTTTGCTACTGATGACATATTCGTTTTGTTTTGTTTCAGTTATGCTGATATCATCATATAATAGTGCTCTTCCTTCAATAAACTCTAAGACAAATTCATCTAATTTGTTTTGAGTAAATAAACGGTTTTTTTCTTGAAAATATCCTATTTCACTTAATTTACTGTGAATCCAATTAATTAAATCATCCTCGTTTAGTTCATTATCTCTCGCTAGTGCCATTAGCATTGCAATGTAATTAACGATTGTTTTGCTTCTCTTAGTTGAAATGTTTTTATAGATGTTTTCTAGAATATCGTCATTAAGTTTATTCATTTTACATATACAACTTCCTTTTCAATTAATTGTTTACTCAATGCTTGCAGGTCTTCGATACAAGTTTGAACATCTGTATCATATTCTTCAGCAATTTCCGTTACTATTGAAATAAACTCTCTTTGCCCGTCAATTCGTTCATAAAAATCAGCAGCGACTTGATTTAGGGACATGCCTGGTTCGATAATGATACCTTTTAAGTACCTTCTTGTAACATTATCAGGATTCTTTATGAGAATTGTATTATTTTCCATTGGAATTCCCTCCATTCTTTTTTTCTATAACAAGGTACCAAGATTGTGGCTTTGGCTCGTTTGTATCCATACTTGTTGGAATATCTCCAATTTCATCAATAACTTCCATAAACTCTTCAACAGAGAACTCTAAAGGATGGAATGAATAATTTGAAATACCTGACCGTGTAAGCATTTCACCTACATGTTTTTCAGTATAGCTTTCTAAGAAGGCTTCCTCCAAAATACTTATATACTTTGAGTCTATTTGTTTTTTTAGGCTATTCAAGGAGAGTAAAGATATAGGGTGAGTATCAATAATGATGATTTTACCTCCCGGTTTTAGCACTCTATAGCACTCTTTTAATCCCTTTACTGGCTCTACCCAATGATGTAGACATGAATAAGAAACTAGTGCATCAATCGACTCATTTGCATACGTTAATGAATGAACATCTTGTATTTCAAAAATCACATTTTTTTTATTAAGACATGTATTTATTTGATTTTGGGCTAGTTCTAACATTGTTTTATTAATGTCAGTAGCATAGATAGTGGCATTTGAATTGTTACATAAATAATGTGTTAAATAACCGGGACCAGTTCCCATATCAACAATGGTCTCTTCAGAACCTGAAAGGGTATGATTTAAAATTTTATTACCTATCAACGGGTATATGTATAGTTGATTTTCTTTGACAAAATCATTATATAAATAACATTCATCATGAGTCAGCAAAGAATGTACACTCCTTTCATAAAGTGTTAGGGTATGAAAAAACAGTTATTAATGTCCACCAGCAACAACTACATTACGAATCTCAACGAGACGAGGAGTTTTATAAACTTTTTTCATGTGATTCACCTCCTTTATTGTCCTTTTCTAAAAGGGTTTTATTGGATTAATGTCCACCAGCAACAACTACATTACGAATCTCAACAAGACGAGGAGTTTTATAAACTTTTTTCATGTGATTCACCTCCTTTATTGTCCTTTTCTAAAAGGGTTTTATAAATTAATGTCCACCAGCAACAACTACATTACGAATCTCAACAAGACGAGGAGTTTTATAAACTTTCTTCATGTAATATCCCTCTTATATATGTCTTAAATTTCAATTTCATACCCTAACGAAAGTCATGATAGCACATTTTTTATATTTTTTTCAATATTTAGACAATGATTTTTTTGACAAATTTTTATGTCTATAAAGTGAAAAGTGATGAGTAAATCGCTGCTACAAATAGAATTAGAGTTTGTGAAAAAGAAATAGGAGAAAATTCAAAAGATGGCTAGAATCATGGGTTATTTTAATCTGGAGAGACGTTTATGGTTTTAGAGAGTTGTATAACCACTGAATTTGTATTCTAAATGGAATAGGATAATCTTTTATGTTTGTGATGATTATGCGTACTAACGAATAATACCTTTAATCTCCATTTGTCCATAGGTCTTTTAAAAGTAATTCTGTCGATCCTTGTATACATATTATTTTTTATTGATATCTCTTGATAATCTATTCTTTTTATCTGAATATTAAGATTATTAGTTGAAATTGGATTTGCTTTTTGTATAATTGTATTTGGAAATATAAGCATAGGAGGTAAATGATGAAAATAACAAATGGAAATATATTAGACGACGTTTTAAACGAGATGAATTCTGATGAGTTTTTAAATGAATATTGGCCAAATTATTTTTTACATAACAAAGGAAGTTTAGAACGATTTTTTTCAGTTCCTGGAATCGAAAGTATATCCAGCTTGGAGAATATTCTAAAGATATATAAAAATCCAGTAATGGTTGTTGGGGATGCAATAATTGAGGAGACAGGGGGGATCCTTAACAAGTTTTTAGTTCCACCTGAAGAGGCAATGAGTTGGTATGAAAAAGGAGCTGCCTTAGAATTTGATTTCACAGATATATTTATACCAGAGCTTCGTGAATCTATTAACAAACTAAAGTCACTGTTAGGTTTGCCTGAGGGAACAATGGCAAAAGCAGTATTGTACGCTGCTAAAGAATCAGCTGGATTTTCAGCACATTTTGATGCGTATTGCAATTTCATTTTTCAACTTAAAGGGAAAAAGAAATGGAAGTTGGCTGAAAATTTTAATACAATAAATCCACTTCAACATTATGAATTAATCGAGGCTCCTCATTTGCCAGATCCATTAAAGTCGTATTGGAATGGTGAATTTCCTGATGAAAATTTATCTAATGGAAGGGAATTGCTTTTAGATACGGGCTCATTTTTATTTCTTCCAAGAGGTTGTTGGCATTCAACTAGTTCTTCTGAAGAAACCATTGCATTAAACTTTACCTTCGGTCAGCCAGCTTGGCTAGATCTAATTTTAATAGAATTAAGGAATCGACTGATTCAAAAAGACGAATGGAGAGAGCTGGTGAATATTGATCTTTTGGATGAAAATGAACGAAAAAAGATAGAAGAAAAATTAAAATCAATGATAAATAATTTGCCAAACGATTTCAGGGGAATTTCAGTAGGGGATATTCTGGCAAGAAAGAAAGATGACTTAGATGTATATCAATCTACACAACTTGTTGTAAGACAACTTATGAGTATAAAAGATGGTTTTTAAGAAGATAACTTATGTTCATTATCTTCTTAACTCAACTATAGAAGTATTACGATTAAACTTAGTATAATGTTGATTGAGATGACAAAAAATAAAGAACCGCCAAAAAGCGGTTCTTTATTTTGACGGTAAGCTTTTTCTGTAGGTTTCCGCCTATTTCCACACTTGATCAGCAATCTCAATCACATGACGCAGCTTTTCCCATTGCTGCTCTTCTGTTAACAGGTTGCCCTCCTCTGTTGAGGCGAAGCCGCATTGTGGACTCAAACAAATTTGGTTAATGTCCACATATTGAGCCGCTTCCTCAATTCGTTTTTTAATCTGTTCAACTGGCTCAAGCTCTCCGTATTTTGAAGTGACAAGGCCTAGTACGATTTGAAGGTTTGAATTCTTCACATATCGAAGGGGTTCAAATCCGCCGGAACGATCATCGTCGAACTCTAAAAAGAGACCATCAAGATCTAATCCGGCAAAAATCGTTTCTGCGGCTGCTTCGTAACCACCTTCAGCTGCCCATGTTGATTTAAAGTTACCACGGCAAATGTGCATCGTGATGACTAAATCCTTTGGACGATCGGCAACGGCTTCATTGATTGTTTTTGCAAACGACTCACGAAGTTCATCTTCCTCGCGGCCAAAGGCTTTGATTTGTTCATGGCCTTTTTCAGAAAAGAACACTGCCCATGCCGTATCATCTAGCTGCAAGTAGCGGCAGCCTGCATCATAAAAAGCACGGATGGCTTTCTTATACGCCTGTGCCACATCATGGTGGAATTCCTCTAAGCTGTCATACACCCCTTCTTCAAGCTTTCCACGGAAAAAGAGCATATTCGGACTTGGAATCGTCATTTTAGCCGTATGATCACCAGCGATGCTGTGAAGGAAGCGGTAATCCTCTAGCATTGGGTGATCTGTAAAATCGATCTTGTCTGTTACCTTGATACCTCTAGCTTTTGTCGTTGTGTTGTGGAATTGAATGCCCTGATCTGCTTCAAATCCTTCGACCCCATCAAGTCCTTCAAGAAAGTCAAAATGCCACCATGCACGTCTGAACTCTCCATCTGTGACAACCTCTAATCCAATCTCCTTTTGCTTCTCCACAATACGTGTGATTTCTGCATTTTCAATTTGTCGGAGCTGCTCTGCTGTCAGTGTACCGTCTGCTTTTTGCTTGCGTGCTTCTTTGATGCGCTCTGAACGGAGTAAACTTCCTACTTGATCTGCGCGAAATGGCGGCTTTGTTGTTCTCTTTCCAATGGTTTGTACTTGTGTCATACTGAATCCCTTCTTTCTACAGGTTGAAAATCAAATAAAAAAGCTCTTCCTTGGATAAGGAAGAGCATCATATACTGTGAGATCTCTGCCTTATCTTCAAACAAGCGTATGCTTGCTTAAGGAATTAGCACCATTCTGTTCCTAGGAACAGCGGTTGCCGGGTTTCACAGGGCCAGTCCCTCCACCACTCTTAATAAGGTTACCTTTTGATTCAATTTTCTTAATAAACACAATTATTCAATCTTTTCGAGAAAAAGTCAATGGTTTTTACAATTTATTTTCCTACATAAACAAATCAGCGACGAGGACACCAGCTAGTCCGACAAGTGAAAGAACAGTGACCATCAATGTCCATGTTTTAAAGGTTTGGGCCATTGACAGGTTAAAGTATTCTTTATAAATCCAGAAACCTGCATCATTCACGTGAGAGAACGTAATACTTCCGGCACCTGTTGCGATCACCATTAATTCCGGGCTGACACCCGTTAATCCAATAAGTGGTGCAGAAATGCCAGCCGCTGTGAGACCTGCGACAGTTGCTGATCCTAAAGACACACGAAGGACAGCAGCAATCAGCCAGGTGAGGAGCAGGGGAGAAAGCAAAAGTAAGAGATTATATCTATAACTATACAAAGAAGCATAAAAGTAATTCTATGCGAACATGAAGAGAAGTGATATTCAAATCAACTACAACACGCAGTATTACTTCACGAAAAAGGGGATTGCTGTTGTCTTTGATCCATATGAAATCGCACCATACTATCAAGGAATTCCTATGATTCAAGTACCTGCAAAGGTGTATAAATAAAAAGAGAAACGGCCACTGGATGTGGTCGTTTATTAATGTGTCTAAAACATGTTCTGACACAAACAAAAAGAACCCCTGATGAGGCTCTTTCTTTGAATTTATACTTGTTTAGGTGCGTTGTTTAGTGGATGGCGGCGTTTGCTGTTGTAGTGGCGGCGCATACGAAAGATTTCAAACTCCGAAAGCTCTGCGCTTTTTCGTTTTTGGGTGCGGTTATCTTTTTTGAAAGAGAAAAGTAAATAGCAGCAAAGTGAAGCGATAATCAATAAAATCATCATATGACATTCCTCCAATTCATCCTATTCTTTCAGTGTAGACAGGGTGAGTGATGTTTATAACTGAAAATAATAAGCAGCAGAATCGGTTTAGTTCTTAAGGTTTAGATGATCCGCTGATTTAGGTCTAAAATACTGGTTGTTTTTAACTATTATATTTCCAATTATTTCACTCGTCAAGAAGAATTTTTTCTGGGGTTGTCTATATTAGTACGATTAAATGTCATAAAAGTTTCAGAATATTGTAAACTTTTATTAAAAAACCGTTCCCGAACAGGAACGGTTGTAAACATGTCTATGCTTTTTCTTCAAATAAACGTGCGATTTCCACGATGACTTCTGTTGCTTTCACCATGTTCTCAACTGAAATAAATTCATCTTTACCGTGGAAGTTTTCTCCGCCAGTAAAGATGTTTGGTGTTGGGAGACCTTTATATGAAAGCTGAGAGCCATCTGTACCGCCGCGTATAGGTTCGATCACAGGTGTCACTGAGCGGTTTTCCATTGCTTCATGGGCAATGTCCACAATATGTTTAACCGGCTCAATTTTTTCTCTCATATTATAATATTGATCCTGAATGCTGAGGGTGATACTGTTTTCGCCGTAGACCGCTTTTAAGTCATTTGCAATCTTTTCAAATAGTGCTTTGCGATTGTTGAACTTCTCTTTATCAAAATCACGGATAATATATTGCAGCTCTGCTTCTTCCACTTCTCCTACAAACTTCGTCAGGTGGAAAAAGCCTTCATATCCTTCTGTATACTCCGGAGATTCATCTGAAGGGAGTTTATTGTGAAAGAGCATCCCGATCTTCGCAGCACTGACCATTTTGTCTTTCGCTGTACCTGGATGGACGTTGTTTCCTTTAATTGATACTTTCGCACCTGCTGCGTTGAAGCTTTCATATTGAAGCTCTCCAAGCGGTCCGCCGTCAATGGTATAAGCATAGGAAGCGCCAAAGGCATCGACATCAAACTTGTGCGGCCCTCTGCCAATCTCTTCATCTGGAGTAAAGGCGACTCGAATCTTTCCGTGCTTGATTTCTGGATGCTGAATGAGGTAATGCATGGCAGTCATAATTTCTGCGATACCTGCTTTGTTATCTGCACCAAGTAAGGTCGTGCCATCAGTGGTGATGAGCGTATGTCCTTGGTACTTTTGCAAATTTGGAAACTGTGCTGGAGATAAAACGATATGTAAATCTTCATTTAACGTGATGTCACCGCCTTGATAGTCCTCATGAAGCTGCGGTTTCACATTCTTGCCGGTGAAGTCAGTAGCTGTGTCAATATGAGCCAGGAAGCCAATCGTTGGCACTTCTTTGTCGGTGTTAGATGGGATCGTTCCCATAACATAGCCGTTTTCATCCATTGTTACTTCTTGAATCCCGATGGATTTCATCTCTTCAACAAGCTGTCTCGCTAGGTTCAGCTGTCCTGCAGTAGATGGGCAGCTTTCTTTTTCTGCATTAGACTGAGTATCTACTTTCACATAATTTGTGAAACGCTTGATCATTTCCTCTTTCATCTATACGTCACTCCTTTTGTAGAATATGTTCATTTTATCACGTCTTGAATGCGCTTCATAACAAGAAAGGTTTTCTCTGGCAATTAGAGAGTAAAAAGGCCTGCTTTTATTAGGCGATGTGCTGAATGGTTCTTTAGGGTGATTTTTTTGGGTGTCTTTTTATTTATAATGAGGACATATAAAATCATCCATTTGTACGTTAATTTGGGAGAAAGGGGTGCGAAAGTTGGATTCTAATCAAACGCTGGCACTCGCTCAAAAGTTTCAGGAAGCAGCTGCTTGAGAATCGGCTGAAAGCAGTAGGATCAGGCTGGCAAGGAGAAGCGAGGAATAAATTTGATCAAAGCTTTGAGGAAACAACGGCACCCTATGATCAATTTGAAAAGGACTTGCTTGAAAGCGTGAAAATGCAAAGGCTGTTGGAAATGCAGTGAATAATATGGTCTTTATCGCTGGCGGGTCTGTCGCAGGTGCCGTTGTCGGCGGCGCTCTCGGAAGCTTTGCGGGCCCGATTGGAACAGTTGTCGGTGGCGCCATTGGATCAGCAGTAGTTGAATTTATTGGAGAAAAAGTCGCCAAGCTGACATCCGGTTTTGCTGAACAGGTCGCAGTGAAATTAAAGGATCCGATTCATGCAGCCGTGGATAAAGGGAAAAAAGCATTTGAGCTGGCGGGTCAAGGTGTGAAAGCAATCAATGACACCATTGATCAAGCAAATCAGGTGATACATAAAGGGATAGAACAAACAAAAGAAACCGCAGACTCGCTTATAAAGGGTGCAGGCGATTTCTTTAAGGGCGTATTTTCTTTTGGATAAGGAGAGATCAAGTTGGATCAGCTGAGTCTAAGTATCGAGGAACTCATCTTTAGTTTTTACAGTGAAGGCTATTTTGAACAAGGCATGTCCTTAAAGGAAGCCTATTATCCTGATGCAGAGGATGAACGTCTTGGGTTTTTGTTTGAAATTGCGTGCCGCTCTTTGCTGGCAAAAGACGTGCTGGAATTTCGAAACAGACAATACCGTTATAAAGCAGAATACCGTCATTTCATCCAGGCCATGAATGATGCATCTCATACCGTCAAGGCTTCAAGATTTGGAGAGTTAGATGAAGAAGTCAGTATCTCCTTTCATACGACGCAGGCGGGCGTGTATGCGCATCATACGCTTTATGATCAACAAGTGCATCAGATCCATAAACTGAAAGACAATCAGCAGGCAGAGGAGCAAGTGACAGCCTTTTTGAGCATACACATGAGTGATCACCGCATACCTGTTATCAACCTGCAAGCAGAGGAATTTGAAATGCTATTAGAGCAAGCAAGCGAAGCGAAAGATGAGCGGTTTTCCTTTCTCAATAAAGCAGAGAATCAAGAACTCGTGAGGGCATTTGTTTCCGATGTGCAGGCGAGAAAAGGAAAGATGGATTCCCTTATGAAGGTAGCCTATGACAAAAACAATACGCCGGATGTGGAGTCCATGTTATTTGTTATACCAGGTGAGAAACATTCCTGGCTTGTGTCGGGAATAAAGGAAAACGAATTTCGCATAGAGACGGCTCATAGAGACGGGTTACGTTCTATATTCTAATGGAGAAAAGGAGAATGACGCTTGAATCCAAGTGAAGTAATAGAAGTGAGGAGCAGACCCTTTCTAAGAGTATGGGCATTCTTAGCAACGGGCGGCTTTGGTATCATCGGTATTTGGCTATTTTCAGAAGCTCTTACATTTGAATCGAATTATACATTATTTTTAGGCGGACTATTAGGTATTGTGTATGGCTGGATCTCCTTTTTGATGATTCTGCCGGCTTTTACGAAGAGGGGAAATGTGATTTTTCGAATTCAGCGCGGAGAGAATGGTGCTATTTTGCATCGAGAGCAAACGATCCCTTTTCAAGACATTCAATCAATCGACATGCGCCGGCACCGTTACAGTATAAGGGGATTTCTCTTCATGGATGTGCTCATTCGGAAAATAGATGGGAAATTGCTCAAGATTCCGGCGTACAGTATTTTAGATGAAGAAGTATTTGAGCAAACCGTCAAACAAGACATCTATCCATATTTAAATCGGGCAGCCCAAGAGAACTGGAGACAGCAGCATGGTCAGGGAGAAGAGCTGATTGACTAGGTTGTTTACGCCATGATTCCATAGGATAGGACGCCACTTTTTTGAAAAAATCGTGTATGATGTCAGTAAAGACTGAACACTCAAGAGGTGATGAGAGATGGACAAAGAGATGGTAATCGACCTCGTCACAGAACAAATGGCACGGATTCGAAAAGAAAAGAATTATACGCAGGACCGCATGGCTGAGGTACTTGGTTTATCGAAACGGCATTTGCAGCAGGTCGAAAAAAACAGACTGCGCCTCAACTGGACGCAATCTGCGGCCGTATGTGCATTATTCAGGGATAGTGACATGTTAAAAGGGACACTTGGGGATGACCCGCTTGAGATTTTGGAAGTCGTGGCACATGATGAATTGCATCTATCTGTTGAACGTACAATTGGCGGAAAGGTTTGGTGGCGGACCTCTATAAAAAAAGGCACGTTTCGTCTCCAGCAAAATGTGCTGAGTCAGCATTACCGTATCTTAGATGATGAGAATTATCGCTATTATAGTTCGTTTAATAAAGAAGAAGCGAAGCGGCGGTTAGAGGAATTAAGCCAGCTGTCTTCACCTTATTCATAAGCAGCTGATATCAAAAAGAAAAGAGAGGCGCCCGTATGATAGGGACCTCTCTTTTCTTTGTTTATACTTTCAGAGTGTTTTTCGCCCGAATAAAGGCAACAAGCTGTTTGATTTCTTCATCGGTTAGTGGAACGCCATCTACGAGGATGGTTCCTTCTTTTGCTTCCGTCAGTTCAATTTTGATATCAGAGATTTTGCGTTGGATCTCTGGCTCGTCCGTTCTACCAAGTAAAAAATCAATGGACGTATCATACAAATCAGCCAGCAGCTTCACTGCTTCAAGCGAAGGTCGTCGGTACCCAGATTCGTAACCGGCATAGGTGCTTTTGGCGATACCTAGGCGATCTGCCGTATGCTGGAGAGACCATTTTTTCTTTTTTCTAAGGGTGGTTAAACGATCGAGTATCATACATGAACGCTCCTTTATATACATCAACAGTATATCATATTTTGACATGGAGTGTACGCGTTATGCGTAATAATTTCTTGATTAATTCGCGATATGTGACTATAATGACAATGAAGGTACGCGTAAAGCGTATATTATAGAATAGCACAAGCTGGCTTATAATATGTGTGACAAACGAAGTAATTTTACTGAAAGAGGTGGACCTGTTGAAGAAATTATTGCTTTTAACCACTGGTGGGACGATTGCATCTGTAGAGAGTGAAAATGGTTTAGCTCCAGGTGTTAAAGCTGAGGACCTTTTAAGCTATTTAAACGAAATTAATGCAGAGTACACAATGGACACAAAGTCCCTGATGAGTATAGATAGTACAAATATGCAGCCTGAATACTGGGTGGATATCGCAACAGCCATTTATGAGAATTATGATCAATACGACGGCTTTGTCGTCACTCATGGAACCGATACAATGGCCTATACATCAGCAGCTCTATCTTATATGCTGCAAAATCCTGATAAGCCGATTGTTATTACAGGTTCACAAATTCCGATTACGTTTAAGAAAACAGATGCGAAGAAAAACATCACAGATGCGATTCGTTTTGCATGTGACGGTGTAGGCGGCGTATACGTCGTGTTTGATGGAAGAGTGATTCAAGGAACACGCGCAATCAAACTAAGAACGAAAAGCTACGATGCATTTGAAAGTATTAACTACCCATATATTGCATCGATTGAAAACCATCAAATTGAATACAATAGCAAAGTAAAAAGAACATCAATGAAACCGCTTAAATTAGATGCATCCTTGAACACGGATGTTTGTCTATTAAAACTGCACCCAGGACTTAAGCCTGAGTTTTTAGAGACGATCAAAGGTGTGTACAAAGGGGTCGTCATCGAAAGCTACGGCAGCGGCGGAATTCCTTTCGAAGGAAGAAACCTTTTAGAAAAGATCAACGAATTGCTGGAAGAAGGCATTTCTGTTGTCATTACAACTCAGTGTCTCGAAGAAGGAGAAGACATGAGTGTGTATGAAGTAGGACGCAAGATCAATCAAGAACTGGTGGCACGTTCACGAAACATGAACACAGAAGCCATCGTGCCGAAACTCATGTGGGCATTAGGCAAAACAACAGATCCAAGAGAAGTGAAAAAGATTATGGAAACGCCAATCGCAGAAGATTTAGTGATTTAACTATTCTATAGAAAGCAGGTCATATCAGATGGTTCAAGCAACTTATCGCTACGAGAAGGATTTTCTTGGTGAAAAAGAAATTCCGGCAGACGTGTATTATGGTGTTCAAACCCTTCGTGCAAAAGAAAATTTCCCGATTACAGGGTATCGCATGCATGAGGAACTTATCAGAGCCTTTGCCATTGTCAAAAAAGCAGCAGCTCAAGCCAATATGGAAGTTGGACGTTTATATGAAGGAATTGGCAATGCCATCGTTCAAGCGTCTGATGAAGTCATTGAAGGTAAGCTGCATGAGTACTTCATTGTAGACCCAATTCAAGGCGGCGCAGGAACTTCGATGAATATGAATGCCAATGAGGTCATTGGTAACAGAGCCCTAGAGATCATGGGACATCAAAAGGGTGAATACATTCATTTAAGTCCAAACACACATGTGAACATGTCGCAATCGACGAATGATTCATTCCCAACCGCTATCCATATTGCTGTGTTGAAGCAGTTAGACATTCTGCTTGAGACGATGCAAGCGATGCAGGACGTATTTCAAAAGAAAGCGAAAGAATTCGATCATGTGATCAAAATGGGTCGTACGCACCTGCAGGATGCTGTTCCGATCCGTTTGGGACAGGAATTTGAAGCATACAGACGCGTTCTAAGCCGTGATATTAAACGGATTAACCAATCGAAGCAGCATTTATATGAAGTAAACATGGGTGCGACAGCTGTTGGGACAGGCTTAAACGCAGATCCACGCTATATTGAGATCGTGGTGAAAAAGCTCGCTGATATCTCAGGTCTTCCGCTTGTAGGCGCAGAGCATCTCGTAGATGCCACGCAAAATACAGATGCTTACACAGAAGTCTCTGCAGCATTAAAAGTATGCATGATGAACATGTCTAAGATTGCCAATGATCTTCGTTTAATGGCATCTGGTCCGCGTGCAGGTCTTGCTGAAATTGCATTGCCAGCCCGTCAGCCTGGATCATCCATTATGCCTGGGAAAGTCAATCCAGTCATGGCAGAGCTCATTAACCAAATTGCATTCCAGGTCATTGGGAACGACCACACCATCTGTCTTGCTTCTGAAGCGGGTCAGCTTGAGTTAAATGTGATGGAGCCTGTTCTGGTCTTTAATTTACTTCAATCTATTAGTATAATGAATAATGGATTCCGTTCATTCACAGATCATTGTTTAGCGGACATTGAAGCAAATGAAAAACGTTTGAAAGAATATGTAGAAAAAAGTGCAGGCGTGATCACTGCCGTGAACCCTCACTTAGGCTACGAAGCAGCCGCTAGAATTGCAAGAGAAGCTATTTTGAAGGGACAATCGATCAGAGATCTTTGCTTGCAGTATGATGTTTTAACGGAAGAAGAACTTGATATTATCTTAAATCCTTACGAGATGACAAAGCCTGGTATTGCGGGTCAAGAGCTGCTAGAGCGACAATAATATCAAAAAATTTATTTTATCAATATGACGAATTGCCTGTGACAAAGAGAAAAACAGGCAATTCACTTTCTTTCGAATTGGCACACTTTTTTCACAATATTTTGAAAACGCTTAACGCACGCACAAAGGGAGGAAACAAAATGAAATCACCACGTCTGCCGTCTTTGACAGAGGTCGTGTCTGTACTTGGCTTGTTTTTAGCAATTGTTTTATCATTTACTCTTTACTTCAAATTAGATATTCAACTAGCATTGTTTATCTCATGGTTTATGGTGATCGCTTTAGGGATTCGATTGGGACATTCATATAAGGATCTTCAAAATGCGATTACAAAAGGGATATCAAATGGTTTAGATGCTATCTTGATCTTAATTGCTGTTGGTGCACTTGTTGGAACATGGATTGCTGGTGGTGTTGTACCTACATTAATCTATTATGGCCTAGAATTTATTCATCCTAACATTTTCTTATTAGCTACACTTGTTATTTGTGCCATTATGTCCATTGCAACAGGAACCTCTTGGGGGACGGTTGGAACGGCAGGTATTGCCATGATTGCGATTGGTGAAGGTCTTGGGATTCCGCTTCCAATTGTTGCAGGTGCCGTTTTATCTGGAGCCTACTTTGGTGATAAATTATCGCCATTATCAGATAGCACCGTACTCGCCGCTTCTCTTTCTAAAGTAGACGTGCTGGCGCATGTAAGAGCTATGATGGTCTTATCCATACCAGCCTTTGTGATTACAGCGATTATGTTTACGATTACAGGCTTTATGTATGGCGGTCGAAACATTGATCAAGATAAAGTAGAGTTTTTGAAAAATGCACTTCATGATACATTTACAATTAATATCTGGATGGTTATTCCGGCTGTAGTTGTTGTGTTATTGCTCGTATTTAAGAAACCTTCAATGCCTGTTATCGCCATTGGTGCCCTCCTAGGCTCGATTTGGGCCATGGCTTTTCAAGGAATGAATCCGGCAGATGCGCTTGCTACGGCTTATAATGGCTTTTCCATTAACTCAGATGTAGATTTCTTAAATACCCTGTTAAACCGTGGCGGTATTGTCAATATGCTAGGATCTTTAGTGGTGATTATCCTCGGTCTTGGTTTCGGTGGTGTACTTGAATATTTAGGAGTATTAAAAGTCATCGTCTCTATGTTTGAGAAGAAATTGCATAATGCAGGAAACGTCACTCTATCCACACTAGTTGTTGCTTTCTTTGCGAATATTTTTGGCTGTGCTATGTATGTATCAATCATTCTTACGCCAAAAATTATGGAAAAGAGCTATGATAAATTAAAATTAGACAGACGTGTTTTATCCAGAAACTCTGAGGTCGGTGGTACGCTTACGTCTGGTATGGTTCCATGGTCAGATAACGGGATTTACATGGCGGGAATTCTAGGCGTATCGACATTCTCTTATTTACCATTTATGTGGTTGAGCTTTGTCGCCATTGGTCTTGCAATTATTTACGGATATACTGGGAAATTCATTTGGTACGTCAAAGATCAACAAGAAAAAGAAGAATCGGCATCATAAGCCGTTTGCAAAAGCCGCTCCTCACCGGGCGGCTTTTGTTTGTCCTAGGACCGAGAGACTATATGTGATACAAAGCAGGTGATTGTGATTTTAGACCCCCTATAAAAGAGGTCTTAAGGTGTGGTGTGAAGGAGAATAAAAGCATATTTATACCATAAAAAGGGCACAAATCCCTATTCAAACATGAGTCTTTGAGCCTTATAATAACAATATTGGAAAAAAAGCTATTCACCATTACGCTTGTTTAGAGGGAATCTAAGCAGCGTTTTTATATTTTGACAGGAGGAGGAATCCCTATGAGCTTATCGGATATGCTGTCTGCCCTTAACGGAGGCATTTCAAATAAAAAAGCAGAGATCGAAGAGAAGATCGCTCGACTCAAAAAGGCGAAAAGCAAGATTGAACGTGAACAAGATGCGGCAGAAACAGACCTAAAGCAAATCAAGCAGCCAAAGCTTGGGACCTCTTGGAAAGGTGAGAGAAGCCAGGATTTCAAATCAGAGCGGAATGAAGCACATGATGCGCTGAAAACGATCGTGAACGACAAATACCCACGCTACGTGAGCCGCATTGAATTCAAAATCAATACATTAGAAGCTGAACAAGCTGCCTTATCCTTTGCCAGTTCCTTAGCTGGAGACGCCGCACGTCTTGCTGAAAAAGGAGAAGACGCAGTAGAAGACGCAAAACGCTTGATCTCAAAAGCATGGAGCAGCTTGTAAAGCTGGTGTCATGCTGAACAAACCTGGAGGATATCACAATGGGACAAATTAAGTTAAACTACCAAACAGTCATGGATAAATTAGATGAAGTCTCCCAAGCAGTCGAAGCTTTAACAATGAAAAAAGCAGCAGATCAAGCGGGTGAAAACAGCCTTGAATTTGTGACCAAGTGGACGGCACGTGAAGCAGAGGTGGGCGAATTGGTCTCAAGCTTTAAAGAAGCCTTGATTAAAAATGTTCAGGATACTCGCTCTAATGTGAAGACGTTAAAAGAACAGGATGAAGCGATTGCTGCGAAATAAATCAGCACAATCGTTTTATTTATTGCTTACATTGACATAGTATGAAATGTAGTTACAAAGACTCATATATAATTCAGGATTTATGTCCTTTGATTATTCCGTTTTCCTTCCAATCACTACGTTAAAAGGACACCTTTTTCCTATTTAAGCCTAAGGCTTTTCACCTTATACTATACTTAACGAAAGCGAACGATAGAAATGTCAGGATTGGAAAAAGCAGATGAGCTGCTCGGTTCCAAAGGCTCTGACGCAGTGCTTTCGTATGAGGTCCGATAGAGGTGGATGACATGAGTTTATCCGAGATGCTGCACCATCTGCATATGGGAATTGAAAACAAACGTGCAGAATTTGACGAAATGATCTCTCGGTTAAAGACAGCCAAAAGCAATATTCGAACAGAACAAGATCTTGCGCAGTCAGACTTAAAGGAAATCAAAAAGCCTGCTCTAGATTCGTCATGGAAAGGTGAGAGAGGAATAGACTTTCATCGCCATCGGAAAGAAGCCTACAGTGTGATGCACGACATCGTGAATAATGAGTATGAAAAATATATGTCTGAGATTGACCAAAAAATCCTGCACTTTGAATTGAAAAAAATGGAGCTGGCTGTCGCCAGTAATTTTGCAGGAAGAGCCCAGGACGTGATGGAAAAGGGCGAGGATTTTGCAAAGGATGTTAAACAGTTGATTGAACGGGGCTGGAAAGCTCTTTAATACAATAAACGAAACAGCCGCCCTATGAGCGGCTGTTTTTTTGTTTAATCACACCCTCCGCTACTTCCGCCTGAATCACTCCCGCAGGAGGCATCTGAAGCATGATGAGTATAGGAATCAGTATAGTTACTTGTCGTTGAACTGTGATGTGCAGAATGCTTAGAAGATGTACGTTTATCCTTTGGTGTGAGAATGTGGGCAATGAATGCTCCTAAAGAAGCCAATATGATCATGACAACAAACATAAAAGAACCCAGGATGCATCCCTCCTCTTGTTTCCTATTCATACGTTTGCACCATATCGAAGTTCCCGATCTGAAAGAAAAACTGGGCAAAGAGTTCTATTTTCGTTTATGATGATAGGCAAAAGTAATTGCCGGGGAGGGGAATCCATGCTATCTCTACGTCAGGAGGAGCTCCTGAAACGATTGATGCAAGCGGAACAGGAACTGACAAGTGAAGAAATTGCCCGCGTGATTGGGGTCACATCAAGAACAATCCGAACAGATATAAAAGCGCTTAAATCAATATTAGAAGAACATGGAGCAGTACTTCAGATGAAACGCGGGGCAGGGTATATATTGAACGTCGAGGATTATGGGGCATTTCGTACATTTTTGAAAAAGTCGATGAGAGAAAGAAATGAGAAAAAGGAACAGGTGATTCCGAATCAGCCTGAGGACCGCGTGGCTTATTTACTGAAAAGACTGCTTCTGTCAGACGACTATATCAAATTAGATGGATTGACAGAGGAATTATTTGTGAGTGAATCCACAGTGAAAAATGATCTGAAAGCAGTCAGGCACTTGTTTTCATTACATGGACTTTCTGTGTCTCATCGCCCTAAATATGGACTGCGGCTGACAGGGGATGAAATGAAATTAAGATATTGTTTGGCAGAGCATGTGTTTCAGCAGGAGCATCCGAACCCTGCGCTGTTACCTGAAGAAACGTACCAATTGATTCAGGATATGGTGCGTTCACGTACTAAAGCAAGCGGTCTTCATGTGTCAGAGATCGGTTTAAGTAATTTAGTGACACATATCGCCATTGCGTGCAAACGAATTGAAGAGAAAAAATTGGTCATGATGCCAGAAGCGGAATTGAAAGACATTCAAATACAGCCTGTTTTCCAGATTGCTAAACAAATGGCAGAAGATATTCGCCACGTGTTAGGCATTGATTTTCCGTCATCTGAAATGGCGTACATTGCGATTCATTTAATGGGGGCAAAGATGATGGCGTATGGAGAAGCCGGCCACACGCTATTTCACATGCTTGATGAAAATCATTTTCGTTTCACCCACCAATTACTTGCTTATGTAGAGGAACACATGTCACTTGATATTCAGACGGACAAGGAACTGATCGTAGGATTAAGTCTTCATCTGAGGTCAGCCATTCATCGTTTCCGGTATGATATGAACATCCGTAACCCCTATTTGCCAGACATTAAAAGGCATTATCCCATTGCGTTTGAGGCAGGTGTCTATATGGGCAGATGGCTTAAGGAAAAAGAGGGCGTGGAGATCCATGAAGATGAGATCGGGTATTTGGCGCTCCATATAGGGGCTGCAATAGAGCGGACAAAAACACAACATGTGAGAAAAAAATGCCTCATTGTGTGCGCGACGGGTGTCGCCAGCAGTCAACTTCTTCTTCATAAGCTCAAGGCGGCTTTTAGCGGAAGGCTCGAGATTGCAGGAACTGCGAGTGTCGGCGACCTTCCTTCGTATGACCTAAGAAACATTGATTTTCTGATTAGTACCATTCCGCTTCAGAACACGCTGCCGGTGCCAGTGATTGATGTACATACCATCCTAAGTGACAATGATATATTGCGGTTGAAACGATTTGTGCAGGATTCACAAGAGACAGGGGTTTTGCGGTATATCAGTCCGAAGATGACGTTTTTTCAGCAAGACCTCCAATCAAGGGAAGAGGTTCTTCAATTTTTCGTGAACGTGTTACACGAACAAAATCGAATCCCGGACGAGTTTGAACAGTTGTTGCTGGAAAGAGAGCGAGTGTCACCCACGTCGTTCGGTCATTTGGTCGCGATTCCTCATCCGATTAAGCCGGCAACAGATGACACGTTTTGTGCAATCTGCACGTTGAAAAAACCGGTGCTTTGGGGAGAAGAGCGAGTACAAGTCGTTTGTTTGTTGAGTATCCAGAAGACGTATCAAAAAGAATTGCAGTCGCTTTATCAATTTCTTGTGCGGCTGACAGAGCGGAAGGAAGTGGTAGAGCAAATCATCAAAGCCGCTTCATTTGAGGAGCTGACGGCGGCGCTGCAAGTATTGGAACAGCCAGTTGAAAAAACTGGACACCCATTTCCGCTTCTGTGAGGAAAAAGATTAGATGTTAATGAAAGCGCTTTTAAAATAATATCAAAAAGGAGGATGATCACGAGTTGTTGTAAAGGGGGAGACGGATCATGAGCTTCAAGGAGAAAGCGGCAGACGTCATGGGACATGTGGCTTATCGCATCACCAATCAGAAATATATTATGGCGATTAAACAGGCATTTGTCACACTGATGCCAATCATCATTACGGGGGCTTTTGCTGTACTGGTGGCGAATATGATTATGAGCCCGGAAACGGGGCTTGCTCATTTTGAGATATTCAGGTTTTTAGCAGAGCTTCAGCCTATTATGAAAGCAATCAATTATGCCACGCTGAACTTTTTAACGATTGGGGCTGTGTTCCTCATCGGGATTGAGCTTGGGAAAATCAACGGACACAAGTCACTCTTCCCAGGGTTAATGGCATTGATTTCATTTATATCTGTTATTCCAACGACACTTCTTCTTGAGGTCGATGGATCGATGCGTGAGGTTGTAGATGTACTGGCAAGACAATTCTCCGATCCAAAAAGCTTATTTTTAGGCATGATCATTGCCATCGTATCTGTGGAGATCTTTTGTAAGCTGACCGAGGTAAAATGGCTTCAAATCAAGATGCCAGATTCTGTTCCGTCGAATGTTGCGACATCTTTTTCTTCACTTTTTCCATCGATTATTACGATTACGATCATCAGTTCATTCGGGTTTGCGTTTCACCGTTTGACAGGCATTTATTTGCACGAAGCGGTGTATAACGTGGTGCAGCGCCCGCTTGAAAGTGTTGTGCAGGGGCTGCCGGGCATTTTAACGCTGATGTTTGTGGCACAATTTTTCTGGGTGATTGGTATCCATGGCAACCAAATGATTAAGCCGATACGGGAGCCGCTGTTATTAGGGTCTATTGCTGTGAATATGACGGCTTTTCAAGAGGGGAAAGAGATTCCGAATATCATCACCATGCCGTTTTGGGATGTGTATATGAGTATTGGTGGTTCCGGTGTGACCATTGGGCTCTTGATTGCGATTTTTATAGCTGGGAGAAGGGAAGAGATGCGAAGTATTGCCAAGCTCTCATCAGGACCTGGACTGTTCAACATCAATGAACCCGTTATTTTTGGATTACCCGTCATGCTGAATCCTGTGATGGCGATCCCATTTATCGTCACACCGCTTGTGACAGGTACGATTGGTTATATCGCGACGGCTACAGGATTTGCTGGGAAAGCGGTTGTGATGGTGCCGTGGACGACACCACCGATTGTAAATGCATGGCTATCCACTGCTGGCAGCATGGGTGCTGTCATCACGCAGCTTATCTGTATTGTGGTCGCTGTCTTTATCTATTTGCCATTTGTTCTCTTGTCCAACCGCAAGCCAGAAGCAGCACCTGATTCAGAATAGAA
This sequence comes from Bacillus sp. A015, assembly GCF_053851875.1. Taxonomy (NCBI): domain Bacteria; kingdom Bacillati; phylum Bacillota; class Bacilli; order Caryophanales; family Bacillaceae; genus Bacillus; species Bacillus sp. A015. The sequence goes on from NZ_JBSPZB010000005.1 coordinate 99,356, forward strand.
GGAGGGTCATGAATGAACATGCAGTTTAGATGGTATGGGAAGGACTTCAAATTCAAACGAAGAAAGGGCAGGGTGTCGACATGAACAGAATTGAGATTCCAAGTGATTTTATCCTAGGTGCTGCGGCTTCTGCTTGGCAGACGGAGGGATGGAAAGGAAAGCAGGCGCATCAGGACTCGTACATAGATGTGTGGTATAAGGAAGGGTATCACGTGTGGCATGAAGGGTACGGGCCGGCTGGTGCAACGAACTTTTACAAGCGCTATCCTGAAGATGTAGCCTTAATGAAGGAGATTGGCCTGACTCATTACAGGACATCGATCAATTGGTCAAGGTTTCTCATTGATTACGAGAGTGGGATTGTGGATGAGGCATATGCTCGTTACATTGACGATCTGATCAATGAATTAATCGCCGCAGGTGTAGAGCCGATGTTTTGCTTAGAGCATTATGAGCTTCCTGCCGTTTTGCTAGAGAAGTACGGCGGATGGTCATCAAAGCATGTCGTCGAGCTGTTTGTTCTCTATGCGCAAAAGGTGTTTGAGCGCTATGGAGATCGAGTCAAACATTGGTTTAGCTTTAATGAACCGATTGTTGTCCAGACACGTGTTTATCTAGATGCAATCCGGTATCCCTTTGAGCAAAATACGAAAAAATGGATGCAGTGGAACTATCATAAAGCCTTGGCGACAGCAAAGGTTGTGAAACTGTTTCGGCAGCTGGGATTGAAGGAATCAACGGGTGCAAAAATCGGGGTGATCCTCAATCCAGAAGTGACGTATGCAAGATCTACTGCACCACATGATCAAGAAGCGGCCCGCATGTATGATTTATTTTTTAATCGCGTCTTTTTAGATCCCTCCATCAAAGGGGAATATCCAGAGGAACTGCTTGAGGTGTTGAAAAAGCACGACATTCTTTTCGATGCGACAGAGGAAGAGCTTCAGATCATCAAGGATCATACGGTGGATGTCGTTGGGCTCAACTTGTACTATCCGCATCGTGTCAAGGCGCCGAGTAAGGCTTGGAACGAAGGGACTCCTTTTCACCCATCATATTATTACGATAAGTTTGAGCTTCCAGGGAGAAAGATGAATCCATTCAGAGGCTGGGAAATCTATCCGGACATTGTCTATGATATGGGGATGAGAATAAAAGAAGAATACGGAAATATTGAGTGGTTTGTGGCCGAAAACGGCATGGGTGTAGAAAAGGAAGAGCGGTTTAAAAAAGAAGATGGCATCATCGATGATCAGTACCGAATTTCATTTATCAGCCAGCATTTGAAGCGGGCACTTCAAGCGAAAGCAGAAGGATCAAATTGCAAGGGCTATATGCTGTGGGCATTTACGGATAATGTCTCACCGATGAATGCATTTAAAAACCGCTATGGATTAGTAGAAATTCAGCTGGAGAATGAGCGGAATCGTCAGTTGAAAGCATCAGCGTATTGGTACCAGACATTAATCCAAACGAGGGAACTGAAGGTTGAAGCAGATGTCATCTATAAATAGGAGTGATGGGATATGAAACGAATCATTCTCGCTTGTGCAGCAGGAATGTCGACCTCAATTGTGGTGTCCAAAATGAAGGCAGCCGCAGAAGCAAAAGGGCTAGATTACTATATTTATGCCATACCTGAAGGAGCCATTGCTGATGAATTAGAAGAGCATGGAGAAGATGTGAAGGTCATTTTACTAGGACCGCAGGTTAGCTTTATGAAAAAGGCAGCAGAAAAAACAGCGGCACCTTATCAAATACCTGTCGATGTCGTAAATGTGAGATTATATGGAACAGCGAACGGAGAAAAAATTCTAGAGCATGCACTGAAACTAGCAAATGAATCTTGAGCAATCGGAGGAGAGGCGGATGACGGTATTAGAGGAAATGCAGGGAGCAGCCTTTCAAATCATTGCCCATGCAGGTGAGGCGAGAAGCCATTATGTAGAAGCGATTCGTCTCGCAAGAGCAGATGACTTTGAAAAAGCGCAGCAGTTGATCGAAAAAGGGGAGGAAGCGTTTCGAAGCATCCATCACCTGCACTTGTCGCTCATTCAAAAAGAGGCGGCAGGTGAACAGCTTCCCTTTTCTTTACTGCTGATACATGCAGAAGATCAAATGCTCACAACAGAGACCATTCATCTGCTCGCCATTGAGATGATAGAAATGTGTAAAAAAATGAACACCCTGTCAAAATAGATGTCAGCTATTAACCAATTTCTGTTATAATCATTCGGTAGATAGAGAGAAAGCAGGATTGGTGAATGAAAAAAATATGTATGTTGATTGCGGTTGGCCTTATGATGCTGCTCATTTCGGGCTGTATGGGAAAGAAGGAGCAAACGGAAGGAAACCAGCAAGTAGTCAAAGAGGAAAAGGGTCAATTACAAGCAAAAGAAACAAAACAGATTCAGCAGAAAGAAGCGACAGTGATAGATACACAAAACTGGATTGAGCAAAAGGAGCCGATTGAGCTTCCGATCTTGATGTATCACAGCATTTCCAGCGGCAACTCATTACGTGTGCCAAAGAGCGAGTTTGCGGCTCATATGAAATGGCTGAAGGACAACGACTATGTCACACTGTCGCCGGAAGAGGCGTACCGCGTCTTCACAACAAATACGAAGCCAAGTGAAAAGTGTGTCCTGATTACATTTGACGATGGATATACGGACAACTACACAAAGGCATTTCCGATTTTAAAGCAATACGGGATGAAAGCAACGATTTTTATGATTGAGCAATCCATTGGCCGTCCGCATCACTTAACAGATGATCAAATGGATGAGATGATGGCACATGGACTATCCATTGAGAGTCATACGATTCATCATTTAGAGCTCAATCGTTTATCAAAGAAGCAGCAGGAAGAGGAATTAAAAGGATCAAAGGCATTCTTTGATCAGCGGTTTTCTCAGCGTACGAGAATGGTCAGCTATCCGGTTGGGCGCTATAACGAAGACACGCTGAAGCTGGCGAAGAAAGCTGGATATCAGATGGCTGTCACCACTGAACCAGGACATGCGAAAAAGGAACAAGGCATGATGTCCTTACACCGCCTTCGCATTTCACCGGGACTTTCACCCGAAAGTTTTGGCAGGCTGGTAGAAGGACATTCGTAGAGGTCAGATCACAGATGTTTCATGTGAAACATTTTACGACAAGTTTCACAGTCAGATAAGTGAATCGACAACAACATATGGCTTTATGGTTTAATCTAGGCTTGGTCTCGAACGTGATACTAAAAAACAGAATGTTTTTTGGATATTGAGAAAAGAAAGGAAGAATAAACGATGTCAAATTTCTTTGGAATCGATCATGTTCAATTAGCTGCCCCAAAGGGTAGTGAAGAGAAAGCACGTTTGTTTTTTGGGGAAATTTTAGGAATGAGGGAAATACCTAAGCCTAGTCATTTAGTTAAACGTGGTGGTGTTTGGTTTCAATGCGGCAATCATCAGCAGCTTCATATTGGCATTGAAGATCATTTTCAAGCTGCCAAAAAAGCCCATCCAGCTTTTCGTGTAAAGAGTTTATCAAAATTAAAAGAGATATTAGTGAAACATCATATTCGTATAAGAGAAGATCAGCCCTTGGATGGAGCAATCAGGTTCTATGTAGATGATCCATTTGGAAATCGAATTGAATTTTTAGAGAGAATAGAGTAGAAAACACACCTACATGTTTTAAGGAAATATTCTCAAAAAAACAATAAGGCTGTCGAGATTTTCTCGACAGCCTTATCTTTTTATAGAAAATCCGTTATTGATAAACGGGATAGCCCGTTATTTTGATATCTTTCCCCAGCTGTTCAACGGCGAGTTGATCCAGTTCAATTGCATCACTCATGAGGCGTATGCCTTCGCCTCCGAAAAAGGAAGGAGAGAGTCGTCCGCCAATGAGCTTAGGTGCCATGTAGATGACCAATTTATCTACAAGATGCTGCTCTAAAAATGAGGCGTTGACTTGGCCGCCGCCCTCAATCATAAGGGAGGAGACATTTCTTTCTCCGAGCACTTGAAGTACTTCTTGTAAAGGCACTCGCGTGTCGCCATCTGTCATAAAGACGCTGACGCCAGCTGCTTCTAAAGCGGCCCGTTTTTCCTCATCTGCTTGCTTTGTTGTAAAAATCCATGTAGGTGCCAGCTGATCAGTGACGATCTTTGCCGCCAACGGTGTCGAAAGCTTAGAATCTAGGACAATTCGAATTGGATGATGACCATTTGGAATCCGCGCGGTTAATGAAGGATCGTCATGAATGACGGTTTGAGCACCGACCAAAATCGCATCATTGATACTGCGGATGTGGTGAGCGTCATAACGGGAAGTTTCTGACGTAATCCACTTGCTGTCAGACGTAACAGAAGCAATTTTTCCATCTAGGGTGATGCCCGCTTTGAGCGTCACGAACGGCGTTTTTTTCGTAATAAAGTGGTTAAACACTTCATTCATGAGAATGGATTCTTGTTCAAGTACGCCCGTGATGACTTGGATACCTGCGTCTTGTAAAATGGCAATCCCACGGCCAGCGACAAGCGGGTTCGGATCAAGTGCTGCTACGACAACGGTTTCGACGCCGGCTTTGACAAGTGCTTCAGCGCAAGGGCCTGTGCGGCCATGGTGGGAACAAGGCTCTAGGGTCACATATATCGTGGCTCCTTTTGCCTTGTCTCCCGCCATTTTGAGTGCATGAATTTCAGCATGTGGTTCGCCGGCCTTCATGTGAGCACCGACTCCAACAATTTCATTATCGCGCACAATCACAGCCCCGACGAGGGGGTTCGGTGATGTCTGTCCTTTCATGGCACGTGCATTTTCTAGGGCTAGATTCATATATCGCTCATGATGTGGCAATCGTATGCACCTCTTGATCCGCCTTCATGTGGCCTGACCGGTTAATTTTTGTCTGCAAGTATTTTTCGTTGAATTCAGAGACGTCACCCCAAAGCGGAATGCGTCCAGAAAGAGAAAGACCTGCATGACTGATGGCATCTGTCTTTTTCGGATTATTGGTAATGAGTCTTACTGGCTTTGTACGAAGTGTTTGAAGAACGGCAATGGCTTCTTCATATTGACGCGTATCATCTTCGAAACCAAGCGCTTCATTTGCTTCCACTGTATCATAGCCGTTCTCTTGAAGAATGTAAGCCATGGCTTTACTGAAAAGGCCAATGCCGCGCCCTTCATGGTTGGCTAAATAAAACAGGGCACCTGCTCCATTGTCCTCAATCATTCGCATGGACTGCTTCAATTGGAAACCGCAGTCGCAGCGCTTGCTTCCGAAAATATCGCCAGTGTGGCAAATGGAATGCATGCGGATACAGGCTTCATCCGCGTGCTCGAAATCCCCATACACAAGAACGCTTGATTGCTGATGATCGGCAAGCTGGCGGGAGGAGAGGCTTTCAATTAAAGCTTCATCTGATAACGGTTGTTTTCCGTCGTCCTTTAACCATGAATACCAGTTGAACATCACGGTTCTGCCGTCTAAATTTACTGGCAGTTTAATGGGACCAGTGATATATATATATCCGTCTTCTTGCTGTACTCGTTTGATTTTATCTTTTAAAATAGCTGTTTTAAGACCTGTGTGTTTGTCCATATTCTGCACCTTCTTTTTTGTCTGTTTCTTCAATCTGTAAACGAACGAGAACGCCAAATGGATCAACAAATGCGTTACTTTTTCCTGTCGTTTCTACGTGAATGCCTGCTTGTGTCAGACGTTCGACGGCGGATTGTCTGTCTGCTTCTTCAGGGAAAATCAGTGTATAGCTTCTAATTCCTGAAAAACGTGGATCAATAGCTCCTTTTCTTCCGCGTCCCCATGCATTAAAGGCAAGGTGATGATGGTACACACCAGCAGCGATAAATAAACTTGCTTGGGGAGCCATTCGGATATGAAAACCGAGCGTGTTCACATAAAAGGAATCAGCTTCTTCTGGGTTAAGATGGAAATGTAAGTGTCCCATGACTGTACCAGCAGGGAGTCCTTCCCAGGTGGAATCAGCGGCTTCTTGCAGGAGACCATCTCCATCAAGCGGTGCATTTCCGCCACCTTTCAGTTCTCCATGCTCACCTACCCAAACGTCCTCAGGACGATCAGCATAAATTTCTACGCCAATGCCGTCAGGATCACTTAAATAAATGGCTTCACTGAAAAAGTGATCGCTTGCTCCAATTAAAGGATAGCCTTTTTTGATCACATGTGCCAGCCATGTGCCCAGGTTTTTTCTGGTAGGTAATAAAACAGCAAAATGATAAAGTCCTGGCTCATGATCAGGCTTCTCCTTCAGCTGTGCATCTTCTTTTAACAAAAGGATCGGTTCCTTTGCATGGCTGCCAAGAGTGACGGCGGAATCCGTCTGTTCTAATATAGTAAACCCTAAAATGTCTGTATAAAAAGGTAAAGAACGCTCAAAGTTGGACACATGTAATTCTGTTACACCCAATCTTAGCTGCTCAATTGTCTTCAAGCTCGGTCAGCTCCTTCATGATATATGCGTCGGCATGTTCAAATGTTTTTGAAAATCTATAAAAATGTATATCTTGTTACTTTTAGTAACTAAACTATATAATAGTTAGTTACTTATTTCAAGTAATTAATTGTGTTATAATGAAAAAAAGAGAGAAAAGCAGGAGGGAGTAAGGTATGGCTCAAGTAGACGGCTGCCCAATTACAGATGCCATGGAGATTCTAGGCAAGAAGTGGGTGATTCTCATCATCAATCAGCTTCTCACAGGGCCCAAGCGTTTTTGTCAGCTTGAAAATGAAATGAACATCAGCGGAAGATTATTATCAGAAAGGCTAAAGGATTTAGAAGCTGAAGGACTCGTTGAGAAAAAAGTATACCCCGACATTCCGGTGCGGATTGAATATAAATTAACAGCGCAAGGGAAGAAAATAGAACCGATTATTCGTGAAATGTACGCATGGTCTTTAGAGCGAAAAAACAGCAAAAAAGGGGAACATGTCCCTTCCTGATCGAAAGGACTGCCAGAAGTCGGTAACCCAATGAGCCCGGACATGGAAATCATCCAATCACTTCAACCGACAGATGACGGCGCAGGAGATGGCAAAGGAGATCGCTGTTCTCATGCAGACGAGAACGGCCATCCCATCGATGACAGTACGTGAGCTGATTGCACTTGGACGCAGTCCGCATCGTTCAATCTGGAAAAAGAGCTCGAAGACAGATCATGAAGCGATTGAGTGGGCGCTTGATGTGACAAACAGCCGCGGCAATGAAAACAGGATGCTGCATACATTGTCAGGCGGAGAAAGGCAAAAGGCGTATATTGCGATGGCGCTTGCTCAGAAAACAGAGACTATTATTCTGGATGTGCCCACAACTTACTTAGATATTGCGCATCAGCTTGATTTATTAGAGCTGCTCAAACAGCTGAATGAGACACATGGGATCACCATTTTAATGGTTCTTCATGACCTGCAGCAGGCAGCAAAGTATTGTGACCGCCTCATTGCGATGAAGCGTGGTCAGGTGCATCAAAATCAAATAGGGGCACCAACAGAAGTATTAACAGAAGACTTTGTGAACTGGACAAAATCTCAGGCGTTTGGTGATGCGCACGCTCATGGAAAAGCGAAACCTGAAGGACTATTAAAAAACAAAATTACGTACTATGAAGTACAAGTGACAAGACCAGCTTTACAGAAAAAAGCCTAAATTTCATTACAGCGCTGCCGCCGAGATGCAGCGCTATTTTTTTGCGGTTTTTTTCTTTCCGTCACATATTTTTGACAAAGTATTCAAACAACTGACACAATACCATCCAATTTTTAGGTAAAATTTACTTTATTTTTGAAGCGTATGGGTGTAAAGTACAGGTATAAATAACTAACCAAATGAAATTCAAGAGTAAATTTTCATTGAGTGAACCATTTCAAATAGGCTGTTAATTGTGAATCATTGAACAAGCAGTGAAATTTTTGTGAAATGGTGAGCATAAAGATCTTGAATCATTCGGCATGTGAAAGTAAGGGAGGATGTAAGGCTGTGAGTGAGCTGTTTTTAGCAAGATTTCAATTTGCTTCAACGACATTATTTCATTTTATTTTTGTTCCTATGTCTATAGGTTTGGTGTTTATCGTCGCATTGATGCAGACCCTTTATGTAGTGAAGAAAAAAGACATCTATAAAAAGATGGCGAAGTTTTGGGGTCACCTTTTCTTAATCAACTTTGCAGTAGGTGTGGTGACAGGGATTCTGCAGGAATTCCAGTTTGGGATGAACTGGTCTGACTATTCAAGGTTTGTCGGTGATGTCTTTGGTGCACCGCTTGCCATTGAAGCACTATTGGCCTTTTTCCTTGAATCTACATTTATTGGACTTTGGATTTTCGGCTGGGATCGTCTGCCGAAAAAAATTCATTTATTGTGTATTTGGCTTGTTTCCCTTGGTACGATCTTTTCGGCGTTTTGGATTTTACTAGCTAACTCATTTATGCAGGAGCCAGTTGGATTTGTCATTAAAAATGGCCGTGCAGAAATGAATGATTTTGGCGCTCTTGTCACGAATCCGCAGCTCTGGGTAGAGTTCCCGCACGTTCTGTTCGGTGCGCTGGCAACAGGCGCTTTCTTTATTGCAGGTGTTAGTGCCTATAAAATGATCAAAAAACAAGAAATCGCCTTTTTCAAAAAATCATTCCAGATTGCCATGGTACTCGCTTTAATTTCTGGCTTAGGTGTGGCGTTCTCTGGACATGACCAAGCAAAGCATTTAATGAAATCACAGCCGATGAAGATGGCAGCAAGTGAAGCCCTTTGGAAGGATAGTGGAGATCCAGCGGCTTGGACACTATTTGCCAACATTGACACAGATAAAAAAGAAAACTCTGCAGAAATCAACATTCCGTTTGCTTTAAGTTATTTGGCTTATTCGAAGTTCAGTGGAGATGTTCCAGGTATGCTGACACTTCAAAAAGAATATGAAGCTAAGTTTGGCCCAGGAGACTACATTCCTCCAGTGAAAACAACGTTCTGGAGCTTTAGAATCATGGTCGGTGCGGGAATGCTTATGATTTTTGCTAGTATGATTGGCTTGTACTTGAGCTTTAGAAAGAAACTTGAATCAAACAAATGGTATTTACGCTTTATGGTTTGGATGATTGCGTTCCCGTTTATTGCAAACTCAGCCGGCTGGATCATGACTGAAATCGGGCGTCAGCCGTGGACCGTCTTTGGCATGATGACGACCGCTCAATCGATTTCACCAAACGTATCCTATGGCATGCTATTATTCTCAGTCATTAGCTTTACGACCATTTATCTGATTCTTGCCATCTTGCTTGCCTACTTATTCATTCGAGAAATTAAAAAAGGTGCACATTCTGAAGAGGATACAGAACAAAAGGATGAAACGGACCTGTCTACAGATCCATTTGATGGAGGCGCATATCATGGCATATCTTAACGAGATTTGGTTTATTCTTGTCGCAGTATTGTTTGTTGGGTTTTTCTTCTTAGAAGGATTTGATTTTGGTGTAGGGATGTCCATGCAGCTGCTTGGAAAGGATGCGCATGAGCGCCGCATTTTAATCAATACGATTGGTCCTTTCTGGGATGCGAATGAGGTTTGGCTGATTACAGCTGGCGGTGCTATTTTCGCTGCATTTCCTCACTGGTATGCCACGATGTTCAGCGGATACTATATTCCGTTTACGGTTCTCCTATTAGCGCTCATTGGGCGGGGGGTCGCCTTTGAATTCCGAGGGAAAGTTGAGAAAGCCTCTTGGATCAAAGCATGGGACTGGGTCATCTTCTTTGGCAGTCTGCTGCCACCGTTTTTACTCGGTGTGCTATTCACAAGTATTTTACGCGGGATGCCAATTGATCAAAGCATGAACATGTACGCTGGTTTCACGGACTTTGTGAATCTTTATTCAGTGATCGGCGGGGTAGCAGTGACGGTTCTTTGCCTCCTGCACGGATTGATTTTTATCACACTTCGTACAGAGGGTGATTTAAGAGACCGTGCAAGAAAGCTTGGTCAGCGTGTCCTGCTTATTGCACTGCCAGTGCTTGTCCTATTTGTCGGTGTGTCCATCATGGAAACAGACATTTACACAGTGCGCCCGATCATCACCATTCCTTTAACCGTGCTGATTGTGGTTTGTTACGTAGCGGCTCTATTCTTTATGAAAAAAGAACGTGATGGCTGGACATTCTTGTTCACAGGTGCGGGCATCATGGTGACTGTGACAATGCTTTTCACTGCATTGTTCCCGCGGGTCATGATTAGTTCGATCAACCATGCGTTTGACCTCACCATTCACAACGCTGCATCAGGATCTTATTCATTGACGGTCATGACGATTGTCGCCATTTCTTTGCTGCCTTTTGTGCTTGGGTATCAAATTTGGAGTTATTACGTCTTCCGTAAACGTGTAAGCGGTAAGGAGCCAATGACCTACTAATGGATAAACGTTTGCTTCAATTAAAAGGAATGAGAGGGCTTCTTGCCCTCTTAGGTATTGTGTCACTCATCCAAGGAGCAAGTATTATTTTCCAAGCACAGTGGCTGGCACATGCCATTACAACGCTGTTTGACGGGAAAAGCCTCTCGCAGGCAACGCCTTATGTCTTGCTGTTTCTTGCTGCCTTTCTGGTGCGGCACGGTCTCACCTTCATTCGGGAGAAAGTGATGTTCACCTACTCTTCCCGAATTGGAGCAGACGTCAGAAAACAGCTGTTAGACCAACTCTTTCGTTTAGGTCCAGCCTTCACAAAGAAAAAAGGAACAGGAAAGCTAGTGACATTAGCGATGGAGGGAATTGCCCAATATCGTCAGTATTTACAGCTGTTTTTGCCGAAAATGGTGAACATGGCCGTTATTCCGGTGATGGTCCTCGTTTATGTTTGGACATTAGATCAAACATCTGCCGTCATTTTGATTGTGACGCTGCCGATTTTAATTGTTTTTATGATTTTGTTAGGTCTTGTTGCTCAGCGTAAAGCGGCCAAACAATGGAGATCGTATGAGAAATTATCCAATCATTTTACTGATTCCCTCCGCGGCCTTGAAACGCTTCGTTACTTAGGTATTAGCAAAAAGCACTCCCGTAATATCGCAGAGGTGTCAAAGCGATATCGAAAGGCGACCATGAGCACGCTGAAGGTCGCATTTCTTTCATCGTTTGCCCTCGATTTCTTTTCTATGTTATCGATTGCGACCGTTGCTGTATTTCTTGGCCTGCGATTAATTGAAGGGGAACTTCTGTTATTGCCGGCTTTGACGGCGCTTATGCTGGCTCCGGAATATTTCCTGCCAGTACGTGAAGTGGGAAATGATTATCATGCGACGTTAAATGGAAAAGAAGCGAATGAGGCTATTCAGGTCATTTTAGATGAAAAGGGCTTCCACGCGCAGGAGACACAATCAGTGCAGCTAAACGAGTGGAATGAACAAGCTGTGCTTACGCTGCAAGATATTTGTGTCCTGCATGATGAACATGCTCCTTATTCCATTCAGGATGTGGATTTGACTGTCAAAGGAAAGAAAAGAATCGGAATCATTGGTGCCAGTGGTTCAGGAAAATCGACGTTAACCGATGTCCTCGGCGGCTTTGTTGAACCGTCTTCAGGTCAAATGACGCTAAACGGTCAGCCGCTTGTTCATTTACAGATGAAGGAATGGCAAAAGAAAGTCGTCTATATGCCGCAGCACCCCTATTTATTTCACATGACATTAAGAGAAAACATTCGTTTTTATGAACCACATGCAACAGACGAAGAAGTGGAAAGAGCTGTGCAGGCGGCTGGGTTATCTCAGCTTGTAGCGCAGCTACCAAATGGACTGGATGAGGTCATCGGACAGCAGGGAAGAGGGCTAAGCGGCGGCCAGGCACAAAGAATTGCGCTTGCTCGAGCTGTGCTGGGCCAGCGGTCGATTATGCTGTTAGATGAACCAACGGCGCATCTCGACATTGAGACGGAGTATGAATTGAAGGAAACGATGCTTCCGCTGTTTGAAGATAAGCTCGTGTTCTTAGCGACACATAGGCTTCATTGGATGCCGGAGATGGATGAGATCATTGTCATGGATCATGGAACCATTGCAGAAATGGGGACACATGAATCATTAATGCGAAGAAAAGGTGTGTACTATCAATTGGTACAGGAGCAAATGGGGGCGGTCACACATGGTCAGTAAAGGCTGGTTTATACCTTATATCAAGGAGAATCAAAAGCTGTTTGCCTTGGTGCTTTTTTTAGGAGGCATTGCGGTGTTCTCTGCTTCTCTGCTGATGTATACGTCGGGATTTTTGATTTCAAAAGCCGCCACAAGACCTGAGAATATATTGATGGTCTACGTCCCAATCGTGGCTGTACGTACCTTTGGTATTTCACGTTCTGCTGCTCGCTATGCAGAAAGGCTTGCGAGTCATCAGCTCATTTTGACGATGATTGAAAAAATGCGGGTGCGTCTGTATGACATGGCTGAACGAAGTGCCAAACAGACAAAGCTTGGTACAGGTGAAATGCTTGGACTCTTATCAGAAGATGTGGAGAGATTACAGGATGCGTATTTAAAAACAATCTTTCCATCCATCGGTGCGCTGCTTTTATATGCAGCATCGATTGGGGCACTTGGACTTTTCTCATGGCCATTTGCTGGATTGATGCTGCTCTATATGGCACTTCTCGTATTTGTTTTCCCATACGTCACAGTGCTTGTGAACCGGGCGAGACAAATTCAAATGAAAAAGGGCAGAAATGAACTGTACAGCCATTTAACAGATGCGGTCATGGGAGTTAGTGACTGGCTGTTTAGCGGCAGACAGAAAGATTTTGTTGACGGCTATGAACAGAAAGAAGCGCAGCTGTTAGCGCTTGAAGCTGCCAAGCACCGGTTTATCCGTCTGCGCCAATTTTTTGCGCAGCTGATCATTGGAGGAGCAGTTGTGCTTGTGGTGTATTGGAGCGGCTCAGTTGTTCAGTCAGGTTCTATGCCGCACACGCTCATTGCGGCCTTTGTGCTTGTGCTGTTTCCGTTAACAGAAGCCTTTCTTTCGCTTTCAGATGCGGCAGGTGACATTCCTGTTTATCAGCATACTGTTAGCAGATTACATCATTATGAAAAGCAGTCGTATGAAGGAGAATCTGAGAAGGAATTCGTTGATCAGTCAATCATTTCTCATGATCAAGCTGTCTGTTTTGAACAAGTGTCCTTTGGATATGATGCGCATCAATACGTGCTAAAGCAATTTTCGTTTTCGCTTAAGCAAGGAGAATCACTTGCTCTCTTAGGAAAAAGCGGTGCAGGCAAATCGACCATTTTAAAATTGTTAGAAGGGGCGGTCGTGCCAAATCAAGGTGCTGTCAGCATTCAGGGGAAACCGGTGCAAAGCATTCAAGAGAACGTGTCAGCTTATGTGTCTGTCCTCAATCAACAGCCTTATTTATTCGATACGTCTGTTTTAAACAATATTCGCTTAGGATCCCCAGACGCGACAGAAGAGCAGGTGAAAGAAGCGGCGAGACAAGTGCAGCTGCACGATTACATTGAATCTTTACCAGAAGGCTATCACACAGGTGTACAGGAGACAGGAGTTCGTTTCTCAGGCGGAGAAAGACAGCGTATGGCGTTAGCTCGGATCTTGCTGCAACACACACCGATTGTGGTATTAGATGAGCCAACCGTCGGACTTGATCCACGGACAGAGCGTGAATTGGTTCAAACAATCTTCCGTGTGTTAAAAGGAAAAACCGTCATTTGGATTACCCATCACCTGACTGGCTGCGAGGCGTGTGACCGCATCATGTTTATTGAAGATGGCTACATTGAGATGCAGGGGAAGCATCAGGATTTATTGAGAGAAAAACAGCGTTATCAAAGGCTGTATGAGATGGATCGACCGTTTTCAACAATATAAATAAAATGAATGACAAGAACGTTCGGACAGGTGATCTCTGCCCGAACGTTTTGTGGTTTAAGGGTTTACTTTTCCTACACCAGCATTTGATACAACCTCTGATTTGACATTGTTCACGTTAAGCAAAGAGTAGTTATAAGGAGGGTTGTACGTACCTGTTGAAGACGTTGGCAGACTGCCTGTGCTGTTAATATAAGAGTTGTTGATGACATGCCATGTACCCACTTGACGGCTGTCCCAGCTGCCGATGGCATTGTTTGTATTTTCAAATACGTTGTGCTCAATTCTCATTTTAGCGCCCATACGAGAGTTGATTGCAGTTGTATGGATGCCTTTGTAATAGTTGTTATACACATGACCTTCCCCGTAGCGCATAGACGGTACACGAGAGTTCAAGTTTTCAAAACGGTTGTTGTGGAAAGTAATTTTTCGGTTGTAGTTATCGTTATCGGAGCTGCCCATAAGCATCGTTTTCCAGCTGTCATGGACATAGTTCCATGAGAACGTAATGTAATCAGAGTCATTTTTCACATCGAATAAACCATCATAGTCATCTTTACCAGAGTTCAATGTGTTGTAGAGCTCATTATGATCCACCCATACGTTTTTAGAACCGCCTTGGATTCCAATGGCATCCTTATCACCGATTTTGCTGTGATGAATTTTCAGGTTGCGGATGATCACGTTATTGGCCCGCCATACCTTAATGCCAATTCCGTTAAATTCGCCTTTCGTGCCTTTACCGACGATTGAGACATTGTTTGTATCTTTGACATCAATTTTATTTGCAGATGTATTAGAAGGGGTAATCGTCCCGTCTACGACGATTTTTAATTTTTCATTTGTTCCTTTACTTTTGAGGGCGGCTAATAGTTCATTTCCGGTCTTTACTGTCACTGTTTTACCGCCTTCACCGCCTGTTGTGCCGCCATTCAATGTGGAGAATCCTTGCTGATTAAAATTGGCCATAATAGAAGGACTTTCTGGATATTTGGCTGCCGCATTTGCCTCCCCATTTGGTGCAAATAATGAAGTCACGAGACCAACCGCTAACATACCAGCTAACATTGGAACTTTTTTCTTCAAAATCAACCTCTCCATTCTATTTTGATTTAATGTAAACGTTTCCAAAATAAGCTGCGATTCAAACGCTCCTCCTTCTTTCGCCGGCATCGCCTCATTCGGAATGTAGGAAGAGCATAGCACGCAAAAAGGTATCATCGGCTAAGAATTGGCGCTGTGTATTCCATGATTTTCTAGGAAACCAAGGCGATGATTATTTTATTTTCATCTAAATGAGATAAGGACCATTGACGATAGGTATTGGGGTGACATCATGATTATGGGAAAGGGGTTCTCCATTCTATGGAAAATCAAGATGATTACGAAAGCGTCATTTTGTTAGAGACAAAGAAATGTCATAATCATTACATAAGAAAAAATTGGATATAAAACGAACCAATGACCGGATCAGCAAGGAGAAAAGGAGACATTTTTAAAAAAATAGGATCTATTTTAAACGATGTTATCATCCGTGTCGTCTCATAAATAAGAGAAAAAAGAAAGGAGGGGCGTGTTTGGAGCAGACAGAGGAGACCTTATTGATCGAGCGGGCAAAACAGGGAGATGATGCCGCATTTACAGCACTTTATCGGCAGCACTATTCCTTTCTTTACCGGTATATGATGAAGCTCACCCTTCAACAAGAGCTGGCAGAAGAAATCATGCAAGAGACGATGCTGAAAGCGTACATGAAACTTTCTTCATTTAGAGGAGATTCCTTATTTTCAACATGGCTCATCTCCATTGCATCGAGACAATTTTTAGATCACCAGAAGAAAAGAAAACGTGAACAAATGAGAGAAGGGAAGGCGAATCAAGAAGCCATACGCCGATTCAAATGGGACGTTCAGCAAAAGGGACACACATGGCATGAGATGTGGGATGCTTTAAATGAGTTGAAGGCTCAGGAGAGAGCACCGATTATTCTGCATTATTATTATGGCTTTACTTACCCAGAAATTGCTTCGATGCTCGGTATGAGAGAAGGCACTGTGAAGTCGAGGGTTCATCATGGATTAAAGAAAATTCGAAAGGAGTGGTTCTTATGAAGGAAGATTGTTTCACCGAGCGTTTAAAAGAAGAGTTACAGCAGCTAGATGAACAGATTGAAGTGAAAAAACCAAGTGAGCAGGCTGTCATGATGATGCTAAAGCAGGCAAAGGAAAAAGAGAAAAGGCGTTTTAAACAAGAAATGCTGGCGTACGTTCTCATCAGTCTCACCATTCTGGCACTTTTTGCAGCTGCCATCACCCATTTGCCTATGATCTTAATTCTTCTCCAAGTGGTGAGCGTCCCGCTCTGTGTAGTGGTAGGAATCAAGGAATATCAACACATTAAAGGAGGGTCTTTATGAGTCAGACGGAAATGATCATCTTATTGTGTGCATTGCCGTTATTGTTTGTACAGGGATTTCTTTTGTTTATGGATGCAAAAAAAAGAGGGCGCTATAAGTGGTTCTGGGGCATTGTCGGTTTAATTAACTTCCCATCGTCTTCAATTTTATATTGGCTTTGTGTCGTATTACCTGATCGAAAAAGAGGCGAGAATCTCCGAAAGGATTGAACGCGTTCCATCAAACTTTTGGCCTTTTTTTCGTTTTGAAACCATCTAGAAATAGATCATGATTCATCTATTTGTCAAAGAAAGCGGGACGTGTAAAGTCCAATTGATCATTTCTAGCACAATAGTCATTCCTTTAGCGGTCATTTTTAAAGACGATAGCTGCTGCTGCTTGATCCATCTCAATTCGGCATCATTTTCATCTGTTATCAATATTGATCAGATTTTCCAATTGGTGTTAAATTAATCTCAATATGCGTTAGAAAATCTAACAAATAAATGTATGAAGATATCTACAAGGAGGCAGATGAGACATGTTGACCTTAGATCGAGCAGCACAAACAGCACAAAGCTACATCCACCGTGTGTTAGAGGAGGTGGAAAAGCGAAATCCAGGCGAAGAGGAATTCCAGCAAGCGGTAAAAGAAATTCTGGAATCACTCGTCCCGGTTTTTGCAAAACACCCAGAGTATGAAAAACAGGGCATTTTAGAACGGTTAATTGAGCCTGAGCGGCTTGTTGTGTTTCGAGTACCATGGGTAGATGATGAGGGCAAAGTACAAGTCAATAGAGGGTTTAGGGTTCAATTCAATAGTGCCATTGGTCCTTATAAAGGAGGCATTCGTTTCCATCCATCCGTCAATGCAAGCATCATCAAGTTTTTAGGATTTGAACAAATCTTTAAAAACGCACTGACTGGTATGCCGATCGGCGGAGGGAAAGGTGGATCAGATTTTGATCCAAAAGGGAAATCTGATGGAGAAATCATGCGTTTTGTTCAAAGCTTTATGAGTGAACTCAGCCGATATATTGGACCTGATCAAGATGTACCAGCAGGTGATATTGGCGTAGGGGCACGGGAAATTGGCTATATGTTCGGCCAGTACAAAAAAATGCGCGGTGCTTATGAGGCTGGTGTGCTCACAGGGAAAAGTCCGGGGTTTGGCGGCAGCTTAGCGAGAAAAGAAGCAACGGGCTACGGACTGGTGTACTTTATGGAAGAAATGCTGAAAGCCCATGGGCTGCAATTTAAAGGGCGTTCGGTTGTCGTTTCTGGCTCAGGTAATGTGTCTATTTATGCGATGGAAAAGGTAATAGAGCTAGGCGGTAAGGTTGTTGCTTGTAGTGATTCAAGCGGAGCCATTTATGACCCGCAAGGTATTTCACTTGAGACAGTAAAGCAGTTGAAGGAAGTCGACAATCAGCGGATTGG
Organism: Bacillus sp. A015; assembly: GCF_053851875.1. NCBI lineage: Bacteria > Bacillati > Bacillota > Bacilli > Caryophanales > Bacillaceae > Bacillus > Bacillus sp. A015. The sequence goes on from NZ_JBSPZB010000005.1 coordinate 117,081, forward strand.
GGCATACATAGACATTCACCCGCATGCTGAATTGATTGAAGATTGCGAACAAATTTGGTCATTTCCTTGTGACATTGCACTGCCATGTGCGACACAAAATGAAATATCTGAAGCGCATGCACAGCAGCTCGTGGCAAACGGGGTCATCGCTGTAGGAGAAGGGGCCAATATGCCATCCACTCTTAAGGCCGTCAAAGTATTTGAACAGCATGGTATTCTGTTTGCGCCAGCAAAAGCCGCGAATGCTGGCGGTGTAGGTGTTTCAGCACTGGAAATGGCGCAAAACAGTGCAAGGATGTCGTGGACATTCGAAGAAGTAGATGATCAGCTGAAACAAATGATGCAGTCTATTTATCGTCAGTGTACGGAGACAGCAGCCGAATATGGACACTCTGGGAACTTAATGGTAGGAGCAAATATTGCAGGATTTCGCAAAGTGGCAGATGCCATGATGGCACAAGGCGTGATTTAACTCCTGCTCTCCCGCACCTGTTTATTTCATGACAAGATGGGGAATCGTCCTGTAAGAATGACAATAAGGAGGCGCGGGAGAAAATGAAAAAATGGCTGAAACAAATTGTCAAATGGGCACCAGTGATTTATCCAGTGGTGAGGAAAATATATAAAGAGCGAAAAGCATCAAAAGGTCGTAACGTATCAGCCGGATCATCCGGCTTTTTTTATGGAATCATATACAGACCCTGTGATGAAAGAAAAAATAATAGATTCGAATGATCCATTTCCACTCTTACTCCGTTCAGTACATAACAAACGGAAAGAGGAGGCAATAACAGATGAACATGAAAAAAGCGAACCTTTGAAGTCATCAAAGTGCAAAGCTATCCGCGTGAAGAGAAGCCAAATGCTTTTTTCGGGTACGCCTTTACACGGAATCTCAATTTAATCACATGTACTGGGACATTTGATCATGCAGCAGGTACACATGAAAAAAGATTGGTTGTCTTTACACAGCTCATCTCCTCATAAAAAAGGCGGCTACACGAAGGTGTAACGCCTTTTTTTAATGATTTCCGCAGCAACATCTAAGAAGGAAATTCGTAGGTCATTAGATATGGTTAGTCGTATAAATAGGGGCATTTGTCATATAAATGAATTGGCAATTTTTATTTCTTTTCAGTAGAATATGAGTAATGAAGAGAACTGCAAGCGTATACAACCTGTCCAGACAAGGCAGATTCTCCACCCTTACATAAGGAGGCCGATTTGATGCTGAGTAAAAGACTGGCGCACATCTTAAGTCAGCTGATGGCAGCTGAGACCCCACTCACAAGCGCAGCACTTTCTGTCACCTTACAAGTGACAAGCCGCACCATTCGTACAGACATCAAGGAACTGAACGACCGTCTCGCCCCTTATCAAGCGGCTGTAGCAGCTGTTCGAGGAGCTGGCTATGAGCTGTTGATCAAGGATGAGAATGCCTTTCGCCGTTTTATGAAGGAGGAGGTTGAACAGGAAGAACCGCTTGCCGTTCTGCCGGAGGAGCGTGTTCGGTTTATTTTAAAAAAGCTTCTTCTGGCAGAAGCGTATGTGAAGCTAGAGGATTTACAGGAGCAGCTGTTTATTAGTAAATCGACGATGAGTAACGATATGAAATGGGTCAAACGCAAGCTTGAGCCCTTTGATCTGAAGCTGGAAGCGAAGCCGAATAAAGGCTGCCGGATCAAAGGATCGGAGATGAAAATTCGTTATTGTATGTCAGAATCTTTATTCAATGAACGCCGTTCCTACCAAACGATGCTGAACACAGCTGTCACCATTTTGCCAAAACATGAGCTGGAATTGATTCAGAAAACAATGATTGATTATATCAATGAGGAAAGAATGAATCTATCAGACATTTGTGTGAATAATTTAATAGTCCATGTCGCCATTGCCTGTAAACGAATTAGACACGGAAACTATGTATCTGTTCTTCCAGAGGAAATCAACGAAATTCCACGGGCAAAGGAATACAAGGTAGCCAAAAAAATGGTGGAACGTCTCGAAGGGCTGCTGGATGTCTCATTTCCACAAGAGGAGATCGTCTATATCGCCATTCATTTGCTAGGAACAGCCAAAATGGTACAGTCCTTTTCATCAAACGGTCAAAAACAAATTGTGGATGATGACACGAGCCATCTCGTTCAGCTCATGCTGAAAGCCATTGATCAAAAATTGCAGCTTGATTTAGCTAGTGATGCGGAATTAATGATTGGGCTCAGTCTGCACTTAAAGCCTGCCATGAACCGGTGTAAATATGGAATGAACTTAAGAAATCCGATGCTTGATGAAATAAAAGCGGGGTATCCACTTGCCTTTGAAGCAGGGATTATTGCCAGCAGGGTCATTGAAGAAGAGACGGGTTTGTCCATTCATGAAAATGAGATCGGATATATGGCACTTCATTTTGGTGCGGCCTTAGAGCGCAGGAAAATGGAGATTCCGCCGAAGCGATGTCTCATTGTCTGTGCCTCTGGTGCAGGGAGTGCAAGACTATTGCAGGATCGTTTGCGGTCACAATTTGGGTCAAAGCTGACCATTTTAGGAACAGCAGAGCTTTATTCACTTCCGCAAGTCTCTTTACATGCTCTGGATTTGATTATTACGACGATCCCTATTCATATAGATTTACCGATTCCAGTCATTCAAGTGAACACCATTTTAGGAGGCGGCGACTTTTTAAAAATTGAAGAAGCCCTGACGAGTGAAACAAGAGTGACATTAGCCTCACAATATATGAAAAGGGAATTGGTCTTTACAAAACGTGCTTTTCAAACAAAGGAAGAGGTCATGACCTTTCTCACGCAAAAAGTCATCGACATGGGATTAGCACCAGCAGAGCTCACACCATCTGTGATGGAAAGAGAAGAGGCAGCACCTACCTCCTTCGGGCATTATACAGCGATTCCGCATCCGATGACCCCGCTGACAGAAGAGACGTTTTGGGTGATATGTACATTAGAAAAACCGATCATTTGGGGAGAGAAAAAGGTTCAATTTGTCTGCTTGCTTTGTGTCGAAAAAGAGAACGCCAAAGATTTAAAAGGGATGTACCGGCTGCTAGGAGAGCTTGTGCATAATGTGAAATTCATTCAGCATCTCATCGCCTGTGATACATTTGAAGACATGCTTGATATCATGTATAAAAAGGCCCCTTCGTACAAGAACTAACAGTGTGACATTAACTTTTTCCGCTTCCTAAAGGAAAAAGTATAGGTGTTTATGAAAGCGGTTTCATAATAAGATGAATGTGTAAAGAAAAGCTTCACACTTTGAAAAGGGGGCGTTTACACATGAACATCTTATTGGTTTGCGCAGCAGGTATGTCAACAAGCTTACTTGTCACAAAAATGGAGAAAAGCGCACAAGAACAAGGAAAAGACTATCGCATTTGGGCGGTATCTGGAGATGCTGCAAAAAGTCATATTGATCAAGCCGATGTGCTTTTATTAGGACCTCAGGTTCGATATTTATTACCACAAATGAAAAAGATCGGAGAAGAAAAAGGGATTCCGGTAGACGTCATTAATACCGTGCATTATGGCGTGTGTAATGGCGCCGAGGTTCTAAAATCTGCTGAACAGCTAGTGAACGGATAGAGGGGGCGGAAGGGATGAATGGATTCAACCGATTTCTAGAAGAGAAGGTTATGCCGTTTGCAGGAAAGATTGCCGCTCAAAGACATTTACAAGCATTGCGTGACGGAATTGTTTTAACCATGCCTCTCATTATTGTCGGTTCACTGTTTCTCATTTTAGCCAACCTTCCGATCCCAGGATACAGCGATTTTATGGCAAGTATCTTTGGAGCCGAATGGGCCACGAAACTATCCTATCCTGTTAATGCAACCTTTGACATTATGGCACTTGTTGCAACCTTTGGGATTGCCTACAGGCTTGCTGAAAAGTATGCCGTTGATGCATTATCATCTGGTGCGATCGCTGTCGCGGCTTTCCTTTTGGCCACGCCATATCAAGTGCCTTTCACACCTGAAGGCTCAACAGAAGCCATCCTAGTGAATGGCGGAATTCCTGTCACACTGATGGGCAGTAAAGGGTTATTCGTTGCCATGATTATTGCCATGCTTTCAACCGAAATTTACCGCTTTATTGTACAGCGGAATATCGTTATTAAAATGCCTGATGGTGTACCGCCGGCCGTCAGTAAATCGTTTATCGCACTTATTCCAGGTTTTGTGGTCATCACGCTGATCTGGGTCGCGAGACTTGTGATTGAGATGACACCTTTTGAGAGTATTCATAATATCATCACCGTCTTAATTGGCACACCGCTTTCCATTCTTGGTGGAAGCTTAGGCGGGAGTATCGTCGCCGTGGGTGTGCAAATGCTCCTTTGGGCATGCGGTATTCATGGAGCAACAATTGTCGGCGGCGTCATGGGTCCGATTTGGCTCGGTGCGATGGATGAGAACCGTCTTGCGTTTCAAGCAGGAGAAGTGCTGCCGAATATTTTCACAGCGCAGTTCTTTGAAATTTTCATCAATGTCGGCGGAAGCGGCGCGACACTTGCTTTGGTGCTGACGATGATCTTACGTGCCAGAAGTAAACAAATGAAACAGCTTGGCCGACTTGCCATTGGGCCAGCCATCTTTAACATCAACGAACCCATCATTTTTGGAATGCCGATTGTGATGAACCCAATGCTTCTCATTCCGTTTATCCTCACGCCAATCATGATGATCATCACCACATATATCGGAATGAGCACAGGACTTGTGGCAAAACCGGCAGGAATCGCTGTGCCATGGACAATGCCGCCAATCATTTCAGGCTATCTCGCAACAGGCGGGAAAATCTCTGGCGCTGTCATGCAGCTGATCAACCTCGCGTTGTCATTTGCTCTATACTACCCGTTCTTTAGAATGTGGGATAAGCAGAAATGGAAAGAAGAAAGTGAACTGGAAACAAAAGCATCAACTGATGAAAATGTCGTCAGCATGTAATAGAGGGAACAAGGGGGATGCGGCCGATGGAAATGGAACAAATTGTGTTTCAACTCATCTTACACGGTGGAAATGGCAGAAGCTCAGCAATGGAGGCCATTACATGTGCAAAGCAAGGCAACTTTGATGAGGCGAAGCAAAAATTGCAGGAAGCACAAGACGCGTTAAATGAGGCGCATCACGCACAGACAGAGCTGATCCAAGGAGAAATCAGAGGAGAAAAGGCAGGCATCAGTCTCTTAATGATTCATGCACAGGATCATCTCATGAACGCCATGACTGTCAAGGAGCTTGCAGCGGAAATCATAGAGCTCCATGAAAAAATGAAGCAACTCGGAGGTGTCAATTCATGAAAGACGGAATCAAAATTGTCACAATAGGCGGTGGATCGAGCTATACGCCTGAGCTGGTTGAAGGTTTTATCAAACGGTATCATGAATTGCCTGTAAAGGAATTATGGCTTGTGGATATTGAAGCAGGGCAGGAAAAGCTAAACATCGTGGGTGCTCTTGCAAAACGTATGGTCGAAAAAGCCGGTCTGCCGATTGAGGTACACCTGACTCTTGACCGCCGGGCAGCCCTGAAGGACGCAGACTTTGTCACGACACAATTTCGTGTAGGACTGCTGGAAGCACGGGCAAAGGATGAGAGAATACCGCTCAAATACGGTGTCATTGGGCAGGAAACGAACGGGCCAGGCGGTTTATTTAAAGGTCTTCGCACCATTCCAGTCATTCTAGAGATCGTGAAGGATATGGAGAAGCTTTGTCCAGATGCATGGCTTGTGAACTTTACAAATCCAGCGGGCATGGTCACAGAAGCTGTTTTACGGTACACGAATCTAAAAAAAGTGGTCGGTCTATGCAATGTGCCGATTGGGATCAAAATGGGGATTGCCAAGGCGTTAGATGTGGATGTTGAACGTATTGAGGTGCAGTTTGCCGGTCTCAATCACATGGTCTATGGATTAGACGTGTATTTAGACGGGGTCAGCATTATGGATCAAGTGCTCGATGAACTAGGAAATCCGAATAGCCAGTGGTCCATGAAAAACATTGAAGCGAAAAACTGGGAGCCATCTTTTGTCAAAGGCTTAGGGGTTATCCCATGTCCGTATCACCGTTACTACTATAAAACGAAAGATATGCTGGAAGAAGAGCAAAAGGCGGCCCAAGAAAAAGGAACAAGAGCAGAGGTTGTGCAGCAGGTCGAGCAAGAATTATTTGAGCTATATAAAGATCCTGATTTATCGATTAAACCGCCGCAGCTCGAAAAAAGAGGCGGGGCGTATTACAGCGATGCGGCATGTAACTTAATCAGCTCGATCTATAATGATAAGCATGACATTCAACCCGTGAATACAGTGAACAGAGGAGCGATTGCCAGCATTCCACCGGAATCGGCGGTTGAAGTGAATTGTATCATTACGAAGGACGGACCAAAACCAATAGCGACAGGTGACCTGCCTGTGGCAGTGAGAGGGCTCGTTCAGCAAATCAAATCATTTGAGCGCGTGGCAGCTGAAGCGGCTGTGACAGGAAATTACGAGACGGCTCTTGTCGCCATGACGATCAACCCGCTTGTCCCTTCTGACGAAATTGCAAAGCAAATGTTAGATGAAATGCTTGAAGCGCACCGTGAGTATTTACCGCAATTCTTCAAATCAGTGAATGCGTAAAATGAAATGGCCCCTTTATGGGGTCGTTTTTTATGATTTGACCATATGGAAACTGGAGAAAGAAGTGTATGATAGAAAAACAGCACGTACGGCTTCAAAGAAAGGACTGTTGGAAGATGGTTGCAATTGGTTTAATGCTTTACGGCTTTGTCGTCCAGCCTGTGATGAGTTATGGCACAGAAATCTTGTTTTTATATGGCATCATTGCTTCATTTGTTGGTCTCATTCGGCATAGGGACTACGTGTGGATCTATATTCTTCGTCTGCTTGTTTGTTTCACCATTCCAGTGACCAACCTGTTGATGTACTTTGCAACCATTGGAGGAGATGAAAGAGACTTTGATTTCCAGCCGGTGCCGCTTGCTTACAACCTTGTCTTGATAATAGAAATCATCATCATCTTTTTACCAGAGATCTTTTTACTGATTGAAAGGAAGCGGAGCTTGAAAGGGAAACAGTGGATATATGCAGGGGGCATTGTGGGTGTATCGATTTTGTTTTGGTGCACGATTTGATGAGAGGCTGACGGGTCATTATTTTGTCTTTTGCTTGTGTAACCTCTTTCGCCTGGCCTTTACAAAAGTAATGGAACAAGCAATGATAGAAATTCCAAGAAGCTTAAATAGAAACCGGGTGAGGAATGGTGAATCCTCGAAACCTGTGGCTACGATAATTGATCCGAGGCAAATACCAAAGATCGCTAGTAGATAAGTAAAAAACATACCATCACTCCTTAGATGTATAATTACCATGATAAGGTATGTTGTGGGGCAAAAAAAGAACCCTTCATGAAATGAAAGGTTCTTTCACATGCTTAAGCCTGCTTGACGACCGAATCGACTTCTACTGTCCAGCCGAAGATGTCTGGCTGTGTCCCTTTTTGGATGCCAGTAATGGCTTCGTACAATTTCTTCGATACTTCGCCTGTTTGACCATTTTGAATGACATATGGCTGATCGTGATAAATTAATTCACCGACAGGAGAGATCACGGCCGCCGTCCCAGTTCCAAAGATTTCTTCGAGCTCGCCTGATTGATGTGCTTCAATTAACTCATCAATTGAAATTTTACGTTCTGTCACTGGAATCTCCCAATGCTTTAACAGCTCAAGTACAGAGTTACGTGTGATGCCTTCTAAAATGCTGCCGTTCAATTCAGGCGTCACGATTTCTCCATTGATTTTAAAGAAGATATTCATACTGCCGACTTCTTCAATGTACTTTTTCTCGACTCCATCAAGCCAAAGAACCTGTGAAAACCCTTTGGTTTCAGCGACTTGCTGTGCCTTCAGGCTTGATGCATAGTTTCCAGCTGTTTTGGCATTTCCTGTTCCACCCTTAACGGCACGGACAAACTCGTTTTCAACCGCAATTTTCACCGGATGGATGCCTTCTTTATAGTATGATCCCACTGGAGATAAAATAATGAGCAGCTTATACGTGCTTGACGGTGCAACGCCTAAATATGGCTCAGTGGAAATAATGAATGGACGAATATACAAGGAAGTGCCCTCTGCATCAGGTACCCAATCCTTATCAATACGAATGAGTTCATTTAAGCCCTCTAAAACCGTTTCTGTATCAATTTGCGGGATACATAGGCGGTCATTTGATCTGTTTAAGCGTTCCATGTTCTTTTCTGGACGGAATAAGAGAATTTTTTGATCCTCCGAAACATAAGCCTTTAAGCCTTCAAAAACAGATTGACCATAATGGTAGACCATAGAAGCTGGGTCCATTGGAATCGCCTGATAAGGAATAATTCTTGGATCGTACCAGCCTTTATCAATTGAATAATCCATCACAAACATGTGGTCTGTGAAGATTTTTCCGAATTCAAGTTGATCAGATTGAGGTTTTGGTTTTTTGGTTGAACTAAGTTCAACGCGGATGGGTTGTTTTGGCATCGTAAATCTCCTTGCTGTTTGATTATTTGAAAATTCTAATAATATGAAATAATTATGATTCTATTCTATACCTTCAAAAAATATTAGCAATAGGTTTTCTGGAATTCAGACAAGAAAAATCTGTTAAAGCGCTTTCCTTCTCTCCCGTTAGTTTGGCTGATGTCACCCCTTTTCAAAAAAAGAAATAAAATCCAAATACATTATTGACTGATTAATCTGACAATTTAAAAACGAGTGGTTTTTCTGTAAGATATTCTTTCAACCATACACCTTTTGACCAGTACATTGCAAGGGGCAGCGCCATATTTTAATCCTCTTTTTTTAAACCGATAAAGGAAGAAGAGAAGTGAAAGGAGCAAACAACGAGATGAAACGAATGATACCAGGTATCTTACTGATTATATTCATGACCGTAATCAGCTTTGGCTGTCAAGCGATGACAGAGGAGGCTGGCGCCAAGCAAGGCACAACTTATTACGTGGCAACAAACGGAAACGACAAAAACCCGGGAACGAAGCAAAAGCCTTTCCGCACACTGAAGAAAGCGGCAAGTATGGCTAAAGCTGGGGCAACGATTTACATGAGAGGCGGTACATACCAAGAGAAATTGATTGTCCGTCATTCAGGAACAAAGAAAGCACCAGTTGTCTTTCAAGCTTATGGAAAAGAAAAGCCTGTCATCAGCGGGGCTTCCCTTAAAGGAAATCAAGCAGATGGCGGTCTTGTAACGATCGATCAAAAAAGCTACATCACCCTCAAAGGTCTTACGGTTGGGCATATTAAGACGAATAAAGAAGATGTAACGCCAGCCGGTATTTTCATCAAAGGAAGCGGCAAAGGAGTCAAGCTGCTCAACAACCGAGTGTATGACATTCAGACGACACACAAAAATGGGAATGCGCATGGTATTGCTGTCTATGGGACAAAAGCTCCTGCGGCCATTGAAGACATTGAAATCAAAGGAAATACCGTTGAAAAATTAAAACTGGGCTTCAGTGAAGCCCTCAGCGTGTAGACAAACCCTCGCATTCGGTGTCAGTCCTGCGTTCCGGTGCTCACGAATGTCAAATTCGCTCCGCTCCGGTACTCGTCCTTCCTAGACTTCAAGGGTTTTCATATCACGCTGAAAAGAAGACAAAGGGCTAAAATAAAGATCATTTTAGCCCTTTGTCAACAATCTGTGGGCTTCAGTGAAGCCCTTGTGTTAAACGGGAACGTCAAAAAATTTCGCGTGACACATAACACGGTCAGGCACACTGATAATATTGGCATTGATTTAATTGGTTTTGAGAACGTAGCACCTTCTAAAAAATATGATCAGGTCAGAAATGGTGTCGTATCTAGAAACAAAGTATATGAGATTACAAGTTATGGGAATCCAGCCTACGGCAAGGACATATCCGCTGGCGGGATTTATGTGGATGGCGGGAAAGACATAGTGATCGATCATAACATCACACATCACAATGACCTTGGGATTGAAGTCACAAGTGAACATAAAGGGAAAATGGCGGATCGCATTCGCATCGAGCACAATCAAGTGTATCTAAACCGTTATACAGGAATTTCAATTGGCGGCTATGATAAGAAGCGGGGCGGAACAACAAACACGACCATCTCGCATAATATTTTGTACAAAAATGACACAGCCGGCTTAGAAGGCGGTCAATTGCTCATGCAATATCAAGCAGTGAACAATCGGATCACGAATAATATCATGACAGCTAGTAGATCGCATTACTTAGTCGTGAACCTTTATCAAGTGAACCAAAAGAATACATTCCAGAAGAATGTCTATGATGACCGCAAAGGTGCGAAAGCATCACAGTGGGTATGGCGCGGAAAATGGATGGAAGGCTACAAAACGTATCGCTCTAAAAGCGGTCAAGATAAAGGATCAGCACACCTCAATCCACAATATGTGAATGAGAAAAAATATGATTTCCGTCTGAAGAAATCTTCACCTGCTAAGAAAATCGTCGGCAGTTAATCAAGTCAATGACCATGCACGTATCATCCCCGCCTTTTTCAGCAAAATCGGACAGGTGCCATATATCATTCTGATTATGGCAGCCATCGTGCTATTTGCGCATGTTTTCATGACCTACACAAAGCATGGCCGATTGATGTACATCATCGGTGGGAATAAGGAAGCGGCTCGATTGTCTGGCATTCATGTGAACAAATACAAAATCGCAGCATATCTTCTCTCTGCTTTATTTGCAGCGATAGGTGGTATTGTACTGGCGTCAAGGGTGATGACAGCAGAAATTAATGCTGGAGGGCCTTATTTAATGGATGGAGTAGCGGCTGCCTTTATCGGCTTTTCTGTCATGGGAGCAGGTAAGCCAAACGCATTTGGCACTTTTATTGGTGCTGTGCTCATCGGTATTTTACAAAATGGACTTGTGATGATGTCTGTCCCTTACTATGCGATGGACATTGTGAAAGGATCGGTGCTTGCACTTGCGCTGGCGCTGACGTATTACAAGCAGCGTAGCTAAGGCGTATTTTTTTAAAACCATTCGAGTCCTCTCTCCGTCTAGTAAACGGAAAGCGGTGTAACCGCCGTTTGCCAAAAGGAGATGACAAATAGAATGAATATGTCAGCAACTCATGTAGAAGATTTGAAAAGTGTCATGGAAGACTGGAAAAATGAATTATTAGTATATAAATTTGCGTTAGATGAAATGGATACAAAGTTTTCAATTATTAGTCAGGAATATAATTTAATCCATGGACACAACCCAATAGAGCATACAAAATCACGGATCAAATCCTTTGAAAGCATCGTAAATAAGCTAGCAAGAAAGGGATGCGACATCACTACACAATGTGCAAAGGAGCATATTCATGATATCGCTGGAGTACGCATCATCTGCTCCTTTATTCAGGATATCTATAACGTTATTGATGTATTGAGGCAAAGAGAGGATTTAAAGATCCTTGAAGTGAAGGATTACATTCAACATCCAAAGCCAAACGGTTACAGAAGTCTTCATTTAATTGTTGAGATTCCTGTCTACTTAACGAATCGTGTGGAGCATGTGAAGGTCGAGATTCAGGTGCGGACCATTGCGATGGATTTCTGGGCGAGTCTTGAACATAAAATCTATTATAAACTGCAAAACGATGTCCCTCATCAGCTCACCGATGAACTGAAGGAAGCGGCAGATATCGCCCATTACTTAGATGAAAAAATGCAAAATATCAAACGAGAAATTGATTAGCAGATAAAAAGAGTAGCTGTTTTTGATCACAGCTACTCTCAGCGTGTAGACAAACCCTCGCATTCTGTGTCAGTCCTGCGTGCCGATGCTCACGAATCTCAGATTCGCTCCGCTCCGGTACTCGTCCTTCCTAGACTGCAAAGGTTTTCTATCACGCTGAAAAGAAGACAAAGGCTTCCATATTAAGGGTTGGTTCCGCGATCTCTCTTTTGAATGGTCGTACCCTTGTCTTGAGATTGTGCAGATTGGCTGTCTTTTTGGGTAGAAGTTCCAATGAAAATACCTGTTATCAAGAGCGTAAAAATCGCACTTGTGATGAGCCATTTCTTCATCATACATCACTCCATATTCTTAACAAGTTTTTAAGGACAACGCCTTGTTCCAAAAATAAGTGGATTCTTCATGAAGCCCATTATCCGTTAAGTAAGCTGCTACATCCTGACAGATGGCTTCAAGATCGACAAGGAAATTCATTGATTCTAATTGATCACAATAAGACATGATTTGCTCGATCATGTTGTCTGGCTGAAGCATGAGTGTTTCTAAAATGGATAATTTAAGTGAAATGTTTCGTTGTTTTAAATTTTCTGCTTTTTGAAGTGAAAGCTGTACGTAATAGTGGAACATACCAGGCTTTTTCAGCTTAAATAGTGCTTTTGTGTAGGTATACATGGCAAGTAAATAGCCGCCTGGAGAAGAAGTTTCGAATGTCTCAATGAATAAAGCTTTTTCTAGGAGCGGTACAGCTTCACTGTATTCATTTCTTAAACTTTTAATAAAGGCTGCATTGCAATACGCGTGACCAAGTAAGTCTGGGTCTTCCATCTGTTCTAGTGAATGAATCACTTCTTCAAACAACGTCTCTGCCTCATCATATTTCGATTGATCAGCATAATTCAAAGCAAGCATCATTTGACAGCTGATTGATTTTTTCACATAACATGGATCTGCGTCGTAAATAGATGAAGCCATCTTTAAGTGGTGTATGGAGAGAAGCGTGGACCTAATATTATAGTATAGGCACCCAGTTTTATAATGAAATTCTGCTTTTTCAATGTCATCGTGCACGAGGTCTAATTTTTCCTCGGCCAATTTTAAATGATGAAATGCCGTATCTTGATTCCCTCTGCGCATTTCATACATGCCTTTAAAGAAATAGAAATAGTAGCTGAGCATATCATCCGTACGGATCGCATTTTCATCAACAAAAAGACTATGATCTAACGAAGCTGTATCTTCGATGAGATCCTTAAATCGGTATTCTAGTAATTGATAGTAAAGTAAGACGTCTTGATTCTCTTCCATTCGATCAAACGCTTGAAGAATGTCTTCTTTTAGCTGTATCGCTTCTTGTATCTCTCTTTTTTTCATCATGACATACCAGTCATTTAGCATATTCGCTACATCAACGGACGACAAAACCCTAGTTTCTGCCAACTCATATCCTCCTTTCTTCATCTATCCGTCTATTTCGATTTCCGGTCATTTGAATCAACTTTCCATATTAAGTATCTTCTTATATTTTAAGCGCTCTCTCGCGAATTGTAAAACATGTTTTTTGATGTAAATTCAACCAATAGTGAAAAATAAAGGGATTTAGAGGATTTTGTATACGCTTACATTTTTTAGGTAAATAGAGGGTTTTTGAAAAAATATATTGCAATATCAATAGAGAGAGAATGGCGGTCGATGAGTGTTTTTTCGTAGAAGAGAAAGAAACGGCGATTTTCAAGGTGCAGTCTCATTTTTTCGTGAGATTATCTTACATCATGATTGTGAATCCCTCTTCTTTCAGAATAAAATGAGTTATTCGCAAAAAAGTAAAATTTAAAGAGACTATTGATCTAGAATTGTATGGATCTTTAGTATTGATAAAAAACATTACACACCATAGATTTAGCGTGGTATAGTAATATTGTTATTGCGAATATTTAGACAAAACTGACAATAGGGGGTCGTGTTTTATGAAGAAATCGATGTTACTGATCATGGGACTAATTGTTGTGCTTGTCATGGCAGCCTGTGGATCAAAATCGGACAGCGGTTCGGGAGAAGGCAAAGGCACATATAAAATTGGGATAGATACAACATATCCGCCATTTGAATTTGAAAAGGGCGGTAAATATGAAGGAATAGACGTTGATTTAATTAACGCGATTGCAAAGGACCAAGATTTCAAAGTGAAGCTTGAAGCAATGGATTTCTCAGGGATCATTCCAGCGATGCAAGCAGGTCAGCTTGATGTGGGAATGGGCGGGATGAGTATTACAGATGAGCGTAAAAAGAAAGTAGATTTCTCAGATCCATATTTCGACGCTGGACTGACAGTTGTCGTGAAAAAGGACAGCAGCATCAAATCAATTGATGATTTAAAGGGGAAAAAGCTAGCTGTTAAAAATGGGACAACAGGAGCAAAATTTGCATCAGATAACGCAGATAAATATGGGTATGAAGTTGTTCAATTTAATGACAGTCCATCTATGTTCCAAGAAGTATCGAACGGAAATGCAGATGCATTGATCGAGGATTATCCTGTCATTACGTATGCGATCGCCCAACAAGATTTAAAATTGAAAACAGTTGGAGACCGTTTGAATGGGGACCAATACGGTATCTCTGTGATGAAGGGGAAAAACCAAGACTTACTGAAGAAAATTAATAAAGGCCTAGAGAACCTAAAGAAAAACGGTGAATATGACAAAATCATTGATAAATATTTGAAGTCATAACACAAGCGAGGCGCGCTCCGAGCGCGCTCTCTTTATGTGTACACCGTATGTGAATTAGGGAGGGAGAAACATGGATACGATTATGAATGCATTTCCATATTTAATGGATGGTTTGCAAACCACTTTATATATCTTTGTTGTTGCTATCATTTTAGGATTTATCATCGGTTTAATTGTGGCATTATTCCGCCTGTCACCATTTAAAATCTTGAATTTCATCGCACTCGTTTTTGTAAATGCCATTCGAGGTACGCCGTTTATCGTACAGCTATTCTTCATTTATTTTGGTTTGAATACACTTGAATTCATTTCGCTTGATCGAGTGCCGGCAGGGATTATTACAGTAGCGATTAATGCGGGGGCTTATTTCTCAGAAATTATTCGTGCAGGGATTCAGTCCATTGATAAAGGACAAACAGAAGCCGCACGCTCTCTAGGTTTTACAGGGGGACAAAACATGCGCTTTATTGTCCTGCCGCAGGCATTTCGCCGGATGCTTCCAGCGATTACAAACCAAGCCATCATCAGCTTGAAAGATACGTCCCTCTTATCTATTATCGGGATCGCCGATATTATGCAGCGAGGACAAGTTCAAGCATCGGCCACATTTGATCCTTTAAATGTCTGGCTCATTGTCGGTGTCATTTATTTCGTGATCATTTATTTACTTTCTCTACTGGCTAGCTATGCAGAAAGGAGATTTGATATCAAATGAGTATGATTACGGTGAAAAATTTAAAGAAATCCTTTGGTGAAAACGAAGTCTTAAAGGATATGAATGCAGTCATTGAGGAAAAGGAGGTAGTGTGTGTCATTGGTCCCTCTGGATCAGGAAAAAGCACGTTTCTAAGATGTCTTAATAAATTAGAGGATATTACTGCTGGAGAAGTCGTTGTTCACGGACATACGATTACAGACCCAAAGGTCAACATCAATAAAGTACGACAAGAAGTGGGCATGGTATTTCAGCACTTTCATTTATTTCCTCATAAAACGGTTTTAGAAAATATCACGATCGCACCAATTAAGGTAAATGGTGTCGAAAAAAAGGCAGCAGTCGATAAAGCCATAGACTTGCTTGAAAAGGTCGGCTTAAAAGACAAAGCCAGAAGCTACCCTAACCAATTATCTGGTGGACAAAAACAGCGTGTCGCCATTGCAAGAGCCTTGGCGATGGACCCGAAAGTGCTATTATTCGATGAACCGACATCGGCACTTGACCCTGAGGTCGTTGGAGACGTATTAGCTGTTATGAAACAATTAGCAGTCGAAGGCATGACGATGATTGTGGTCACACATGAAATGGGCTTTGCAAGAGAGGTAGGAGACCGCGTGATCTTTATGGATGGCGGATATATCGTCGAAGAAGACAAACCGGAAGCACTCTTTGGAAACCCGCAGCATGAGCGTACAAAATCATTCCTTAGCAAGGTGCTATAAAAAAAGAGTAAGAGCAGATATCATGCTCTTACTCTTTTTCTTTTGTGGAAAAATAGAGACACGTGATTAGAATGAACAAACCGATGCTCACACTGCCTACAACGATGCGTTGTTCAATAAATAAATTAAGAAGTGCAATGATGGCAAGGAAGATGGCTCCAATAAAAGGTAATGCCCGTTTTATTTGTATCTTCATATATGTTAAAAACCCCCAATTATGTTATATTATATGATATACATATTTTATTATAATGATAAATAAGATAAAAGGAGTGTTTTCTAAAAGAAATGAGGAAATTTGTTGTTTTATCTTTAGTTTTTTCTTTGTGCGGTTGCATTTTTAATCGTGAAATAAAAGCTTCCGATCAGATAAATGTTGATGTGAAGGATTTTAATTCAGTTAAAGCAATCTTGCAAACAATTGAAGAAATACCTGAGTATATGATAAGCAATGATGGCGAAAAAACTGCTAGATGGATAGAAGAAAATTCGGGAATTAAAACGATAATTCAAGGTGATACACTTACATTCGATCTGAATCAATTGAAAGAAATAAGTGTTAAAAATATTAATATTCCCGCATGTGTTGGTGCTATAGGAGTAGCGATTCTTTCTAATGGTATACCTATTTCAAAAATTTTGAAGCTAAAGAAAGCTATTGATATGTTTGGAGGGACAATAAAACTTGTGGAATCAATTAAATATTTTTATGATAAATATAGAAAACAAGGTTCCTCAAGGAAAGTGGCTTTAAAAAAGGCGAGCCAAAAAGTGTCAAATCAGGTCGATAAAAACCTGAGACCTGCTCTATTAGATTTTTTTAATATCTCTGCTGTTATAGGTGCGTGTACTTAAAAATAGATTAGGCAAAAACAATTGGTGTTTTTGCCTATCAAAGTTTTCAATTGATCAACAAGCATTTCCTAGGAAATATTAGCGCTGGAAGAATTCAATCCATTCTTGATCTGGTCCTCTGAAAAAGAAGTAGCAATATCCATTTGGCAATGTTGTGATTTCCTCATCTATTAATTCAATTTGCAGCTTTTGAATACGGTTGAATTCAGCATGAATATTGTCTGTTGTGAAGGCGAGGTGGTGGACCTTTCCTTCAGATGGCAGGTCACTGCTGTAGCCCTGAATGAGCTCAATTTCCGTTTCTGCTTCGTCTTTGAATCCAAGAAATGCAAGCTCAATCACTCCGTTTGTATGAGTGATCCGATCCTTTAATTTCATGCCCACAACTTTTTCATAAAAATCAATGGACTGATCAATATTCGTGACCATAATACCTGTATGATCTAAGCGTAATGTCGTCAAAAGAAGAGCCTCCTCTATGTCATATTGATATTTTTCTCCTCATCTTATCATAATAGAAGTAACGTATACATTCATATGGTAGGATAGAGAGAGTCAATTTAGGATAAGGATGACACAAATGAAAAAAATCTCATTAAAACAAACATTTGCAGAACAAGTGAAAAAGGGATATCCGCTCATTTCAAAAGATGCTGTATCGCGTGTGAACGGTGTGCAGGAAGGCGAGCTCATTGAATGGGTGGATGAAAGAGGCTCCTTTTTAGGAAAAGGGTATTATGGTGTGCAAAATAAAGGAATCGGCTGGGTGCTTTCCTTTGATGCGAACGAAAAAATAGATCAGGCCTTTTTTGTCTCTAAGCTTGAGCAGGCAGCGAAAAGTAGAACGCATTTATTTCGTGATACGCAGACGACTGCTTTTCGTGTGTTCAATGGAGAAGGTGATGGAATTGGTGGAATCATCATTGATTATTATGACGGATTCTATCTCATCCAATGGTATAGCGAAGGTGTTTATACATTAAAAGCAGATGTATTGGCTGCGCTTGAGCAGGTATATCCAGACTATAAAGGAATTTATGAAAAGAAACGCTTTGATACGTCTGGACAATACATTGAGGATGATGATTTTGTGAAGGGAGAGAAAGGGGACTTTCCTCTCATCGTGAAAGAAAACGGTATGAACGTGGCGGTTTACTTAAATGATGGCGCTATGACAGGTATTTTCCTTGATCAGCGTCATGTGAGAAAAGCAATCCGAGATCGTTATGCAAAAGGAAAGACTGTGCTCAATACATTTTCTTACACAGGCGCTTTCTCGGTGGCAGCAGCGATTGGCGGAGCGAGCCGTACGACAAGTGTGGATGTCGCAAACCGCAGCTTGAAAAAAACATCCGAGCAGTTTGACGTCAATGGAATTGATGTGGACGGACAGGATATCAAAGTCATGGACGTATTTAAATACTTCCCATTTGCAGCGAAGAAGGGATGGACCTATGATCTAGTCATCTTAGACCCGCCTTCCTTTGCACGAACGAAAAAACACACATTCAGTGCAGCGAAGGATTATAAAAAGCTATTAAAAGAAGCCATCCAAATCACGGCTGAGAACGGCGTCATTGTGGCATCAACCAATAGCAGTGCATTTGGAATGAAAAAATTTAAAGGATTTATTGCTGATGCCTTTAAAGAATCTGGACAAACGTATCGTATCCTCGAAGAGTATACCCTTCCCGAGGATTTCCGTACAACTAAGAATTATCCTGAAGGAAACTATTTGAAGGTTGTCTTCATTCAAGCATAAGAAAAAGCCATTTTCCGATCAGCGGAAATGGCTTTTTTTATAAGGCGAACGACATGAGGATAGGCGCTGCACATAATGTAATAATGGCGGAAATAATCATCGATACACTTGAGATTGTACCTGAGACAGAGCTTAATTCAAAGGCTTTCGATGTTCCTGCCCCGTGTGCACCTGTACCAAGCAGGACGCCCATTGCAATGTCATTATCAATGCGGAAATAACGGATGACCATTGGACCGATGATCGAACCGAACAGTGCCGTTAAAATGACGAATACAGCCGTAACGGACGGCATGCCGCCGATCATTTCTGACACACTCATTGCCACTGGTGTTGTGACCGACCTTGGGACAAGGCTCTCAATAAGGCTTGTGTCCAAATGAAACAATTTGGCGATAAATGCCGTTGATAAGATGGCAATGACAGAACCGCAAGCCACATTCAAAATAATTTCCACTGCATGCTTCTTCAGAATGTGAAAATACTTATATAAAGGAATGGCAAAAGCAACAGTCGCAGGCTGAAGCATATTCGTGAGCCATTTCCCGCCTTGATTATAAGCATCGTAAGGAATGTTTACGATTAACAGCAGGGCCACAAGGACAAGCGGAGTCACAAGTAACGGGGAAACATAGACTTTCGGATGCCGTTTGTACACCGCTTTTGATCCGAGATATAAAAGAACCGTTAAGATCAGAAATAGTCCGCCAACTAACATAGCTTTTTTCGCTCCTTT
This sequence comes from Bacillus sp. A015, assembly GCF_053851875.1. NCBI lineage: Bacteria > Bacillati > Bacillota > Bacilli > Caryophanales > Bacillaceae > Bacillus > Bacillus sp. A015. The sequence continues at coordinate 136,380 of NZ_JBSPZB010000005.1, forward strand.
CTTTTCGCAATCATTTGCGTCATCATGCCAGTCGAGAGCATGACCACAAAGGTACTAAGTAAGACGACAAGGACAATACTTGTGCCAGATTGAGAAAGCAGTTTTCCATAATCAATCACACCTACTGCTGACGGGATAAAGAAGAGCAGCAGTTCTCCGAGCAGCCATACGGCGCCAAGTTCAATCCATTTTAATTTAATGATGTTAAAATGAAGTAATAAGAAAATGACAAGAATGCCTAAGATCGTGCCCGGAATTCTTAAATGCAAAAAGGCCGCCAGCACATTCATCAATTTCGCAAAAACAAATAAAGCCATAATCTGAAGGGTAGCAATCAGCGGCGTTTTGAGCAATTGCACTTTCTGTTCACTCCTTTTTCTATATAAATTGTTCACTGTTTCACAAAAACATGACAACGTTCTTATTGATGAGCTTACTTTAAAGTGTACAGCACGTTCTGTTATAGGTAAAATACATATATCGAATAGTTATTATTCCTTTTGTCTATAGAAAGGATGAGCCATGTGGACATCAGACATTTAACATATTTTTTAGAAGTGGCAAGGTTAAAGAGCTTCACGAAAGCATCGCAATCCCTTTATGTGTCGCAGCCGACCATTTCCAAGATGGTCAAAAACCTGGAGGATGAGCTGGGGGTGCAGTTGTTCTACCGAAATGGTCGGCAGGTTGAAATGACAGATGCTGGACAAACGATGTATACACAGGCGAGTGAAATCACCCAATCATTTCAGAATTTAACGAGTGAATTAAATGATTTAATGAATGTCAAAAAAGGGCATATCCGCATCGGACTGCCGCCGATGATTGGATCGAGTTTTTTCCCAAATGTCATGGGAGAATTCCGCCAGCAGTATCCAGATGTCACATTTCAATTGGTGGAGCACGGCTCCATTAAAGTTGAGGAAGGCGTCGAGGATGGGTCGTTAGATATTGGTGTCATTGTTCTGCCTGCAAATGATAAAATTTTTCATACGTACACCATTATTAAAGAGAACATGAAGCTTGTGACGCATCCATCGCATCCGATGGCAGGGCGTGATGAGGTGCATTTAGCTGATTTGAATGAAGAGTCTTTTATTTTCTTTAGAGAAGATTTTGTTCTGCACAGCCGAATATTGAATGAATGTATGAATGCAGGGTTCCGGCCAAATGTCATTTATGAAACGTCTCAATGGGATTTCATTAGTGAAATGGTAGCCGAGAACCTTGGGATCGGGCTTCTCCCTGAACGGATCTGCCGAGATCTTGATCCTGAAAAGGTGAAGGTTATTTCCTTACACCCATCTATCCCATGGCATTTGGGTGTTATTTGGCGAAAGGACCGCTATTTGTCCTTTGCAGCAAGAGAATGGTTAAAGCATACTAAATCCTATGTTTGGGATGCAGAGTAAAAGGGAGGACGATACTGATGAAAATAAGCTGCGCGTCTCATCTATTGGAGAAGGTTCGAGCGGAAAATCCACTTGTCCATAATATCACCAATCAAGTCGTGACGAACTTTACAGCGAATGGCCTGCTTGCTTTAGGTGCTTCTCCGGTCATGGCAAATGCCAAAGAGGAGGTCGCCGAAATGGCGCAATTAGCGGATGCACTTGTACTCAATATTGGCACACTGACAAAGGACACTGTGGAGGCTATGGTCATCGCAGGACAAGCGGCCAATGAGAAAGGTGTACCTGTTCTATTAGATCCTGTTGGGGCAGGTGCGACAACGTTTCGAACGAGAGCGGCGAAACAGCTGTTACAGCAAGTAAAGATATCCGTTGTGAGAGGAAATGCTGCTGAAATCGCTCATTTACTCGGAGTGGATGGCTGGCAGTCAAAAGGCGTTGATGCGAAAGAGACGAATGGGGATGTATCTGCATTAGCGAAGCAAGCGGCAAAAGTATTTCAGACCGTTGTGGTGATTACAGGAAAAGTCGATGTGGTGTCAGATGGAGATGAGGTGCTGTCCATTCATAATGGACATGAATGGCTGACAAAGGTGACAGGGACTGGCTGTTTACTCACATCTGTCATCGGCGCATTCTGTGCAACGGATGAACTGCCGCTTCATGCGTCGGCAGCTGCTCTGCTGTTTTATGGTGTCGCAGCTGAAAAGGCAGCTCAGCAGACAAAAGGGAGTGGACCAGGAACCTTTCAAATAGAATTGTTAAACGCATTATCAAACACAAATAGCGATGATGTGATCACGGTGGGGAAAATAGGGGGAGTTTCGCATGACAAAGGCTGATCAACAGCAAATCAAACAGCAATTATCGGTTTATTTTATTATGGGAACAACGAATACAAGCAGGCATCCGCTTGATGTCGTGAAAGAAGCCATTCAAGGCGGGATCACCATGTTTCAATTTCGTGAAAAGGGTGAAGGAGCCCTGCAAGGTGAAGAGAAGAAGCAATTGGCGAGGGACATACAAGCCCTGTGCCAAGAAGCGAATGTCCCTTTTATCGTAAATGATGATGTACAGCTAGCGATAGATCTTGATGCAGATGGTGTCCATGTTGGTCAGGAAGATACAAATGCACAAGACGTGCGTCAGAGGATCGGAAATAAACTATTAGGCGTGTCCACTCATCATATAGATGAAGTGAAACAAGCGATGAAGGACGGGGCAGATTATGTCGGGATGGGTCCGGTCTACCCAACAGAGACGAAAAAGGATACACGCAGTGTCCAAGGTGTGTCTTTGATCACCGAAGTACGTCGTCATGGTCTTCATATTCCGATTGTTGGGATTGGCGGCATCACATATGAAAATGCTTCACCAGTCATACAAGCAGGAGCAGATGGCATTAGCATCATTAGCGCCATTAGCCAAAGCACGGATCCAAAAAAAGCAGCAGAAGAACTAAAATCACTTGTTGTATCAGAAAAAGCATCTCTTTAACCTGTAGAAGACATGAATGACTCAATTCATGTCTCAGCGTGTAGACAAACCCTCGCATTCGTTGTCAGTCCTGCACGCTGGTGCTCACGAATGTTCAATTCGCTCCGCAAAAGCAGCTGTCTTTCCTAGACTTCAAGGGTTTTCTTTCACACGCTGAAAAGAAGACAAAAGGCTAAAATAAAGATCATTTTAGCCCTTTGTCAACAATCTGAAAGCCGGCTCAATAGCCGGCTTCTTTTATTGGTCTAAAGAATATGCCTCAATGGCTTCTTCAGCAGATGTTTCTTTATCAAAAATAAGGTGGCGACTGTACACTTCACTTAAGTGTAGTGGTTCTTCTTCTAAGCTATCTACAAGCTCAAAGATATCTAGGACGGCTGCTAACTTTGTGGTTGTTTGTCCACCATCCGCATTATCAAAGGTGTCTTTTGGAAAGCTGTGTTTTACTATTTCCTTCACTTTACGGCGGTTTTTTGCTCTAACCAAGATGATTCGTTCTTCAAAGATCTTATCTGATCTAACACTTGGTGATGAGATGGATTCGAATAATAATTTTGCAGAATAAATTCTACGCATATGTGATCTCACGTCTTTCTTGTAGGCGTTTTTTGACTGTTATTGATGTGTTTAACCTAAGAGTACTCTATATAAAAGGTGAATACCTCCAGAGCCTAAAATAATTTCCAATATGTGTTTAAAATGATAACATAGGAATGACTTCATTTGGGAGAATATGTGTCCACAAATACGATCCATAATGGGGAGGGGATATGAATGAAGAGTATCTTTGATAACAGAGGGGAAGATCATGAAATTCTGTTGATCATCATTGCATGCTGCTCTTTGATCACGTTTAGAAGAATTGCTAGATTAGAAAGGTATAAAAATAAATTAAAGGGTCAATTTAAACCGTATTGAGACCTGTTTTTAAATAGAAAGAACACAAAAAAGCCGGCTGTTGAGCCGGCTTTTCCTTATGAATCAGTATCCATATGCATGCCTGTATGTGCCTTTACTTGAATTTCTGTAAAGGTCTCTTCATCTGCTTTTTCAGAGGAGAAAATGGTGCCTAAGTAAGCGGCAAGGAATCCAAGTGGGATAGAGATAATCCCTGGGTTCGACAGCGGGATGAGCGGCTCGCCTGTGAAGATGGCTGCTCCCGATGGGTCCCAGACGCTTGGGCTGAGCGATACGATGATGAGTGCGCTCAGAAGACCTGTTAAGCTCCCTGCAATGGCGCCAGTGGAGTTGAATCGTTTCCAAAAGACAGTGAAGATAATCAATGGTAAATTCGCACTTGCTGCAACTGCGAAGGCTAGAGACACGAGAAAAGCAACGTTTAAGGACTGGGCAAATAACGCAAGGGCGATGGAGAGGATGGACACGCCAATTGAAGCAAAGCGTGCGGCCTTGACCTGTTCTCGTTCACTCGCTTTCCCTTTGCGGATGATCTGACTATAAAAATCATGGGCAAAAGCAGATGCGGCGGATAATACGAGTCCTGTCACCACAGCTAATATGGTCGCAAAGGCGATTGCGGAAACAAAGGCAAATAAGAAATCTCCTCCAAGGGCTTGTGCGAGCAGAGGTGCGGCCATGTTCCCTGCTGCATCGGCTGCTGTGATCGCTTCTGATCCGACAAAGGCAGCGGCACCGAAGCCAAGGAAAACTGTCATTAAATAAAAAATCCCAATGATCCAAGTGGCTGAAAGGACAGATTTTCGCGCGGAAATGGCATCCTTTACCGTATAAAAACGGATCAAAATATGTGGCAAACCGGCCGTACCAAGCACTAGGGCAAGGTTCAGAGACAGGGTTTCCAATGGCACATCATATTTATTCCCCGGATGTAGGAACGACTCGCCGAGCGGGGTCGCTGTTTTCATCTGCTCGAACATCTTCAGCAGACTAAAATCAAACTTTGCAAACACAAGCAGTGAAATGATCAAGGTTCCAAGCATGAGGAGAACGGCTTTTGTGATTTGTACCCAGCTGGTAGCAATCATGCCGCCAAACACCACATAAATGGTCATCAAGACACCCACGATCAACACGGCGATCCAATAATCAATGCCAAGAAGCAGTTTAATCAATGCGCCTGCTCCAACAAGCTGTGCAATCATATAAAAAGTAGATACCGTGATCGTGTTAAAGGCAGCAACCCCTCGAATGGCAGGCCGTTTGAATCGTGCAGCAATCATATCTGCCATCGTATATTTCCCTAGATTTCGAAGCGGTTCGGCCACAACGTAAAGAACGACAAGATACGCCACCAGAAAACCAATGCTATAGAAAAAACCGTCAAATCCATTTAACGCGATCATTCCGGCAATTCCTAAAAATGATGCAGCGGACATATAATCGCCTGCGATGGCAAGACCGTTCTGAAACCCTGTCAGACCTCCGCCTGCTGTGTAAAAATCACTCGCGCTGCTTGTTTTCTTCGCAGCAAAATATGTGATGACCAATGTGAGCCCTACGATCGCTACGAATAAAATAAAAGCGGTCATGCTCATTCGTCATCACCTCTCGATTCATTTTTTAAAGCGCTTACATATTTGTCGAACTGAGCCGCTTTTTTCGCATAAAGTCCACATAAAACCCATGTCATGACAAATTGTGTGAGGGCGAATAACCAAGCCCATGAGATAGCACCAATTGCCGGTGTGTTCAAAAAGGTGAAGTAGGATGTAGCAACCGGAAGTGAAAAGTAAAAGAGAAAAAAGAAAATCGTCATCGGTACGATAAATCTGCGTTTTTCCTCAAGAAGTTTTCGAAAATCCTCTGAAGCGGCAACCTTCTTATAATGAACTTTTTTGTCTGCCATTGTTTCCTCCTTTGTACGAATTAGGGACAAGGTACTCCAATGCATATGAGACGATCTGGTTGTTTATGACAGTATAGCATAAAAAAGGCACCCGAAAAGGGTGCTCAGCGTGTAGACAAACCCTCGCATTCGTTGTCAGTCCTGCGCGCTGGTGCTCACGAATGTCAAATTCGCTCCGCGCCAGTGCTCGTTCTTCCTAGACTTCAAAGGTTTTCTATCACGCTGAAAAGAAGACAAAGGGCTAAAATAAAGTTCATTTTAGCCCTTTATCAACAATCTGGGCACCCGAAAAGGGTGCTTTCTACCGATAATTCGCAAGAAATGTTTGTCTCGCTTTTTCATATGCTTCTGCATCAAAATGATCTCCGCATTTGTGTATACACCAAGGCTCTTCTTGTCTAGCGATCCCGACCTCATATCCTTGCTTCACGAATTCAAAAGACTGCGATACATCATAGAAGTGAAAGCCGTCAAAGAGATCATCACGCCACCTAATATCATGTTGAGTCGCCATGAAGAGACCGTCAATAGCCGAAGCTTTGATATAATCTTGGGTCTCCGCTTGTTGACGACCCGATTCAAACGAAAGCAGCTGATAGGTGTCGTGCCGATATTCAATCACTTTCCCCCTACAATCCTGGCTTTCCCACCAAATCGCATTGTCAGGCACACTTTCTGCACCTATCACCCCAAGCAGGCCAAGTGACGGATTTTGCAAAAAAAGGGGGATGAGCTCGAGGAGCATATGCTGTTTGACGATCAGTGTATCTTGATGAAGATATATTTTAAACTGAGCAGGATGAGCGAAGGCTTCATTATATCCAGAGGCCATACTGGATGCCTGTCTAATCGGCAAGACCTCCACATGATAACCATGCGGAGCAGGAAGTGAAGCGAGCTGCTGGAAGCAAGCTTGAAACATCGACTCATCATTCACACATAAAACAAATAGGATAGTGGGGTTACTCATTGAATTGAACCGCCTCAACCACATATTGATAGGCTGTAGCTGCTTCGTTAAAATCAAAACGGATGCCGTGCTTCACGAGTAATTCATGTAAATCATTCATCACACTCGCATAGGAAGGGTGCTGTACGCGAATGGCTTCAAGTTCGCGAATGCGAAAATCCGCTGAATGAAAGAGTGCATGAATTTCGTGAAGGGTAAAGAAACGTAAATGGGTTTGATCCATTAACCCTGCATCTGTATAAGAAAATCTGCCGGCTAGTAATTCTAAAACCGTTGAAATATGGCCGATATTCGGAATGGATGACAGGATGGCACCTTCTTTTTTAAGGAAGGGTTTGACCTTTTTTAAAACAGCCCACGGGTCCAATAAATGTTCGAGTACGTCTCCGAAAATGATGCAGTCAAATTGTTCATGTTGATAAGGGAGAGCCATCTGTTCAATATTGCCGCATAGAACATGATCTAGCTCCTGCTCAGCCTGCTTTGCTGCATTCTCAAAAGATTCAATCCCGTAAATGGTCCGGTCCTTTTGTTTAAGGATTTTTCCAAGCTTGCCTGTGCCGCATCCGATATCCAAAATAGACGTCCATTCCTCACGAATACGGCTGACGATGACAGGGTTTACACCGTGATAATACTGATCCTTTTTTTGGTGATAATAGGAAAGGGAATCTGAACTCATGCACTACCCACCTTTCTTTTTTCTCGATGTTCTCATGCTTACTATATGGGTGGGAAGCTTGGTTTTATAATAAGAGATGGGCAATTTTCATGAATGGCAGCTAAAAAGAGATCATATAAAGAACGGGAAACGGACTGTCCTCCTAATATAGAAAGACAGAACCCCATTGAGTGGAAGGGATTGGTATAAAGAGGTGTTCAATTATTGTAGCGTATCGTCATGAAAGGATTTTCAAAAGGTCAATTGAAAGGTCAGAACTTTTAGCCAAAGCAGTCTGAAAGACAAAGGATAACGGCGTTGATTTACGGTTTGTTTATCATCTTCTGATCACCGTTGGATGTTAAAAAAGCTTGTATTTCTTCGATGCCTAGTCCAATTTTTTTCGCTTCCTGAATCAAATAAACCCACTCTTCGTCAACTCTTCTTTTCACTTGCGTATCCATAATATCCTCCAGTTCAATAAGACATATTCATCTGCAACCAATGACTTGAACAAACCGTCTAGTAACTGTACGTGTGTGTGAAAACAGCACAAATTAGATTTTTGCCGAAAAATGATGACATTTAACCTATTTTGTAAAAACTATCACCTACCACGTTCCTAAAAAAATGACTAAAAAACCCAAAATTATTGATTTCTTATTTCTAATAATAAACAATTGTAAAGTCAGTTAAAAGATTATAAATTAAAATAATGATAAAGACCTAAATCATTTGACTCATATAAACCGATTAGGTTGTCATATGCCATCAATTAGAACAAATTTCATCTTTGCAGGACGTACATATTGTTCGTTTGGGAAGTTCTTCTCAAGATGGTATTCTAAAAGAAACAGAAACCACCAAGAAGGAATGAAGAAAGACATGTATAGCCTTTTTCAAAAGTATCAAGAAGTTGTCATGTATCTTGTTATGGGTGTGTGCACAACCATTGTCAATATAGTCAGCTTCTATTTATTCGTTGAGATGTTTTCCATGGATTATAAAACAGCAACGGTTGTTTCATGGGTATTTGCTGTTCTCTTTGCTTATATCACCAATAAGAAGTATGTCTTCAAGCAAAAGGCTCGTGACACAAAAAGTCTTATGCGTGAGCTTTCTTCATTTTTTAGTGTCCGTCTCATGTCTCTAGGTGTAGATCTAGGGCTGATGATTTTATTTGTGAGCCAAATGGCGCTCAATGAAACTGTCGCAAAAATTCTTGTCAACTTTGTGATTGTGGTGGTCAATTATGTCGCCAGTAAATGGTTCGTCTTTAAGAAAACAAAAGAAGATGCGATTTAACACATGAAAAAAGATAGGTGATGTGAAATGAGCAGCAGGCCAGACGCATTATATGATGCCATATATCAACAAACAGAAAAGCAGCATGAACAAGTGCTGAGGCTGGTCAAAGAAATGACCGCACATCCAGAAGCGTTTTCAGAACAAGAAAAGGAAAAGATCAACCGCATGGACATTGCGCTTCAAACGGCAACAGACATTTTAGAAAACTTAATGACCCCTGACACGCAAATGACCATTGTTTTAAGACAAGGGAGAATTCGTGTTGATCTGACGAAAGCGTAAAAGAAGCAGCCAATTGAAAGCGGCTGCTTTTTATTATGCATCGCTTGTTTCCCGCAATTGCTTTGGAGACATGCCGATTTTTTTTCGAAAGACTTTATTCAAGTAATTCGCATTTCGGTAGCCGCACTGTATGGCGATTTCTTCAATCGAATATTTCGTTGTTTTCAGTAACGTTTCCGCCTTTTCTAATCGAATATTGGTTAAGTAGTGAATCGGTGTGAAGCCAGTTGCCTTTTTGAATTCCCTCGTAAAATGACTTTTGGATAAACGTGCCGCAGCTGCCATATCGTCTGGGCCAATTTCCTCGTGAAAATGATGGCTTGCAAACAAGGCTGCTTGGACGATGGGCTCAGGCCATTTCTCCATTTGTCCCTCAAGCTTTGGCAAATATGAATACAGTTCCATGACAAATTGATAAGCAAGGCTAGACCCCTCAAATGGATTGGTAATCCGTCTTTCACTGGCTTCATCATAAATTTTCTTCAGCAGGCGGATCGGTTTTGAATTTGGATGAAAACGCATGACCTGCTTTCCTTGATCCATAAATTGATCAAAGCAAAGATCGCAGGCTTCCCCGTAAAGCGTCAAATATAGAAATTCCCAATGCTCACTGTCCTCTGGAAAATAATATTGATAGGCACTTGGGCTTTTCACGAGAAAGGCCTGCCCCGGCAATACTTTGAATCGCTTCTGTCCGATTTCAATCATGCCATGTCCAGACAGTGTGAGCTGAAAGATGCACTTGCCCTGATCCTTCCGCTCTACGCCATTCCAGCTGTATAACGAAGATGATTGAACTTCCCAGCCAACAGACCATATTTGCGCTGGCAATGTAACATCAGAATGGTGAAAACGAAATGCAAATGCTTCCTTCTTCAAATTGGAAATCCCCCTTCACAGCAAAAAACAACCTTTTTCTATTTTGAATCATGGTACACCTCATATCACATCGTACCATTCCACAGCAAAAAAAGGGTATTTTTTAACGGTTTTTTTACCATTGAACTTCCGCTGTTGAGGCAACTAAAATAAGATTATCAGAAGAGAAAAGGGGAATGGATATGATCGATAGGTTACGCGCAGCATTTCACCAGCAATTTGGAGATAAAGAAGAACTTCGTTATTTTTTCGCCCCAGGGAGGGTGAATCTGATTGGTGAACATACCGATTACAATGGAGGTCATGTCTTCCCTTGCGCGCTCACTCTCGGTACGTATGCTGCCGGTGCAAAACGGTCAGATGGACGCGTCAGAATGTATTCCTTAAACTTTGAAGAAGATGGTGTGAAAGAATTCGACCTTTTTGAAATCGCTTACGCAGAATCGGACGGCTGGGCGAACTACCCAAAGGGAGTGTTCAATCAGTTTATAGAAGCAGGTATGGATATCAAAGAAGGCTTTGATATCGTGTACGGCGGCAATATTCCAAATGGTGCAGGGCTGTCCTCATCTGCCTCCATTGAGCTCGTCACAGCTGTCTTGATCAATGAATGGTCTTCATTCGGCACATCACATGTTGATCTTGCCCTTCTTTCGCAGCGTGCAGAAAATGACTTCATTGGCGTCAATTGCGGCATTATGGATCAGTTTTCGATTGCCCTCGGAAAAGAAGATCACGCCATTTTACTCAATTGTTCCACCCTTGCCTTTGAATACAGTCCGTTTCGGCAAGAGGGGCTGGCGCTTGTGATTGCGAATACAAACAAAAAGCGGACACTGGCAGACTCCAAATACAATGAACGCCGGTCAGAGTGTCAATCTGCTTTAAACGACCTTAGAAAAGAAATGGACATTGCGCATTTATGTGAGCTCACTGCGGGAGAATTTGCCCAGCATGCCCACTTGATTCAAGATGACACGTGCCGCCAACGTGCAAGACATGTGGTGACGGAAAACGAGCGGACCATGAAAGCAGTAAATTTTCTGAAAGATGATAAAATGGAAGAACTAGGTGCTCTCATGAAGGCTTCTCATCTTTCTTTAAAGAATGATTATGAAGTGACTGGACTTGAACTAGATGCACTTGCTGAAGCTGCTTGGCTTCATCCTGGGACGATAGGCTCTCGTATGACAGGAGCAGGTTTTGGCGGCTGCACGATCAGCATTGTGAAAGAAGAGCTGCTGGACTCATTTATAGAAGAAACAGGTGCGATGTATCAAGAAAAAACGGGCATTCAAGCCTCCTTTTACACAGCTGGAATTGGAGGCGGCGCAAGAGAATTAACGAAGGAGGAAGATTGATGACAATTTTAGTTTGTGGAGGAGCAGGTTTCATTGGCAGTCATGCGGTAGCGGCTCTTTTAGATAAAGGCGAACAAGTGGTGGTAGTTGATAATTTGCAGACAGGTCATAAAGAAGCTGTTGTAGAGGGATCTGTATTAGAAGAAGGAGATTTAAGAGATCAAGCTTTTTTAAGACGGGTTTTTCAAACGCATCAAATTGAAGCGGTGATGCACTTTGCAGCAGATTCACTTGTTGGTGAGAGTGTGACGGACCCGCTCAAGTACTATGACAACAACGTCGGAGGGGCAACGGCTTTACTTCAGGTGATGAATGAATTTGATGTGAAGCACATCGTATTTTCTTCAACCGCTGCCGCGTACGGTGAACCAAAGCGTGTGCCGATTGTTGAAACGGATGAGACGAACCCGACGAATCCTTATGGAGAAACGAAACTAGCGATTGAAAAAATGTTGAAGTGGTCTGAGCAAGCATATGGCCTGGAATACGTTGTGCTTCGCTATTTTAATGTAGCCGGTGCTCATACAGAAGGGCTTGTCGGTGAAGATCATCAGCCTGAGACACATCTGATTCCGATTATTCTTCAAGTTGCTTTAGGAAAACGGGATCAGATCATGATTTACGGTGATGATTATGAGACAGAGGACGGCACGTGCATCAGAGATTACATTCATGTCATGGATTTAGTTGAGGCGCACATCTTAGCCGTTGATCGTCTGCGTGCAGGAAAGGGAAGTGCGACATACAACTTAGGAAATGGCACAGGCTTCTCTGTGAAGCAGGTCGTAGAAGCCGTAAGGGAAGTAACGGGGCATGCCATCCCGGCACAGGTGGTCAAAAGACGTGCGGGAGATCCGGCAAAGCTGATTGCTTCTTCTGAAAAGGCACTGCAAGAATTGGGCTGGAAGCCTCAATATGCAGATCTTCACACCATCATTCAAAGTGCGTGGGATTGGTTTCAGAAACATCCAGAAGGCTACCAAAGTGAATAAAGCATAACAGGCAGGCAAGAGAGGGGACAGAGGGAATGGCGATTGATATTTTTGAAAAGCTGGAACAGCTGATTCAATACGGGATCAATAAAGAGCTGATATCACCACTAGATATCGATTATACAAGGAATCGACTGCTTGAGGTGCTTGGGCTCGATGACGCTGAAACAAGGACGGTCTCAGCTGGAAACGACCTTGAAGACATCTTAATGCCGATACTTGATTGGGCAGTAGAAACAGGCCTTATTCCTGAGGGGACGGATACGTATCGTGATTTACTAGATGCAAAAATCATGGGCTGCTTGGTGGCGCCTCCAAGTGTTATCTATGCGAAGTTTGAAGAGAAACGCAAGCATGAAGGACCAAGGGCTGCCACAAGCTGGTTCTATGAGATGCAGCAGCATGCACATTATATTCATACAGGCAGAATCGCCAAAAATGTGCAGTGGTTTACAACAACAGATGATGGTGTGCTGGAAATCACTATTAATCTATCGAAACCGGAAAAGGATCCAAAAGCGATCGCTGAAGCCAAGAAGCTCAGTCAAAAGCAATATCCTCTTTGTCTGCTTTGTAAAGAAAACGTTGGGTTTGGGGGGCGGATCAATCATCCAGCGAGACAGAACCACCGGATTATCCCTGTCACGCTCACAGACGAATCGTGGTTTCTGCAATTTTCACCTTATGTGTATTACAACGAGCATTGTATTGTGTTCAAGGGCGAACACGAGCCGATGAACATCACAAAAAAGACCTTTGAACGTCTGCTTTCCTTCATATCTATATACTCGCACTATTTCATTGGATCGAACGCCGACCTTCCTATTGTTGGAGGCAGTATATTAAGCCATGACCATTTTCAAGGCGGTGCTCATGAATTTCCGATGGCGAAAGCAGAGATGGAAGACGTCTTTTCAATCAAAGCGTTTCCAAATGTGAGGGCTGGCATTGTAAAATGGCCGATGTCTGTGATTCGGCTTCAAAGTAACGACCGGCAAACGCTCGCCGGCGCAGCGGACTTTATCTTAAACAAGTGGAAAATGTATTCAGATGAAGAAGTGGGGCTGATCGCTCATACAGGAGAGACTCCGCACAATACCATTACACCGATCGCACGCCGCCATGGGGATGACTATGAATTAGATCTAGTGCTGCGTAATAACCGTACAGACGAACAGCACCCAGACGGGATCTTCCACCCGCACGAAGAAGTCCATCATATTAAAAAAGAGAATATCGGGTTAATTGAAGTGATGGGTCTTGCCGTCCTTCCTGGCAGATTAGCTGAGGAATTAAGCCAGTTAAAAGCGGCGCTGCTATCCAAAAAACCACTTGAAGAAATCAAAGCCCGCCCTGCAATCACGAAGCACGAAACATGGGCGAAGCGCCTGCTTGAAGAGAACATCTTCACAGAGGACAATACAGAAGCCATTTTACAAAAAGAAATCGGCTATATTTTTTCTCGAATTCTCTCGCAGGCGGGTGTGTTTAAAAGAACCGAGCAAGGGAAAACAGCTTTTAAACGTTTCATTCAAACACTCCATACAGGCAGGTGATTAGATGATTGAACAGGTAAGAACCTTAATGGAAGAAAAACAACTCGACGGTGTCCTGATCCGAAAGAGAAATAACTTCTCCTGGCTCACAGGAGGAAGAAGGAATCACATTGTGTTAAATACGCCAGAGGGCGTGTGTCAGCTGCTCGTGTTGAAAGACGACATTGTCCTGATTGTGAATCAAATGGAAGAAAAGCGGATCATTGAAGAAGAAATGGCGTATTTCGACCATCCCTTTCAAGTGGTCACAATGGATTGGTATGAGGATGATGCCCCCTACATTCACACACTCACAAAAGGCAAACGAATAGGGGCAGACATTCAAATGGAAGGGTTTGAGTGGATCGAGCCAGATTTGTCGCACGTTCGATCGATCCTTTCGGCATCACAGCTCAGTCAATATGAAACCCTTTGCCATGAAACAGCTGTTATTGTAGAGAGTGTCTGTAAAGAAATCGTTCCAGGGCAAACGGAGCATGAAATCGCTTCGCTTGTCGCCCAAAAAGCGATTGCGCAAGGCATGACGATTGAAGTGCTGCTCGTGGCAACAGATGACCGTATCCATCAATACCGTCATCCGACTCCAACAGAAAAGGCGCTTCAAAAGCATGCACTTGTTGTGCTTTGTGCTGAACGGCACGGACTCGTGGCCAATGTGACAAGATCCGTTTACTTTGGTCAGCTTCCGAAGGAGCTTGAAGAAAACAAGGAACGGCTTGCGCGAATTGACACGGTCATGAATGCGGCCACCCGTCCCGGAAAAACCATTGGAGATGTACTGAAGGCAGGAATTGTTCAGTACGAAAAAGAAGGATTTTCAGATAGTTGGAAAAAACTTCACCAAGGGGGAAAGACTGGCTTTGTATCTAGAGAAATCATTGCCGTTCCCTCATCGAAGGAGGAGGTTCAGCTTCATCAAGTGTTCACCTGGAATCCTTCATTGCCTGGACTGAAATCAGAGGATACGATGGTAGTAGAAAAAGAGAAGAATCGCTTTTTAACCTATACGGGCAAGTGGACGTACATTGACATCGAGCATGAAGGGGACATCTATAGACGACCTGACATCTTGGTAAGAGATGAATAAATGCAGGATGCCGGCGATGAGCCGGTTTTTTGCTGGAAGTCTTTAGTGAGATTCCACTTATTCATCAGCATTACCAATTGTTACAGCGCACAGACTGAAGATCGATCCTTTCTTTTCTTGTGAACTTGCGTTAAAATGAGTAAGGTTTTTGTTAAATGTGGGGATACCTATCTCGAAATTGTTTACCTAGATAAAATTTCATTAAGTTAAATTGAAATTTGACCAAACTTTTTTATTGTGGTAAACCTAAATTTGACAAAGTTCTAGATTGTATGTCCTTTGCCTTCAACTCTCAACTTTTCAAATTCCTGTAAATTTATTGTGTATGCAATAATATAAATTTATGTCGAATTTATGACATTTTAATAGAAATCTGTTGAAAAATAAATGAACTTTTGAAAAAAGGGAAGCTAACTCCTACAGATTTTGATAGCATTACAAAGGGAAGAAAAGTTTTCGAAGGCAGATGGCTTTTCACAATTATTCAGCAATTTATACATTATCTAAGGAAGGATGGTGATCTTCTTGTTCAGAGCCATTAAACCTATGCTTTTATTAGCGATGCTCGTGAGTGTTTTTGTATTAGGAGGTTGCAGCAATATCGCTGTTTTAGATCCTAAAGGACCTGTCGCAGCACAACAAAAAGACTTAATCCTTTTATCTATCGGATTTATGCTCTTTATCGTTGGCGCGGTATTTGTACTGTTTACCATCATTTTGGTTAAATACCGTGAGCGTAAGGACGTTGGAAACGCCTCTTATAACCCAGAAATACACGGGAATACGCTTCTAGAAGTTGTCTGGACAGTGATCCCAATATTAATCGTTGCTGCCCTTTCAGTTCCAACTGTCAAAACAATTTACTCTTTGGAAGAGGCACCTCAAGCAACAAGCCATAAAGATCCACTTGTCATTTATGCTACAGCAGTTGATTGGAAATGGATCTTTAGTTATCCAGAGGAAAATATTGAAACAGTGAACTACTTAAACATTCCAAAAGAACAGCCGATTTTATTCAAAATCACTTCCGCTGATACAATGGCATCACTATGGATTCCTCAGCTAGGCGGGGAGAAGTATGCGATGGCTGGAATGGAAATGGAACAGTATCTTCAAGCTGATGAAGTAGGCACATACGAAGGAAGAAACGCCAACTTCACAGGTGAGGGCTTTGCTCAGCAAAAATTCAAAGTCAATGCGATGACGCAGTCTGACTATGATAAATGGGTAAACAAAACGAAAAAAGAAGCACCAAAGTTAACGAAAAAAACGTATGACATCCTGATGCTTCCTGATGCAGCAGATGTGCAGACATTCTCATCAACACATTTATCTTTTGCGAAGCATGGAGAGGACTCTGAATATGCACTCCAAGCACGCAAACGTTTAGGTTATCAATCAGTTTCTCCGCATTCCAAAACAGATCCTTTCGAGAATGTGAAGAACTATAAAAGAAAACTAGATAGTGAATAAACTGACTAAGGAAAGGAGGAGGCCGTTATGCATTTAAAATGGGATGAGTTTTTTGTAACTGGAGACCCATTAATTCTTGGTGCGCAAATTTCTATCGCTCTTACTTCCATTGCCATCGTTTTTGTTTTAACATACTTCAAAAAGTGGAAATGGCTCTGGAAAGAATGGCTAACATCAGTTGACCATAAAAAGCTAGGGATCATGTATATCCTTGCTGCTGTGATTATGTTCTTCCGCGGTGGGGTAGACGGACTGATGATGCGCGCACAGCTGGCGCTTCCTAATAATACGTTTTTAGATTCCAACCACTATAATGAAATTTTCACGACACATGGTACGATCATGATTCTATTCATGGCGATGCCATTTTTAATTGGTTTAATCAACGTCGTTGTTCCTCTTCAAATTGGTGCACGTGACGTTGCATTCCCGTATTTGAACAACCTTAGCTTCTGGACATTCATGGTCGGAGCAATGCTGTTCAACATTTCCTTCGTTATTGGAGGATCACCAAGTGCAGGCTGGACGAGTTACATGCCGCTCGCCGGAAATGATTTCTCACCAGGACCTGGACAAAACTACTACTTGCTCGGGCTCCAAATTGCAGGTATTGGTACACTGATGACAGGTATTAACTTCATGGTGACCATCTTAAAAATGCGTACAAAAGGTATGACACTTATGCGTATGCCAATGTTTACATGGACAACATTGATTACGTCTGTCATCATCGTTTTCGCTTTCCCTGTATTAACAGTTGCTTTAGCACTTATGACATTTGATCGTTTATTCGGTTCTGCATTCTTTACACTCGAAGCAGGCGGTATGCCAATGCTTTGGGCGAACCTTTTCTGGATTTGGGGACATCCTGAGGTATATATCGTGATCCTGCCGGCTTTCGGTATTTTCTCAGAAATCTTTGCGACGTTCTCAAGAAAGCAGTTGTTTGGTTACAAAGCGATGGTTGTATCGATTGTGGCAATCTCTGTTCTGAGCTTCCTTGTGTGGGTTCACCACTTCTTTACAATGGGGAACAGTGCAGCGGTTAACTCATTCTTCTCGATTACAACAATGGCGATTTCTGTACCAACAGGTGTTAAAATCTTTAACTGGCTCTTTACGATGTATCGCGGTCGTATCAGCTTTACATCACCAATGCTTTGGGCACTTGGTTTCATCCCGAACTTCGTGATCGGTGGTGTAACTGGGGTTATGCTTGCGATGGCAGCTGCGGATTACCAGTACCATAATACGTACTTCCTTGTATCCCACTTCCACTATGTATTAATCGCAGGTACTGTATTTGCTTGTTTCGCTGGTCTCGTTTTCTGGTATCCAAAAATGTTTGGCTACAAGTTAAACGAAAGAATCGGCAAATGGTTCTTCTGGGTATTCATGATCGGATTCAATATCTGTTTCTTCCCGCAGTACTTCTTAGGACTGCAAGGAATGCCAAGACGTATTTATACGTATGGACCAGAAGATGGCTGGACTGCACTAAACTTTATTTCAACAATTGGTGCATTCATGATGGGTATCGGATTCATCATCCTTTGCTATAACATTTACTACAGCTGGAGACACGCAAAACGTGAAGTGTCTGGAGACAGCTGGGGAGAAGGACGTACACTTGACTGGGCGACATCTTCTGCAATTCCGCCGCATTATAACTTTGCAGCACTTCCAGAAGTGACAACACCAGATGCATTCCATCATTGGAAGAAAAACAATGTGGACGTTCATCCAGAAAAAGAGTTCAAGAAAATTCACATGCCGCACAATTCAGGCAGACCACTGATCATGTCTGCATTCTTCGGACTTGGTGCATTCGGTCTTGTATTTGAATGGTACTGGATTGGCGTTATCGGCTTAATCGGTGTATTCGCAACAATGATTTTACGTTCATTTGAATATGACGATGGCTACTACATTCCTGTTGAAGAAGTGATTGAAACAGAGAAAAAGAATAAGGAGGCGCAGAAGTAATGGGACATAATGATAGCAGCTATGCAAATGCACCGCTTGAATATCAGTCTGAAACCGGACGTTTAAACATCCTTGGTTTCTGGATATTCCTTGGCGCGGAAATCGTGTTATTCTCAACACTTTTTGCGACCTACTTTGTTCTTCATGGCAGAACAGCTGGCGGCGTTTTACCAGCTGAGCTATTTGATATGAAGCTTGTATTGATCATGACATTCCTGCTATTAGTGAGCTCATTTACATGTGGGATTGCCGTTCATGAAATGCGCCGTGGAAGTACAAAAGGGGTTGTCATTTGGACAATTCTTACACTGCTTCTAGGTGCAGGATTCGTTGGCTTTGAGATTTATGAGTTCTTCCATTATGTACACGAGGGTGCCAGCATCCATACAAGTGCGTATTGGTCTGCATTCTTTGTTCTTTTAGGAACTCACGGACTACACGTATCAATCGGTATCTTCTGGATTACTGGGGTCTTGTTCCAAATTAAAAAACGTGGTTTAACTCCACAAACAGCAGCGAAGATCTTTATTTCAAGTCTATATTGGCATTTCCTTGATGTTGTATGGATTTTCATCTTCACAGCTGTGTACTTGATCGGATTAGGGGGGCTTTTGTGATATGGCTGGAAAAACACATTCCTCAGCAGAGCACGATCACTTCCCTTGGAAACACGTAGTTGGTTTCATCCTATCCATCGTGCTAACAATCTTAGCATTCTGGATTGCCATTGGAGCTGAAATTGGCAGTGCCGCAAAACTATGGATTATCTTTGGTTTTGCATTCATTCAAGCATTCTTGCAGCTGTTCATGTTCATGCACATGACAGAGAGCGAGAACGGGACTGTTCAAGTCGGAAATACACTATTTGGTCTATTCTGTGCGATTATCTTCGTCATCGGATCTGTTTGGATCTTCGCGGCTCACTACAGCCACGGAGAGAACAGCAAAGACGGATATTCACCGTCTGCGCCAAAGCAGTCTGAGCATTCAGATCAATAATAAAAAACCACTCATCTATCGAAGATGAGTGGTTTTTATGATGATTGCGATAGCGCTTCCAATTGGTGGTGCGATATCTATCTGCTGCTGAATCTTTTGCGAATGAATGGAAGTCCATAGATGAGGAACGCTGCAATGTGAGCCAGAATCACGTTAATGGCAAAGAATGCGATCATGAAGGTATGTCCTGTTGGAGATAAACTGCTTGTCATGTAAAGACCGAAGAAAATCCACATAATCAAAATAGGTGGAATTGAAGCTAATGCGATTTTTCTGTTTTCTAACCATAAAAACAGGGGTGTAGCCGTTGCAATACATAGGTACGCAAAGAACATATCCATCGTATCCAACTCCTTTGTTAGTTGATGTTCAAATCAAATGAGAGGTCAGGATGCAATTGTGTCTGTTTTTAGGGAATATTGTGAACATTTTGTTACAAGTATTATACCACAATTGACTTTGAAGTAAACTCAATCATTGGGAAATGGGCCTTATTCCGTAGAAAATGGTTTTTTCCTCATTCCTCAGTACATCTTTATGCTGGCTTGATGTTTGCTTGTCATATCGCCACATAGGTCATTGAATTTTCCCCTTAACATCTGTAAAATAATCTTTTTAAAGGACTTGTGATGGGTTGAAATGAAAGAGTGGAAAGGAATTTTTTCCTATTGTTAGGATGAAAAGTATTTCATTTTTAGAAAATTGATTGGAACCTTTCGGACGTATCTTCCGTCATATTTAAGGTGAGTTGCTTTTGTGAAAATTTCAATCTAATATAAATAAGGGCTTTTATGTTTTGTAATAAGGTGGTTAGTTCATGAACAAGCAGAATACATCTCCTTACTATCAGGGAGATTTGATTTTTATATTTTTCGCGTTCTTTGCGATCAGTGTCATTTCTATATATGCGGCTGGTCAGTTTGAACAATATGGTAGTAGTGCATGGTCAAGGCAAATCATTTATTATCTTATTGGAGCAATTTGCATTGTAGCTATTAATTATTTTGACCTTGAGCAACTTGAAAAGTTGAGTATATACATCTTTTTAGGTGGGATACTTCTTTTAATTATTCTAAAACTGAGTCCAGCTCAGATTGCTGGTAAAGACTTTGCCCCTATAAAAAACGGAGCAAAAAGTTGGTTTATACTTCCGGGTATTGGAACATTTCAGCCTTCAGAGTTCATGAAAATTGGTTTGATTATGATGCTCGCATCTGTCATTGGAAAGGCAACCCCTAGAGGAAAGCGGACATTAGAAGATGATATTATTCTTCTATTAAAAATCGCTGGTGTGTCTGCTGTGCCGGTGGGACTTATCTTTATGCAGGATGCAGGTACTGCTGCAGTATGTATGTTTATTGTAATGGTAATGGTATTTTTGTCTGGTGTTAATTGGAAGATAATTTCATTAATTGGTTCTGTTGTTGTACTTTTAATAATCACGGTTCTTTCTGTAGTACTTTTATTTCCTGATTTCGCTAAAGAAAGTCTCGGTGTTAAGCAATATCAAATCAATAGAATTACTGCTTGGATCCCAGATAGCTCCGCGAATACTGAACAAACTAAAATACAAGATGCTACAAGTAGTGACAAGTTTCAGGTTGATCGGGCCATCATGGCCATTGGTGCAGGTCAAATTTTTGGGAATGGCATTAAGAACTTAAAAGTCTATGTCCCAGAAGCGCAAACAGATATGATTTTCTCGATTATAGGAGAAGCCTTTGGCTTTGTCGGCTGTGCATTTGTTGTGATCATGTTCTTCTTCCTGATCTACCGGCTTGTCGTACTGATCGACCGTATCCATCCTTATAGCCGATTTGCGTCATTTTTCTGTGTGGGATATACAGCACTCATTGTCATCCATACGTTCCAGAACATTGGGATGAACATAGGCGTGATGCCTGTAACAGGGATTCCACTCTTATTTATCAGCTTCGGGGGAAGCTCTGTTTTATCTGTTCTCATTGGATTCGGGATCGCATATAACGCAAGTGTTCAATTAACGAAATATCAAAGTTATTTATTTAAATAAATGGGTAAAGGGCAGTCTAAGCATAGGCTGTCTTTTTTGTGCGAGTTCTAATTTTTGAAAAGCAATATGACTTTGTCTTATGATAGAAGAAGTGAAGGAGGTCTTCGAATTGAACAAAACAATAGAAACCATATTAAATCATCGATCCATCCGTTCGTTTACAGACGAGCGTTTGACAAAGGAAGAGGTGCTGACACTTGTGAAAAGTGCGCAGGCCGCTTCAACATCAAGCTATGTGCAGGCGTATAGCATCATTGGTGTAACAGATCAGGAGAAGAAGGCCAAGCTTGCTGAACTGGCTGGGAATCAGCCATACGTTGAAAAGAATGGGCATTTCTTTGTCTTCTGCGCAGACCTGAAACGTCACGATTACATTGCTCAAAAAGCAGGTAAGAACCATCAGGAGGCGCTTGAAAATACGGAAGCCTTCCTCATTAGTGTGATTGATGCGGCATTGGCTGCGCAAAATGTCAGTGTAGCCGCAGAATCAATGGGACTTGGGATCTGCTATATCGGCGGACTGCGTAATCAGCTGAAAGAAGTCTCTGAATTACTTGAAACACCTTCCTATGTGCTGCCGTTATTCGGTCTAGTTGTAGGGCATCCAGCTAATCCATCTTCACAAAAGGAACGGCTGCCAGTTGAACTGATTTATCATGAAAACTCATATCAGCAAGATGAAGCCCATGTGGATCGTTATTTAAAAGAATACGATGATCGTATTTCAGCATACTATGAAGAACGAACAAACGGCGAGAGAAAAGATACTTGGTCTGAGCAGATGCTTCGGGGCTTTAGCAAGCCAAAGCGTGCCTTCCTTGGAGATTTTGTGAAAGAGAAGGGCTTTAATCGAAAATAAATAATGACATCCCCCTTTCGATTGAGAGAGGGGGATGTTTGTAAGAGGTGCAGCATCATGAAATTAAGTATACTGGATCAATCTCCTTTGATTGGAGATGCCACGCCTGCTGAAGCGCTGAGACAAACCGTTGAGCTGGCAAAGCAGGCGGAAAAGTGGGGCTATCACCGTTTTTGGGTATCAGAGCATCACTTTTCAAACCGGCTTGCAGGATCGAGCCCAGAGGTGCTTCTCGGCCATTTATCAGCCGTTACGTCACACATACGCATTGGCTCAGGCGGTGTCATGCTTCCTCACTACAGTGCGTATAAAGTAGCAGAGAACTTCAGAGTTCTCGAAGCGTTAGCTCCGGGCAGAATAGACCTTGGAATTGGGCGTGCTCCTGGGGGAATGCCGATCTCTTCCATTGCACTTCATCATGGTGAGCGAAAGCGTCTAGGTGATCAATATCCTGAGCAGGTAGAAGAATTGAAGGTTTATTTACATGATCTAGCTGATGAATTTTACCCGCTGCCTCACCTGACCGCTTCTCCGAAGGTAGAAACCGCACCAGAGGTATGGATGCTTGGTTCATCTGGAGAGAGTGCAAGGCTTGCAGCGAAAGCAGGTGCTGGCTACACGTTTGCTCTTTTTATTAATGGTGAAGGCGGAGAAGACTCTGTGGAGCAATATATCAACCGGTTCGAATCTTCAGCATTCGGTGATGAGCCGCGCGTCAGTCTTGCGGTCTTCGTTTTATGTGCAGAAACAGAGGAGCAGGCAGAGAAGCTGGCTGTCAGCCTAGATTTATCCTTACTAGCCAATGAACAGGGTCAGAATCTTGGGGGCTTTCCTTCATATGAAGATGCACAGGCTTATTCCTACAGTCCATATGAACAAAAACGAGTGGCTGCCAATCGGAAGAGGATGGTGGTTGGGACGCCATCTTCTGTGAAACAGCAGCTTACAGCACTAGCAAAGGCTTATCATACAAATGAATTGATCGCTGTGACCATCACACATCATATGCAAGATCGGCTCACATCGTATCGTTTATTAAAGGAAGCATTTGATGCATAATATGTATATTTACCGTCCACGCAGCCAGTAAAAGGGGAAAAGGAGCAAAAATAAAGGCGGCTGTCACCAGCAAACTGAGCGGATAGATACAGGAGACATAGACAGTCAGCTCGCATGCTTGATGAAAAGGACGAGGCTGTTTTGCGTGTAAAAAGGTCAAAAAACAAACCAAGATGATCGTAAGAAAAAAAGCAGTAAAAAAAGAAACGATCCATAGCAATATCAACATCAATCTCTCTTTCCTCCATACATGATAGAAAAGCCTTGATGAGCTTATCCGCTCATACAAGGCTTTTTATGTGATTCTCGTTTATTCAGGATAAATGTCGAAAGGTTCTTTCGTTTGAACGGTATCTGATTTGCCTTTCAAACTCGCATACGCAAGCATTATATATTCACCTGCTTCTAGCTTTTGGCCTTGATTGATCGTGCCGTTCCATTTCAAGCGCTGTTGCCCTTTATCAACATGTTGATAAACACCTGCTTCACCTAAATACTCTCCATCTGTCGAGTAGACGAGGAATGCGAGGTTTTCAGCACCACCAGGAAGATAGCTGCTAATGACATAGCTTCCAGCACGGTTATCCGGCTCAACTGAAACCGAAGTGACGCGCGGGTAATCAGGCTCTTTCACAATCAATAAAGTAGGGATTTCAGTGACCTTTCTGCCATTTTCGCGGATCGTGATACTGCCTTGGTACGTTCCTTTTTTGGTTTTTGCGTAATTCACTTGTACCGCAGAAGTAAATGATCCAGTGGAATTCCCTTTGACGGTGATTTTTTTCGTTCCGTTTGTACTAATGCCGGTGCCGTCGAATTTGTAATCAATGGTATAGGTTTTCGGTGCTTTTGAAAGGTTTTCTACCTTGAATTTCTTCGCTTTGATTTGAACGCCCTTTTCTTTTAAGAAAGTGCCGTAAGAATAGCTGGCATCAGAAACAATAGAAGACGCTTGGAGTGATTCGATGATTCGAACGCTGCCTGTTCCCTGTGTGTTGTGAGGGAATGGGCTGCCATTTGCGTCAAACAGTTTTTCCGCTGTATTCATGAGCAATGCTTTGATTTGTTCAGTAGAGTACGATGGTTTCGCTTGCTTAATGATCGCTGCAACCCCTGCCACATGTGGAGATGCCATGCTTGTTCCTTGCTTAGAGCCATATCCGTAAGGCTGCGAAGGATCATGTGTTGGGATCGTACTCACAATGCTGACGCCAGGCGCTGATAGATCAGGCTTAATCATCCACGTATCCACAACAGGTCCGCGAGATGAGAAGTCAGCTACTTGCTCACTGAGTTCTTTGACAAATTGAATGGAGAAAGTCGTTGTATGGTTTCCAGCCTCAATGGCTTTGACAAGCGCTGTTCCTTCAGCTTTTGAAAGCTTAATCGTAGGAAGAGCGAGACCCGGTACATCTACTGGAATTTCTCCATCGGTATTGTTATACATCACAACGCCGATTGCACCAGCGGCTTTTGCATTGTCCACTTTATCAACAAAGGCAATGGCTCCGCGTTCAATCACCGCAACCTTTCCTTTGAAATCGATGTTTTCAAATGCTTTTTCGTCACCGATACCTGCTGGGACGAGTGTGACTTGTTTTTGGTCAAGTGCTTTTAAATCACTTTCTTGATAATAGCCCATGATTTTTGCCGTAGAATAGTTCGGGAATTTCACATTGTAAAGGCTGTACGGAAGCTGAGTTGCTCCGACAGAAATGGCATCTCTTGACGTACCAGGAGAACCGACTGTCCAGCTGTTCGGACCGCTGTTTCCATTTGATGTGACAGCGACAACGCCTTCTGACATGGCCCAATCGAGTGCGATGCTCGTTGCATAGTCGGGGTTATTGACACTGTTTCCAAGAGATAGGTTCATGACATCTGCTCCGTCAGTGACAGCACGGTCAATGCCTGCAAGGACGTTCTCAGTTGTCCCGGATCCACCTGGTCCAAGTACACGGTACGCAAGAAGCGTGGCATCTTTTGCGACACCTTTGATTTGTCCATTCGCCGCAATCGTTCCTGCGACGTGTGTGCCGTGATCTGTGGATTCGCCTCTAGGGTCTCTTTTAGGCGTCTCTTGCGGAGAATAATCATGATCAACAAAATCATAGCCTTTGTATAAACCGAAGTTTCCTTTTAAATCAGGGTGGGTATAGTCTACGCCAGTATCAATGACAGCGACTTTTACCCCTTTTCCAGAATAGCCGGCATCCCATGCTTTTGGTGCACCGATAAATGGAGCGCTTTTATCCATAAGCGGGGAGACATCCTCATTGGGTAGCTGGATGCTTTCCTTTTTCACTTCATCTGTTTTATATGTAACATCCGGATAAACGGCTTTTACTCCGTCAACTGCGAGCAGCTTCGGGATTTCGTTAGCAGGAAGTTTCATAGAGAAACCAGAAAAGACTTTTTCATATTCTTGTCGAACACTCGCTTTATCTACCTCTTTGAGTGCTGCCTTCTTGACTTTTGTTCGAGATTTTTTGAGGGAGGCTTTCGTTTGTGCTTCGCCTTCTTGTTTGGCTTCAACTAAGGATTTTTCCTTTAATTCAACAATGACAGTGGTTTGTTTTCTTGAGTTGACATTGATTTCGCCGAAGATTTCTGCTTTTTCAAGTTCCATCTGTTTGTTAGATGGAGCGGCAATAGCCTGTTGACCTGAAAAGAATGTGGATAAAATAAAAATAGTGGAGAACAATAGAACAGAAGAACGAGAGATTCCTTTTTTCAATTAATTTTCCCCTTTCTAGCTGTGTATTTAGGGAGATAGCCTTTCTTTTTGTGGATAAATAGGAAAGATTCACTGCCCGTTATTAAGTATTCAATACGATGAAAACAATTCCTTTACTAAAATGGTCTTATTTTACATAGTTATAAAGAACTATTTTGTTTATAAAGTCGCACTTATGCACAATTGTCTGTTGATAACTCAAATATCCGGATACATATATGGAAAATAAAAAAAATCCATACACAAAATCTAGTGAGAGGGTGTTGATATGTGGATAAACTCTGTTGATAAGGTGTGCTTATCTTTTGGATAGTGTGTGTATAATATTTTTCTTAAAAGATCATGGAACGTGATGATCTTCTGCACTTTTCAACAAAACTTCTGAAAACTAGTTTGTTTTTTCACCCATATTGTGACAAACCTCTCTTTTTTCTCGGGATATGATAGGAGCAGTTATTTTGCTAGAGCTGCTAGATTCTAAGAAAAGCGGAGGGATGTTCAGTGAAGAAATTGAAAAGCTGGTTGAGTGTATGGTTTGGTTTCATGATGAATGTGTTTGTGAATCCTGGTGTGATGATGAAGCAGCAGCGGTTTAAAGCGGTCGCAGTGGATGTTGAGTTCTTTCAAGTAGAGAAAGAGAGACAGCGAGAGAAGCTGACAGAGAAAAATAAGAAGAAGCGCAGGGCAGAGAAACTGTTTCAGCAAAGTCTGATGATGCTTGATGAGAAGACGACGAGAGAGGCGCGTGCTGGTCCGCTTTACCTTTACAGAAGAGGTGAAACAGGGTAAAATCCCACATAAGAAACGTTATCTGGTGGGAGAGGATACCCCTTGAAGATATATAAAATATTGAATAACAATGCAGTGGTTGTAAAGGAGGGGGATCAGGAGAAAATTGTGATGGGGCCCGGAATTGCTTTTCAGAAGGGGAAAAATGACGTCGTTCCCGTTCAAAAAATAGAGAAAATATTTGTTGTGCGTGAAGAAAATGAGAAATTCAAACAAATTCTTGCGACATTGCCAGAAGCGCATATTGAGGTGGCAGAGCATATTATCAGTTATGCAGAGGGTGAACTCATGTTGCCGCTCAGTGATCATATCCACATATCACTGACGGATCATTTATCCTTCGCCATTGAACGCGTTCAAAAAGGCATTGTGCTATATAATAAATTGCTTGGTGAGATCAAAGTCTTATATAAGCAGGAATATGACATTGGAAAGTATGCCATTCGTTATGTAAAGGAGCGGCTTGGGGTTGAACTGCCGGACGATGAGGCAGGATATGTGGCGCTTCATATTCATACGGCCAAAATGAATACGGAGTCCATGAAGAAGACCGTCAAATACACAACGATGATCAAAGAAATGATCGAGCATATTGAAAGCTATTTTAATCACTCGATTGATGAGGATAGTATTTCCTATCAGCGGCTAGTGACACATTTGAGGTATGCATTAGGCAGGTTGGAATCGAATGAGGCATTTCAAATTATGGACGATGAGATGCTGATTTTTATCCAAACAAAGTATGATTCGGCATACCAGTGTGCACTTGGACTCGCTGAGTTGTTGAAAAATGAATATGGACTTCATCTCCCTAAATCGGAGATCGGCTACATCACGCTGCATGTCCAGCGTCTGCAAGATGCCGAATTGGTTTAATGGTTGTGCCTGCATGCAGGCTTTTTTTTATGCACACTACTCTTATTAGTGTATATGGGTCATTTGATTCGAAAAAATAGATTGACGCAGGACACATTCTTATACTATGATGAAAGCGTAATCAAAATTCGATATCGTGGGATTGTGACTGTTAGGCAGGCAAGACCTAAAATTTGCGTAACGATGGGACGTGTATGTCCTTTGATCGTTGGTGAATTTTAGGTCTTTTTTGCTTTAAAAAAGGAGGAGACAACATGGATTATCAAAAAACAGCGAAAGAATTAACAAAATTATTAGGTGGTAAAGAAAATGTCATCAGTGCAACGCATTGTGCCACACGGCTCAGGTTGGTGATGAAAAATGAGGATCTGATTGACAAAGAGGCCATTGAAGAGCTTGATGGTGTGAAGGGTGCCTTCTCAAGCTCAGGACAATTTCAGGTCATTTTTGGGACTGGGTCTGTCAACAAAGTATATGAGCCATTTGCTCGTGAGACCGGTCTTGAGACAGACGACGAGAAACAAAAGCCTGTCAGCCATGATGAAGCAGTGAAACAAAAAATGAATCCACTTGCCCGTTTTGCCAAGACGTTATCGAATATTTTTGTACCAATTATTCCGGCGATTGTTGCGAGCGGTTTATTAATGGGTCTTCTAGGCATGATGAAAGCATTTAAATGGGTTGATCCAAGCTCCGCGATCTTCCAAATGCTTGATATGTTCTCAAGTGCTGCCTTTATCATTTTACCGATTTTAATTGGTGTCAGTGCAGCGAAAGAGTTTGGTGGAAATCCGTACTTAGGTGCCGTCATTGGGGGAATTATGATTCACCCGAACCTGCTCAACCCATGGGGACTGACAGAGGCGAAACCAGAGTATATGCATTTATTCAATTTTGATATTGCTCTTCTTGGTTACCAAGGAACAGTCATCCCGGTTTTATTGACTGTGTATATCATGTGTCTTGTTGAAAAGAATTTAAGAAAAGTCGTGCCGAACAGTATTGATTTACTTGTGACCCCGTTTGTGACGGTGATTGTGACTGGATTTGTGACGTTTATAGCGGTTGGGCCGCTCGGAAGAATGCTCGGTACAGGAATTTCAAATGCACTGACATTTGTTTATGACCATGCAGGGTTCTTAGCAGGACTCATTTTCGGAGGTGCTTACTCTTTAATTGTGCTCACAGGGGTTCATCATAGCTTCCATGCGATTGAGGCAGGACTGCTGAATGACATTGGACGGAACTATTTGCTGCCGATCTGGGCGATGTCCAACGTAGCGCAAGGCGGGGCGGGGTTGGCTGTCTTTTTCATAGCGAAGCGTGCGAAAACAAAAGAAATCGCACTTCCAGCCGCATTTTCTGCTTTCTTAGGCATTACAGAGCCTGTGATATTCGGTGTGAACCTGCGCTATCGTAAGCCGTTTATTGCCGCAATGATCGGAGGCGCATTAGGCGGGGCATTCGTTGTCTTCACGAAGGTAGCAGCTAACGCTTATGGTTTAACAGGTATTCCGATGATTGCCATTGCAGCACCATTCGGTTTACAAAATGTGGTAAATTATGTTATTGGTATGTTAATCGCTGTTGCTGTTTCATTTATTCTCACCATCATCTTTAAAGTAAAAGAAGTCGAAAAATAATCAAGGAGTGGTCACAGTCATGACAACAATTGACGCAGCACTTCGTCAAAAAGTAGCAGACCGTATTCGAAACTATGAGCATTTGGTGAAAAAAGATGTGTACCGCCAGCATTTTCATTTGATGCCGCCAGTTGGTCTTTTAAATGACCCAAATGGATTGATTCAGTGGAAGGGGATTTACCATGTCTTTTATCAATGGCAGCCATTCAAAACGGGACATGGTGCAAAATTCTGGGGTCACTACACATCTACAGATCTAGTGAATTGGCAGCATGAAGAAGCCGCTCTTGCCCCAAGTGATTGGTTTGATCAAAATGGCTGTTATTCTGGCAGTGCCGTCATTGACGATGGAAACATGTATGTGATGTATACCGGAAATGTTCGTGATGAACAAGGGAACCGTGAGACATATCAATGTTTAGCTGTTTCAGACGATGGCATTCATTTTCAGAAAAAGGGTGTCGTGGCGACATTGCCAGAAGGATTCACCGCACATTTTCGTGATCCGAAGGTATGGAAGCGAAATGGTCAGTGGTACATGGTTCTAGGTGCACAAAGCCAAGACCTCAAAGGACATCTTGTCTTGTTCACCTCTGATACATTAGACAATTGGACATTTCAGGGCATGATTGCAGGCAGTGGAAAGAATGGATTAGAAGATTTCGGATATATGTGGGAATGTCCAGATCTGTTCGAATTAGACGGCCGTGATGTATTGATTGTGTCACCGCAAGGGTTGAAGCCTGATGGCTTAAAATATCAAAATACACATCAATCAGGCTATTTTGTTGGTACATTGGATGATAGCTCTTACCAATATACACACGGAGAATTTGAGGAGCTGGATCGAGGCTTTGACTTCTATGCGCAGCAGACCTTTCAAGACGAATCAGGCAGACGTCTTTTAATTGGATGGATGGGTGTGCCTGATCAAGGAGAAGAGCATCACCCGACGATTTCCTATCAATGGATACACTGTTTAACGATTCCGAGAGAGCTCCGCTTAGATGATGAGGGATATCTTATTCAAAAGCCAGTAACTGAGCTTCAGACCATGCGGACAAATGAACAAGAGCATGTATTTCATATTAAGCGCTCTGTTCATTCCATTCCTGTAGATGATATTACGAGCGCAGAGGTATTCATTGATCAAATTGAAACACAAAAAGGGTTTGAATGCTGTATTCGTGCGGCTGCCCGTATCTTTTATGATAAAGATGAGGGGAAACTGACATTAGAACGAGATCGATTTGAAGATCGAGCAAAGGAAATTCGTGAAGTAGAAATAGAGGAATTACAGGACCTGCATATCTTTATCGATGCATCGTCGATTGAGATTTTTGTAAACGGAGGCAGGGAAGTATTTACCTCACGTTACTTTCCTTCCCCGGGAAATAAATCAATCTCGATGAGTGGCAGAAATGAAACGAAGCTTAAACTAAAGACATGGCATTTACAAAAAGAAGCAGGTCATTGATCTGCTTTTTTCTAGTGAGATCAGCCTGTATCTTAAATCCTATAGCGCATATAAACAAGAGTTGCCTCAGGCGGTGGTGAGCGGTTTGATGACGTTTTACATATATGATAACAGGTTGAATTATGGTATCATTTTAAAATATATACAGCTGAGGCTGACGTTTATCCAAATGCGGCAGGACAAAAGGGGTTGTTTACTTGAATTCAAAACAGCAGCCGACGACTAGAAAGCGCTTGGAGACAATGGCAGATCATGTTGAAGATAAACGTGAAGAATATAAAGAATTGCTCATTCAAGTCCAATCTATTCTCGGTGAACCTTCTCTAGAGCAGGAAGAATTAAAGGAGAAGCTGTCAGATACGTATAAACAAATGAAAGAATATGCCTTATTTGTTGAATCCATTGAAGCCTTTATTCGAAAAATAGCGAAAGAATCGGATCAGCAAAAGTAGGTATTCATGTAGGGGCAAAAGAGTGTACTCGGGTGCGGGTGCGCTTTTTTTCATGGAATGAAAAAGGAAAGGTGCTGACAATTGAAGATAGAAACTTATATTTATTTGGAGGACGAGGAGAAGTTTGTAACGATCAATGATATTGAAAGCATCAAGAAATTCGTTGCTACGAAAGAAGATTTTATGGAACAGGGATTTACAAATCTAGAGGGAACAATTACATTTGATCATGGTAAAAAGGGGAAAATAGAGGATTTCGAAAATCCAGATTCTATTGAAGAGTTATGGCATTATTATAAAAATGTATTAATAGATTACATTGAAGAAGGGTATGGAAAGGTTTATTATCCGAGTTTACCCCTAGAAATACAATTAGAGAAAAAATCTGATCAAGAAATCATGTTATCACTTGAAAATCAGATATTGGTGGCGAATTTTAAGGAGTTTGTCTATCAACTGATTGAATCAGGTCGTCAATTTATCGAGTTTTTAGAGGTAATTACGGGAAGACCTGATGATAGTGATTTGAGTGACGAATTTGAGAGAATAGAAAAGGTATACAAGAGCTTATAAAATCTTCAACAAAAAACCGATTCACCCATTAAAAAGGTAAATCGGTTTTTACTGTTTTATTTGTCAAAACGATGAGCGGAATGTTTGGTTGGTCCGATATATTCATTTAGCTGGAAAGAGCCTTTGATGGCAGCAGTGATGAATTCTTTTGCTGCATAAATGGCTTCCTTCACGTCTGATCCATTCGCTAGTTCAGCTGTGACTGCCGCTGAGAATGTGCAGCCTGCGCCGTGAGTGTATTGTGTGTCGATCTTATTAGATTCAAGGCGTTCAAAGGTTTGTCCATCATAAAGCAAATCAATCGCTTTATCTTGGCTAAGCTTACCGCCTCCAGTGATGACGACATACTTTGCACCAAGTTCGTGGATGCGTTTTGCTGCTTCTTCCATTTGTTCTATCGTTTTGATTTCACCGATCCCGCTTAATTGACCTGCTTCGAAAAGGTTAGGTGTGATGACGGTTGCCAGTGGCGTGAGCTTTTCACGTAAAGCTTCAGCATGCTCTGGGTAAAGGACTTCGTTTGCACCCTTACAAACCATGACAGGATCAATGACGACATTTTTCAAATCATATGTTTTGATGGTTTCAGCTGCGAGTTCAATCACGTCGACCGTTGGGAGCATGCCTGTTTTCAGAGCATCTATTCCAATGCCTTCCACAATTGTAGAGAGCTGCGCACGAATGGTCGCCGTATCGATTGGAAACACCTGATGATCCCATGAGTTATGAGGGTCCATTGCAACGACAACTGTTAAAGCTGTCATCCCGTAGACGTTTTTCTCTTGAAACGTTTTTAAATCTGCTTGGATACCTGCACCGCCGCTTGAATCCGAGCCTGCGATGGTGAGTGCTTTATTCATAGACATAGTTGCTGAACCTCCAATGTGATGTGTAACAGTTATTGTTCTACCCCTTATTATAATCAGCTTTTCCATTTATCACAATGAAACGGCATAAAAAAGCGTCCCACTCTTTGGAACGCCTTCCTTACCTCTTACAAATCACCAATTTTCCTTTTTTTAACTCATCTAAAAGCGTTAAAGCTAATTCCTGATCAGCACCAACCGACATCATTTTGGCCATGAGCTCATCATCCCGGGTGCGAATGACATTGGCAACTTGATCTAAAATTCCTTGATCGACTGCTGTCATGCTTTTGGCATCTGTATACTCAGTTACAGTATCAGAGCGTTCTGGATCGTACGCAAAAACGAAGACGGCATCCTTTATTTTCAATGGTCTGTTTCGCTTCTTTGCTATTCTCTACCGTGATATATTCCAAAGTGATCACTCCTTTTCATCAAAAATCCCCATTTTCCCACAAGATCAAACCGCCTTTTATATCATGAGAAGAAAGCCAATTTATGTTTTAATGGAAAAAGACGAATCTATTAAAGGAGTAAGCTGAATATGAAGATTTCCTTATTAATTGTGACACATAACAGACTAAGCGCGCTGTGTGAGCTGCTTGAATCCATTTCGAGACAAACCGTACAGCCTTTTGAAATTGTAGTAGTGAATGATGCAGGGGAGCGAGTGGACATCATTCAGGAACTCTATCCTGAGCTTCCGATCCGCTTGATTCATTTAGATGAGAATGTCCAGCATGTCAATGCAAGAAATGTGGGGGTGCGGGAGCTGACAGGCGATGTCATCATGCTGAGTGACGACGATGATTACTTCACACCTTGTCATATCGAACGTATGAGCAAGGCGCTGGAAGACGCCGATTTTGTCTTTTCTGATGCAGAAATTGTTTCATTTGAAGAAAAAGGAGTTACCCGTTTTCCATTATCGAGACGTTTGTTTGCTTATACAGCGGACATTGAGGATATGCGTGTTTTTTCTACATATGTTCCTTCCGGCAGTATGTACAAACGCCACATACACGAAGAAATTGGCTGCTTTGACCCAGCCATGCATCATTATTGGGACTGGGACTTTTTCTTGCGTGTATCACAGCATGCCCGGGTCAAACGAGTACCAGCTGCCAGCGTGATCTATGCGTTTTTTGATGGCGGTGGAAATCAGTCTAGTGATCTTGGTGAAACAAGGAAGAACTACTTAAATGATTTAAGTGAAAAGCATGAACTGGGCGATCTGCCGACAGCTAACTTTGCTGTCCTACTAGAAGAACCAGCGATGAAAAAACGAGAATCAGAGAGTGAGATTGTGTGGGATGGAAAACCGATGATCTCAAGATTGGCACAGCAGACAGAAGGAGGAGAACCGCAATGAAGCCATTTTTAAATGATAGCTGGTGGGCTGTCATGAAGAGTGAATTTGAACAGCCATATTATCAGGAATTACGTGAGTGGATGAAGGAAGAATATCGCATGCAGACCGTTTTTCCGAAACCAGATGACGTTTATCGTGCCCTTCATTTGACGTCGTATGAAGAGGTCAAAGTGGTGATTTTGGGACAAGACCCTTATCATGGCCCAGGACAGGCACACGGATTAAGCTTTTCTGTTCAGCCTGGTGTCAGACAGCCGCCGTCTTTGAGAAATATTTTTCAGGAGCTAAAGGATGATCTTGGTTGTCCTGTCCCAAACCATGGCTCGCTTGTCAGCTGGGCAGAACAGGGTGTGCTGCTCTTAAACACCGTGCTAACTGTGAGAAAGGGTGAGGCGAATTCGCATAAAGGCAAGGGCTGGGAACGCGTGACAGACCGGGTGATTGATGTGCTGAATGAACGGGATCAGCCCGTCGTCTTTGTGTTATGGGGAAGACATGCCCAAAATAAGAAAGAACGCATTGATCAAAGCAAGCATTACATCATTGAATCACCTCACCCAAGTCCTTTTTCTGCAAGAAACGGCTTTTTTGGCAGCCGTCCGTTTTCTCAGGTAAACGCGTATTTAAAGCAAATGGGGATTGAAGAAATCAACTGGTGTATCAAGGATATCGAAACAAAATAGGACGAGGGGAAAGCCCCTTCGTCCTGTTTATTTTAAAAATTTACGGATCAAGTCGAGTCCGTTTTTCGCATTTGGATAACGGAAGGAAAAATCGAAGCGATTGGTCTGACGCAGGACGCTTTTTTCATGCGTAAAGGTGAAAAAGCTTTCCTTCCCATGATATCGTCCTATGCCGCTTTCTCCGACGCCTCCAAATGGCAAGTAAGGCGTGGCCACATGCATCAGTGTGTCGTTGATACAGCCTCCGCCAAATGAGAGGTTGTCTAGGACATATGCTTCTGTTTCTTTACTAGTTGTAAATAAGTAAAGGGCAAGCGGCTTCGGCCTTGCTTTGATCATTTGCGCTGCCTCGTGCAGCGAATCGAAGGTCATGACAGGCAGAATCGGTCCGAAAATTTCCTCCTGCATCACGGGATCTTCCCATGTGATGTGATCTAAAATGGTCGGTGCGATTTTGAGCTCCTGTTCATTGCGCTGTCCACCCGTGACGATTGTTCCATTTGAGAGAAATTGTGAGAGTCTGTCAAAATGACGCTGGCTGACATTTTTCCCAAAGTGCGGATTCGTTTCGGGGTGTTCACCATAAAAGTCACGGATACAGGCTGTCATTTCCCGCAAAAGGTCTTCTTTGATGGATTCATGCACGAGTAAATAGTCTGGTGCAATGCATGTTTGCCCCGCATTGGTGAATTTCCCAAAAGTGATTCGCTTCGCAGCAAGCTTGATGTCTGCATCAGGCATGACAATGCAAGGGCTTTTTCCGCCAAGCTCAAGTGTGACAGGTGTCAGATGCTTTGCGGCGGCTTCCATCACGACTTTGCCGACAGCCACACTTCCAGTAAAGAAGATATAATCAAAGGGCAGCTTCAGCAGCTCTGTACTGACATCTACACCGCCTTCTACGACTGCCGCATGATCTTCTTGAAAGACACGTTCCACCATTGTGCTGATCACTTGTGAGACATGGGGCGTCAGCTCAGACGGTTTTAAGATCACAGCATTTCCCGCAGAAATCGCGCCGACTAATGGCGAAAGGGCCAGTTGGAAAGGATAGTTCCAAGGGGCAATAATGAGAACACTTCCGTAAGGTTCCTTGATGATCATACTTTTCGATCCAATATGAGTCAGTGGTGTTTTCGTGCGGGATGGCTTTGCCCATTTATGAAGGTGCTTGATGGTATGATTGATTTCTTCATACACCATCCCAATCTCTGTTGTATAGGCTTCCTGTTCGGATTTATGTAAATCATGGGCTAAGGCCTGTAAAATATCCTTTTCAAACTGTTTGATTTCTGCTTTCAAGTCTTTAAGGATGCGGATACGTTCTTGAACCGCCGGCTTGTGAAAGACTTTTTGTTTGTTAAAAAGAGCAGAGAGCTTGTCCATTATTCAACCCTTTCATAGACGATTTTGTTCCTTTTATTATGTGTGAATCATCGATACTGGTCAAATAAGAGGTACATAAGCGCACTGATTTGAAAAAATGAACCCATTTGGTTTGTTCATTTGGTAAAATAATGTTGAAAACGAATTTTTATGATTGGAGGGTCAACCCTTGAATATCCATATATCAAGCCTGCTTCAAAAAATGGAGGAAGCGGTTCAAAAAGCGAAACAAAGTGGAAATGATGAAGAGGTGAAACGTCAAGTGGCGGCGATTTCTTCACTATGTGATGTCATTCTTGACGCGCCGTCACAGGTGCAAATGCCGCAGTCTTCGGTCATTTCACCACCTCCATCCATATCTACACCATCTGCACCGTCTGTGTCTCCGGATCAAGCCATGCTTGAGAAGCTGATGGGCACGAGTGGTGCAAAAACGTTTCAGCATAAAGAAGAGGAGCAAAAAGAGAAGGACGGAAACGGCGATTCTATTTTTGATTTTTAGTGGTCTTGTCACGACAAAGGGAAGGTGATTGGGTTGAAACTATTTTTGGGCGCCATTCAGTGGATGGCATTTTTTATCGCAGCTTCTATTGCAGTACCGATTGCGATTGCACAAGCGTTTGAATTGAATCAAGTGCAATCGGCAGAGCTGATTCAGAGTACATTCTTTTCACTTGGACTTGTGGCGATGGTGCAGTGTTTATGCGGCCATATGCTGCCGATCAATGAAAGTCCAGCAGGGCTGTGGTGGGGTGTGTATACCCTTTATGCAGGCATGACAGGGACGATCTTTGCGACGTATCCTGAAACTCTGCAAGCATTACAAGGGGCTTTAATTTTTAGTGCTGCTTTCTTTTTTATTTTTAGTTTATTTAAAATCATTAATTGGCTCGCATCTTTATTTACGCCAGTCGTCACTGGCATTTACCTGCTTTTACTTGTTGTGCAGTTAAGTCAGCCAATCATGAAAGGGCTAATGGGCATCGGCTATCGGGGAAATCAGGTGGACGGGCTTGTCTTTTGTTTATCGATCTTGATTATTGTCCTCACCTTCATGATCAGCCGCTCAAAATGGCATTACTTAAGACAGTTTTCTGTGTTATTCGCACTTGCAGGCGGGTGGCTGTTATTCGCTTTACTCGGATTGGCGAAGCCAGTTCGTATTCCTGAGCATATCATCGAGTTTCCGAAGCTGTTTCCATTCGGCATGCCGGTCTTTGACAGTGGATTGCTTGTCACGTCCCTTTTTATTACGATTTTACTCATTGTGAATATGCTGGCAAGTATTCGAATTGTAGAAAGTTCAGTGAAGGCATTTGGTGAACTGCGTGAGCGTAAAAGAGCTCGACCTGCTGGTTTTGTGGCGGCTTTTGGTCATTTACTGAGTGGGATGATCGGTGCGATTGCGCCTGTACCTATTTCGGGGGCAGCGGGATTTATACAGACAACAAAAATTCCATCGAGAAAGCCATTTTTTCTCGGAAGCCTGCTCATTGTGTTGATTAGTTTATTTCCATTATTGATGAGCTTTTTCTCCGCATTGCCGTCACCTGTGGGGCTTGCTGTGAACTTTGTGGTGTTCTCCTCTATGATTGGGATTGCGATGTCTGAATTTGATCAGTATGAAAAGGAAGAGGTTCCACGCATTCGATTTGTACTTGGGATTGCGGTTTTAGCAGGTGTAGGGGCGATGTTTGTTCCGCAGGAAGCCTTGAAAGGCATGCACCCTGTCTTGATTTCGTTATTAAGCAATGGTCTTGTTCTCGGCACACTCATTGCGATCGTTGTTGACCAAGTCTTGTTAAGAAAGAAGAAGAAATCCGACAATCTCGTGTCAGCGTAAAAGGAAAGTTGAATGTTGGATGTAACCCGCGCTATGATAAACATAATGAACGAGATAAGGAGAATGACGAATGAAACTATTTTTCATATTAGGTGCCATTAATGCCATGCTTGCTGTTGGGCTTGGAGCCTTCGGTGCACACGGTCTGGAAGGGAAAATCCCTGAAAAGTATATTGAGATATGGAATAAAGGTGTTCAATATCAGATGTTCCATGCGATTGGACTATTTATAGTGGCCTTTCTTGCAGATAAGCTGTCAGGTGTCTCTTTAGTACCGGCCGCTGGCTGGGTAATGCTTGCAGGTATCCTTTTCTTCTCGGGAAGCCTTTATGTGCTGGCATTGACTCAGGTGAAGATTCTGGGTGCCATTACCCCAATTGGCGGAGTGGCGTTTATCGCTTCTTGGATCATGCTTGTCATTGCAGCAGCAAAAAATTTATAAGTCAAAAAACCGATGCTCTGATGGGGAGCATCGGTTTTTTCTTAACTCCAGTAAGGGGTGTAGTTGGGCGGTGCTTGATAATAAGGGACGTAGTGAGAAGGAGGGACAGGATGTGTTTGGGCTTCTTCCTCTCGGTGGCAGAACGGTCCGATAAACACACTTGGTTTCACAGGCTGTGTCGCCTTCTTCCACTGCGATTCGTTCATGCAATAAGTATGTGCCATGATGTGAGATGGGGTAAGGGTAAGAAGGTCTGAGCCTAGGATCACTTCTGGCGTAGGTGCGTTAAAAATGGCTAACAAATGAGTTCTGTCCTGTAAGGCGACTTCATAGTGCCACCAGCCTTGAGGCACGTTTGCCACCTGCCCAGGGGTGATGGTATAGGTGTGCAGCTTTTTTGTAAATGGATTCAGCATGGATACAGCAGCAGAACCGGTTATACAGTAAACAAGCTCTGCGGCATTTTGATGATAATGAGGCTCTACTACTTTGCTTTTACTCAAATATATATCAAGCAGGGATACTTGATCCAGCGAGTTTAATTGTTTTTTTCCTAAAACATTTATCAGGTTATGCTGATCATATTTGACGAGGGGGCTTTGATTCAGATCGAATGAATATTTGACATTTGGTGAAGTATAATCCAGCTCAACAGTCATTGATGTCACCTCTAGGCTTTTGATAAAAACTACTAGGCATCTTATGAGCGGCGCCCGAAAAGTGTGTCAAAAACCTAGTCAAAAGCAAAAAGCAAGGACGTCTGCACCTTGCTTTTTGCTTGAAGTTATCTTGGAGAATACGTTGACATAGAGTATGGATAGTCATATTGAATTTCCCCATCAAACGTAATGTAATCAAGGTAGATCGTTAACAGTAAGTATCGTGTCCCTGTCTTGTTATCACTAATGATAATGTGGTCACGTCCTGCGGCTTCAATGACCCCTCTAAAAATCTTCGAATTCCATTCCTTACTCGCCTCAAACGTCATATAAATCGTGGCGACCTTGCCGCGGTTCAATCGTAAAATATTTTCAATATAGGACTGCTCAATTGGCAGCTGACCTGGGACATTCTGCTGATAAATCGGTCCAGAAGGAATTTGATATGGCTGT
Source organism: Bacillus sp. A015 (assembly GCF_053851875.1). NCBI lineage: Bacteria > Bacillati > Bacillota > Bacilli > Caryophanales > Bacillaceae > Bacillus > Bacillus sp. A015. The sequence continues at coordinate 175,871 of NZ_JBSPZB010000005.1, forward strand.
CCGCCGCTCTGCGCGCCTTGGCCTCCTTGTGAAGTACCAGTAGATGGCATTGGCGAATAACCCTGCTGCATTTGACCCTGCATTTGACCCTGCGTTTGGGGAGGGACTGAATAACCCATCTGCTGCGCAGGATACGGATTTGCTCCATATTGTTGCTGGCGAAAATCTTGACCTTCGAAACCCGAACCTTGCCCAAATTGATTTTTCAATTTCATAACGTTCCTCCTCTTTCCTCATGGTGTTCTAAACAGAAGGCGTTTAAGCGCCTGTTGTTTCCATTAGCAATCTTTCTCTCTTTCACACTATGAGACAGGAGGGGAGAATATGTACATTGAACGAAAAAAAGGAACAGCTTGGCGCAGTTCCTTTTACATCATCCAGTTAACAGCCCGCTGGACATCAAATACAAGTGTCATGATGAGAAAAAATGCGGCCATCGGTGTGATGACGACAATGAAGGCTTGCCATAATTTTAGCTTCATCACAGCGACAATGCCTAAAACAGCCATTCCAAATATCCATGTCTTTGCATATGCTTCGGCAAGTGGCAATAGATCGAGATAATACCAGACTTCATAATGCTGATCTAAATAGGGAGAGATCTTAACAAATGTATACGGACCAAGCATCCCCACAGTGAAAACCCAAGTAAGGGCAAATAAAGCAGAAGGAAAAAAGACCGTCAGCGTGTAGGCCTTGAGCACATCTCGATAAGGCGTTTTATTGCCAAAAAAGAGCCGTCCTAACCACTGTAAAATGAGTGCACCGAAAAATAGAATGAGATTGCCTGCTAAAATACCAAAACCCGCCCCATGTAACAGAATAAAAGGGAATGTAATATGATTGCCCATATACTCACTAAAATACCCTTCGTAGATCCAGCTCGTACCAGCGATACTTGCAAGGAGCATCATCAGCCAAATTGGAATAGAGGAGTGTTGGTATGAGCGAATAATCGTTTTTGTCGCAACGAAAATTTTAAAAAATCGAAAAAATCCTTTTGCTTCCTCTTCTTGGGAGAGATCACTCTTCATAGCTTTCAATGTTCTTTACTCCTTTAATACACACAAATGATTACTTATATTACCAAAAATTTCACGTTTTTCAAAGATAGATCAATAAAAAAGTACAATTTTATAAAAAATAGGTCATTCTACAGTCTTTTGAGATGGAGACACATATGATAAACCATATTTTAAAAGAGACCGAGGTGAAAAAAATTTGACAAAAGTAACTGTCATTATGACGAGCTACAACAAGGCGGATTACGTTGGCAGATCGATTGAAGCGATATTAAACCAGACTTTGTCAGACCTTGAACTTTTTATCATGGATGATGGATCAAACGGAAAAACCCTGGCTGCTATTGAGCCTTTTCGCAAAGATCCGCGCGTCCATTTTATCCAAAGCGGTGCCAAAACGCTGAAAGAACGAACAGCGAAAACCCGCTATGCCGTACTCATTAATCAAGCGCTAGAACAGGCGAAGGGTGAATATATTTCTTATGCGACAGATGACAATGTGTATGCGCCAGATCGCTTGGAAAAGCTCACGGGTTATTTGGATGCCAGTCCGAGAGCAAATATTGTCTATTCTGGTTCTAAAGTGATCTATTTAAATAGCAAAAAAGAGCCAGTGAAGGAAATCATACGGCCTGCGCAAATTGTGCAATGGAATGCACCGTGTGCCATTGATCATTGTTCAATTGTTCATCGTGCATCCATTTTAAAAAGAATTCATACTGAATATGGATCTTACTGGGATGAGAATCCACGGTACTATTGTATAGGAGATGCGAGGTTCTTTTTTAGATTAAATCATTTCTATCCGTTCTACCCCTATAACGAAGTACTGGATACGAATTACATCACAGAACAGTCAATTCATTATCAATTAGCAGATAAAGCAAAAAGCGACTTTATTAAAGCACTTCCCCCGCAGTCTAGCTGCTGGGAGCTCCGTCGTGTATTAAAAAAGAGATATGGGAGGTAACCTGAATGTCGCACTATATTCATCATTATTGGCAGGTATACTTTGAGTATGTGAATTTAATGAAAGGCTTGTCTTACCGTCAAATTCCTCTTGGGTTAATCAGCAATTTTTATCAATACATCAGCCCAGAGGTTAGAGAATGTATGGAAGATAAAACGTTTGGACACAAACTGGCCACCACTTGCCCATTGCCGCAGGAGATTCAGCCATTTTTTGATCAGCACAAACAAAAGATGAAGCGTATCTCTTATCTTTCAGAAAAGGGCAAGGTATTGCTACACATTGACCACCTACGCTTTACTGAAAACAATTATAAACGATTTCATCCGAACAAAACGGTGGTGTTGGCCCGCTGGAAAAAGGCTGATTATTTTGGATTACCAGTGATCAGCAAGCCGGATTTAGTGGGAGAGGTTAATAAAAAAGCCCATGCTAAATATATTAAAAAAGCAAACGCTCTACTGAAACCTTACGCACAGCATCCTGTCTTTGGCAATGCTTTTTTTAAAGAAAAACTTCAGAAGGACATTGTGCAATTTATTGATGTGATTGACCAGACAGAGGCGTTATTTCATAAGCATCCAATTGCAGCCGTCATTGTCGGTACGACGGAGGATGTTTACAGCCGCGTGCTGGCTCTGCAAACAGTGAAGCGTCAAATCACTAGTATTTGTCTTCAGCATGGTGCGCTCATGGGTGATGAAGCCTTTTTACCGATTTTCACTACAGCTCATGGTGTGTTTGGAAAGTATGAAAAGGACTGGTATGAAGACAAAGGCTGTCGGCCTGAACAGGTGGAGGTGACAGGTCATCCAAGGTTTGATTTGGTGCAGGAACGAAAGCCGCTTCAACAGGATTTGCTGTTTCGTAAATTGAACTTCAGTCCAGCCAAAAAGACAGTACTTGTGGCGACGCAGCCGTTTTCAGAAGCTTTTTATGGCGATATCCTTAAAACGCTTTCGAAACGGAAAGATATTCAGCTGATCATCAAGCCGCACCCTTTGGAAATTATCAAAAATCTCGTGCATGATTATGAGGCGATTGAACGAGCAATGAGCCATGTGAGATTGATTAAAAAGGAAATCGACTTGTATGACCTGCTGCCATATATGGATATGGTCATTACGCTCACATCAACAGTCGGTCTTGAAGCGATGCTTTTTGAAAAAAGTGTGCTAATTGGGAAGATGTCACAAGGCAGAAGATACCCTTATTACGAGTCGCTTGGCAGCTATCATATAGAAAACCCTATTAAACTTGCTGAGAAAGCGGTTCTTACTTTGTCGGATGAACGAGAGATGAAGCTGGCGAAACAGCAAGGTGCCCTTTTTGTCAAAGAAAATTATCCACATGCGCGATCGACCGATGTTCTGCTTTCTCTGCTCAAAACAAAAACAGGTGTGGATTTTAAGAGATAAGAAGAGGGGGGCAAGTGATATGGAACAAAAGAGAACACAATTTCTTCCTTATGCACTGCCTTTGATTGAACAGGAAGAAATTGATGAAGTCATTGGAACATTAAAGTCCGGCTGGCTGTCAACCGGACCAAAAGTCCGGCAGTTTGAAGAAGAATTTCGGCAGCTGACAGGTGCAAAACACGCGATAGCTGTCAATTCATGTACAGCTGCTCTATTTTTAGCGTTAAAGGCGAGAGGCATTGGGGCTGGTGATGAGGTGATCACAACGCCCCTGACGTTCTGCGCAACAGCCAATACGATCATCCATACGGGGGCAGCACCTATTTTCGTGGATATTGATCCGGCGACACTCAATCTGGATGCGGAGAAAGTAGAAGCGGCCATCACACCACATACAAAAGCGATTGTACCTGTTCATTTTGCTGGTCAATCGTGCGATATGGACCGGATTTTAGCGATTGCCAAAAAGTATGATTTGTTTGTGCTTGAGGATGCTGCCCATGCCCTCTATACGACGTATCACGATCAGCTCATTGGATCAATTGGTGATGCGACCGCTTTTAGTTTTTATGCAACGAAAAACATAGCGACCGGAGAAGGCGGCATGCTAACGACAAATGATGATGCACTTGCAGCTCGAATCAGAAGACTAGCGCTCCACGGGATGAGCAAGGGAGCGTGGAATCGTTATGGAGAAAAGGGAACGTGGTATTACGAGGTCGAGGAACCTGGCTATAAAATGAACATGTTTGACGTGCAAGCATCGTTAGGGCTCGTTCAGCTAAGCCGGCTGGAAAACATGCAGACGCGCAGAGAACAGATTGCGAAGGCATACAACCAGGCTTTTCAAAAAGAAGCAGGTCTGATCTTACCGCCTGTCCACCAAAAGGGAAGACATGCGTGGCATTTGTATGTGCTGCAAGTTGATCCAGAAGAAGCATTCATCACACGTGATGACATGATTGATCAGCTACAAAAGGAGTATAAAATTGGCACGAGTGTTCACTTTATTCCTGTTCATTTGCATCCATATTACGAGCAAACCTACAACTATTCACCAGAGGACTTCCCTGAATCACTCACTTATTACAAACGAACTCTTTCACTCCCGCTTTATCCAAGTATGACAGATGAAGATGTGCAGGATGTCATCACCGCAGTGTTGTCTATTTTAAAAGATAAGAGGGCATCTTCATGAAGGTCGTTCATGCAATAGACGATCAGGTGCTTGCCGCTTGGCTGGAGAAATATGATCACTGGGCGGAACACATGAACAGTTTCAAACAATTTGCCCTTGTCAGCGGAGCCCAGCTTAAAGCGGTGCTGTTATACGAATGGTCGAAATGGGAAAGCGGTATTTTTAATCAGCATATTTTTCATGTGAAGTTTGTGGAAGCTGAATCAGCACTTGCTTTTCAAGAATTGATGGAGCGATTCATCATTTGGATGAGAACCGAAAAATGCGATTTCTTCTTTTTACGCCTTGAAGCGGCTGATCTTGAAAAAAACCGTATTGTCCAAAAGCTATCACATGTCTACTATGTCGGCGGTCTCACTAGGCTTGAGGCACCGCCTGCTCAAATGGAGATGTCATTATCAGGTCAAGATGTGGTGATCAGTGTGCCAAATGAAAAGGATTACGATGAGGCGGTTTCACTCGGTGGTCAGGCTTTTATGAAAAGCCGATATGCACTTGATCCATATTTAGACCAGCGTGTTGTTCAGCATTTCTATCAGGAGTGGATGAGGAATAATTTGTATGGGCGTGCAGATATCAATCTCGTAGCAAAGCTGAACGATGAAGTGGTTGGCTTGATTCAAGGAAAGGCCATAGCTAATAAAATAGGGATTGAGCTTTTTGCCATTAGATCAGATATTCAGGGAAAAGGGATCGGAAAAAGGCTGTTTGTAGAGATGATGAGAGTATCTCATGACAGACAATATAGCTTCATCTCCGCTGGAACGCAGTTGCATAACATCCCTGCGATCCAGCTGTACGAGAAGATGGGATTTAGGACAATGAATACTTTTCTGTATTACCATGTGTGGCCGAAAAAAGGAGAGAGATAAGATGGCGCATTTCTATATTGGAGATCGCAAAGTGGGGGATGGTGCGCCTGTCTTTATCATTGCAGAGGCAGGCATTAACCATGATGGAAAGCTGGATCAGGCCCTTGCTTTAATTGATGTGGCAAAAGAAGCAGGTGCCGATGCGGTGAAGTTTCAGATGTTTCAAGCTGATCGGATGTATCAAAAGGAACCGGGTTTGTACGAAACGGCCAAAGGAGAAGAAGTGTCCATTTTTTCGTTAGTAGAACAAATGGAGCTGCCGCCAGAATGGCTGCCGGCTTTATTAACACGTTGTGAGGAAAAGGGACTGACTTTTTTAAGCACAGTGTGTGACGAGGAATCTGCGGATTTATTGAATCAAACCGATCCGCCTGCTTTTAAACTGGCATCCTATGAAATCAATCATTTACCTCTTTTGCGTCACACCGCTTCTTTTCAAAAGCCGATCATTTTTTCAACAGCTGGGGCAACCATTGCCGATGTTCATGAAGCATATGAGGCCATTACAAGCCAGCAAAATAAGCAAATCGCCATCATGCATTGTGTGGCAAAGTATCCTGCACCTAGAGCATTCACGAATCTTCGTGTGCTGCAAACCTTAACCTCAGCTTTTCCTGAGGCAGTCATTGGCTTTTCAGATCATAGTGAGCACCCAACTGAAGCGCCTGTTGCCGCTGTGAAGCTTGGGGCAGCCATGATTGAAAAGCATTTTACAGTGGATAAAACGTTACCTGGGGCGGACCATTCCTTTGCCCTTGATCCTGAAGAATTAAAGGAAATGGTTCAGCATATTCGAGCAGCAGAAAAGCAGCGAAATCAAACAGAAGAAGACGCTCATTCTGTGCCCGAGGAGCTTCTTGGCAGTTCTTATAAAACGACAACAGCCATTGAAGGTCAGATTTGTGAATTTGCGTATCGAGGCATTTTTACGACAAGAGGCATTGCAAAGGGCGAGACCTTAACTACAGAAAATCTAGCCGTGCTGCGTCCAGGACAAAAAAGTCAGGGCCTGCATCCGCGATACATGGAGCTTTTACTTGGCGCAAAGGCTGTGAGAGACATCCCACCCCATACAGGCGTTTCGTGGAAAGATGTGCTCACGCAGGAGTCCCAAAATGATCAATGATGTGCTCTTTGTCATTCAGGCTAGGATGGGTTCGACAAGGCTGCCAAAAAAGGTAATGAAACCGATCGGGGGGATGGCGCTGATCGATTTGATTGTTGAACGGGTAAAGCAATCAAACCAGTACAATCACAAAACACAAAACCTCATGATCGCCACAACGGTTGAGGCAGAAGATGACCTGTTGGCTCATTATTGTTTATCAAAGGGCTATAAGGTGTTTCGTGGCAGTGAGACGGATGTGCTTCAGCGATTTGCGCAGATTGTCCGACAATTTGAACCGCAAACTGTTGTACGTTTAACGGGAGATAATCCATTCATAGATCCGGCACTTTTGTCGAAAATGCTTGAAAAACATAGACAGGAGAAGGCTGACTACACGTATACGAACGGAACACCACTCGGTATTTCCGGGGAAATGATTGACGCACCTATTTTAAGTGAAATCGACAATTTCCCCCTCTCGCAGTCAGAGCGTGAGCATGTCACGCTGTATATCAGAAAGCATCCGGAGCAATTTCACCTTCAATTATTCACACCGCCCAAAGAACTTGCATATCCTGCTTATCGATTCACGATTGATACAGAAGAAGATTACGTGTTTGCCATCCGGTTACTTGAGAAAGCTGGTGGTTCCATTGCTGTGCCAACGGCTGAACTCATATCCATCTGTGAACAAGATCCAGACATTGTTCGGTTGAATCAATTTGTGAGACAGAAGGATGCTGAATGAACAAAAAAATTATGATTGTTGTCTTTGGTGGTTTTTTAAGAGGGATGGGGCATGTCGTCAGAATGAAACGGTTAGCAAGGGAGCTGCTTCAGGAAGGCAATGACCTATTTTTCTATACAAATGAGCGGATTTGTGTAGAAATGCTATCGCATCCAGCGTGGCACGTCCACATGGTGCAGGAGTCAAATGTGCTCCTTCAGCTGCAGCAGGACATGAAAGAGCTGAAGCCGGATCTTCTGCTGATTGATGTCCTTGATTGTGACCTGCAGTTCCTTCGAACGATCAAGGATTCCTGCGGCTGTGCAAGGCTGGTCTTATTCGAGGAAAAAAGAGATGAAGCCTGTCAGCTTGCGGATGCTGTCGTGAACGGTATTTATGGAGGTCTGGACGGGAAGCACATGCAAGTAAATGGGACGGAATATTTTTATGGAACACCTTATTTATTGTTAGATCACGAGATTGGCCGATTAAAAGACACATACGAGGTTCGAAAAGAATGCAAAAGGGTGGTCATCAGCCTTGGGGGCAGTGATCCGCGCGGATTGTTATCAAAGGCTGTATCAGCACTCCTCACAGCAAATCATTTACACATTCTAGCGGTGACAGGAAAAGCCGCTCATATCAAAGAACAAGTAGAGGCTGAGCATATTCAATTCATTCGCCATACAGATCAATTACCTGCCCGTCTATGGGAAGCTGATTTGGCTATTGTTGCAGGAGGCATGACGTTATATGAGGCGGTTTGTATCGGGGTGCCCAGCATTGTACTTTCGCAAGTAGACCATCAAGCAGTTACAGCCAGTAATTTCGCGCAAAAGGGAGCCTGTCTACACCTTGGATTAGGCGACCATGTGGATGAAAAAGATCTATTGCGTGCGGTTCAAAGGCTGTCCGGGAGCTACTTTCTCCGCAGGAGCATCCATCTCAATGGACGGACACTCATTGATGGAAAAGGAACCGAACGAGTGAAAAACATTCTTATACACCTCATGAACCATCACCAAAAAGAACATAAGGATGTGTAGATGTGAAGGGAGTTATTTTAGCAGGAGGTAAAGGATCGCGACTGGCCCCATTAACTAAGATTTTCAACAAACATTTATTGCCGGTTGGTCCATATCCGATGATTTATTGGTCATTGTTCAAACTGAAAGAAGCAGGTATTTTAGATGTGATGCTGATTTCACAAGAAGAACAAATCCCGCTGTTTCAAAAATTGCTTGAGGGTGATCAGGGACTTGGGATGAACATTGTTTATCAAGTACAGCCAGAGGCTTCTGGCATTTCAGACGGTTTATCCTATGCAAAGCCCTTTGTAGAAGGGGAGAAGTTTGTGCTCATGCTTGGTGATAATGTATTTGAGGATGCGTTAAGCCCTTTTGTCGAAGCCTTTCAGCAGCAAGAAAGCGGAGCCAAGGTCCTTTTGAAAGAAGTGACAGATCCGAAGCGGTTTGGCATTGCAGAAATTGATGCCGCACACCACCGGATTTTATCAATAGAAGAAAAGCCAGAGCATCCGCGTTCATCCTATTGTGTCACGGGTATCTATTTTTATGATCAAGAAGTCTTTCAATATATTGAGAAAATCTCGCCGTCAGATCGAGGCGAATTAGAAATTACAGACGTGAATAATCTCTATATCTCAAACAGCCAGCTGACCTATGATATGTTAAAAGGGTGGTGGATTGATGCAGGAACACATGAATCTCTCCACCAAGCATCTACGAAAATATTTGAAAAGATGAAGAAAAAAGAGGGATACGTATGACGAAGTCTTATTTAATAACGGGTGGAGCGGGATTTATCGGACTGAATTTTGTGAAACTGCTGCTTCAGGAATCAGATGTCCGGCTCACCGTATTTGATAAATTAACGTATGCCAGTCATCCAGAGGAAATGGATGAATTATCAAAGCTGCCTCATTTTCGTTTTATTCAAGGGGATATCACCCTGCAGTATGAGCTGGGTCAAGTATTTGATGAAGCCTATGATGGCATCATTCATTTTGCAGCAGAATCGCATGTCGATCGCAGTATTGAATCGGCAGAACCTTTTATTCAAACAAACGTTCTCGGTACCTATCGTATGCTGGAAGCTGTCTTAAAGGGAAAGGCGAAAAAACTCATTCATATTTCAACAGATGAAGTATATGGAGATTTGGAACTGGATGATCCTGCTTTCACAGAACAAACACCACTCTCACCGAATAATCCTTATTCAGCAAGTAAGGCGAGTTCAGACCTGCTTGTGAAATCCTATATCCACACCCACCAATTACCCGCAATGATCACACGATGCAGCAATAACTATGGACCCTATCAACATGAGGAAAAATTAATACCGACCATTATCAGAAAAGCGGTCAATGGCGAAAAGATCCCGATTTATGGAGACGGCCAGCAGATTCGTGATTGGCTGTATGTAGAGGATCATGCGAGAGCTGTGAAGCAGGTGGTGGAGAGCGGGACAGCCGGGCAGGTGTACAATATTGGCGGCGGCAATGAGAAAACGAATCTCGATTTAACCAAAACCATTCTCACACAACTTGGCATCAGTCATGACCAAATTGCGTTTATTCAAGATCGAAAAGGGCATGACAGACGGTATGCCATTGATGCCAGTAAGCTAAAAGGAGAGCTCGGCTGGACGCAGGAGACTTCATTTGAAGAAGGTATTGAAAAAACGATCAATTGGTATCGTGCCAAATATGATCAGAGCGAAGAAGGGTGACGGATGAAAGTTTTAATCACCGGTGCAGGCGGTCAATTAGGGAAAGAATTGAGCAAACAGCTCAAGGAAAAAAACATCAGCGTCATTGCCTTAACAAGGAGCATGCTCAATATCGCAGATCAACAGGCAGTCAGACACGCGATGAGACACTTCCGGCCTGATATTGTTGTCAGTGCGGCAGCATATACATCTGTTGATCAATGTGAAATAGAAACGGAAAAGGCCTATCTTGTGAATGGCATTGGCGCCTATTATACAGCGCTGGAAGCAAAGAACGTAGGGGCAGATGTGTTACATGTCAGTACAGATTATGTATTTGACGGGCAAGCGGAGACCCCTTATCAGGTCGATGCCCAAGCGGACCCTCAAACCATTTATGGAAAGAGTAAAAAGCTTGGTGAGGAATTGATTCACCTTGTGTCAGATGAAGTGAAAATCATCCGTACATCGTGGCTCTATGGACATGAGGGACATAATTTTGTGAATACCATTCTTCGGCTCGCTGAAACGAAGGATCATTTGCGCATTGTGAATGATCAAATAGGCTCTCCTACTTATACAAAGGATGTAGCAGAGGCCTTGATTCATTTATTTGATCAGAAGGCAGGCGTTTATCATGTCAGTAACCGAGAGAGTTGTTCCTGGTTTGATTTTGCGTCAGAAATTGTTGCAAAAAGCGGCCTGTCTACCACCATTGAGCCGATTTCTACGGAAGAGTACGGCTTCCAAACACCTCGTCCAGCCTATTCTGTTTTAGACCTTCAAGCGATTGAAGCCACAGGCTGGCAGCCAAGACATTGGAAGGATGCACTTCACGAATATTTGCAGAAAGAAGGGAGATGGCATCAGCATGATTGATGGTGTACAAACGAAAAAACTCATGAAACATTGTGATGATCGCGGTTTTTTTGCAGAGCTCATTCGAGATGATGAACCGATGCTGAAGCGCTTTGGGCAGGCGTCGTGGTCGAAAAGCTTTCCTGGAGTGATCAAAGCCTTTCATTACCATGAAAAACAAGACGACGTTTGGTTTTTTCCAGCAGGTCATGCACAGGTCGTTTTATACGATTTGAGAGAGGGTTCTCCGACAAACGGCCAAACCGATGTGTATTATATGGGAGAGGACAATCCGATGCTGCTTCTTATTCCGAAAGGTGTCGCGCATGGCTACCGTGTACTAGGTGAGACGCCGCTGCAAATTGTTTATTTTACAACAGAATCCTACGACCCGAAAAACCCAGATGAAAAGAGAATCGCTTGGAATGATGAGGTGATCGGATTTGATTGGGAAACGACGTTTAAATAGAGAACAGAGGCCTTTCGCAGGAGAAAGGTCTTTTTTTGTTGAAATACATTCTGTATGTGTCATTTTATGTATATTTATGAAGTTAAAAAGAAAAGGGATGTGGATGAGTTTGTCTAAAAGAATTGCATTTGTAACAGGGGCAAGTACAGGGATTGGAAAGGCAATCGCCATAAAGCTTGCCGCTCAAGACGATGTAAAGGTGATTATCAATTCGAGAAATATATCCTCACTAGAACAGACGCAGCGGCATATTCAGGACATGACCGAAACAAAGGAGCCGGTGGCTCTTTTCTGTGGTGACATGTCGCATGAAGCAGTGAGGGCGGAGGCCTTTGCGGCAATAGAAAAAGAGTTTGGCAGACTGGATGTGTTAATCAATAACATTCCAGGAGGGAAGCCAGATACATTTGATTCATGTGAAAGTGGGCAGATGCTGGCAGCTTTTTCACAAAAAGCCATTGCGTACGTTGATACGATGAAGCGTGCGGCAGCCATGATGAAAAGACATGAATATGGACGTATCATTCAAATTGTCGGGAACCTATGGAAGGAACCTGGTGACCAAATGTTTACGAACAGTATGATGAATGCAGCGATTATCAATGCAAGTAAAAATGCAGCCACACAGCTAGCACCTTCTGGGATTACGGTGAACTGTTTAAACCCAGGGTTTATTGCAACAGATCGGTATGAACAATTTATCGGGAACATGATGCGTAAACAGGCATTATCGCGGGAAGAAGCTGTACAGGCTGTCGCTTCAGGTATCCCGATGCAAAGAGTGGGCTCAGCGAGTGAAATGGCTTCGTTGGCAGCTTTTATCGCATCAGAGGAAGCCTCCTATCTCACAGGACAACAAATATCTGTCGACGGTGGTTCGATGAAGAGTATATAACATAAAAAACCCGCTACATGCGGGTTTTCAGCGTGTAGACAAACCCTCGCATTCGGTGTCAGTCCTGCGTGCCGGTGCTCACGAATGTCAAATTCGCTCCGCTCCGGTACTCGTCCTTCCTAGACTTCAAAGGTTTTCTATCACGCTGAAAAGAAGACAAAGGGCTAAAATAAAGTTCATTTTAGCCCTTTGTCAACAATCTGAAAAACCCGCTACATGCAGGTTTTTTGATGAAAGCGAATCGGGAGTATGTGAAGCCGGTCGATAAACAGTGCAAGCTGGTCAATTGGGGCAACCATTGAAATCCTTACATGACGGCTTCCATGTCCGCCAAACACACCCCCAGGCGTTACAACGACATCTGCATGTTCGAGTAAATAGTCAGCAAATGTATGAGAATCCTCGAAATTATCAGGGATAGGAGCCCACAAATAAAAGGCGCCGGCTGGGCGTTCAATGGTCCAGCCAAGCTGTTTCGCTGCTTGACGGATGAAGAAATTCATTCGTTCAAGGTACACTTCTCTCAATGATCGAATATGACCATCATCACTTTGCAAAGCAATGGTGGCAGCCTGTTGAAACCCGCCATACATACTGACAAACACATGGTCTTGGAAGGCGTTGATGGCATTAATGATTTCCTCATTCCCGACAGCAAAAGCGACTCTCCATCCCGCCATATTAAATGTCTTTGATAGAGAATATAATTCCACTCCTACGCTTTTTCCAAGAGGAGCATTCATGAAGCTTACCGGTGTTTGTTCATAATGAAATGAACCATAGGCAAAATCATGAATCACATGCAGTCCGTGAGCGGCCGCAAAGGCAGCAGCTTCTCTAAAAAATGCATCATTTGCGACAGCACCAGTTGGGTTATTCGGATAATTCAAGAAAAGGACCTTTGCTTTTTTTAACACGTCCGGATCAATTGAGGAAAGGTTCGGTAAATAGCCATTTTTCTCATCAAGTTTGATACAGTATGGCTTTGCGTCAGCCATCAAAATTCCTGAATGATATTCTGGATAACCTGGATCGGGGACGAGTGCGATATCCCCTGGATCAAGCAGACATTGACTCATGACATAAAGACCTGTTTTCCCACCATTGAAAAGGGCGATTTCCTTCTGGGGGTCAATCTCAGCACCGAATTCCTTTTTATAAAAATCTGCAATGGCTTGCTTGAAAAAGTCAAAGCCTCTAAAGGGCGCATATTGCTGGAATTGCAAAGTGCCCGCTGCTTCTTGAAGGGCGCTCACGATATGTGCAGGAGTAGGAAGATCGGGATTTCCCTGACCAAGATTTATGATATTCGCTCCGTTTTTTGTTTTATGTGCAATTTTCTCAAATACGGTTCCAAATTTCTGTTCAGGCAGCCGTTCAATCATGTTAGATGGTAACATCTTCACCACATCAGCCTCTCTTTCTATCCCTTCACTAATTCATCCATCAACTGAATGGTTGCCTGCTTCTGAATGTTGCGGATGGACGAGGCAACATCTTGTGAGGATGATCCTTTTAATTCAAGAGACACGATCCCATTAAAGGCTTCAAATAAAGAAAGATCCACAAAGGTGCCTTTGGATGGGACTGATTTACTGACGATCACTGTATCACCAACTAAAGCGTCCTGCGGGATATGAACATGATCAATGGTGATATGCGTGACCTCTGGCGGTATGTGTCCGCTCTCTTTGAAATGCTGAGGGTATAAATGGCAGTCTGCCATATAATACGTGTGTCCAGAAAGCAGCTGCTTTGGCAGTTCAGCCTTTTTTCCATCGACTAATACATCGATCAGCAGCTTGGCCATATCCACCCCAAAGACCTTTTTGATATTCGGAATCATATTCCAGCCGGCAAATCTAGCCGCTGATTCGATCAGTCCGGTGTCTCGATTTTTCATGAGCTTAATCTCTGTATGGGTTGCACAGTTTTCAAGACCTAACCCTTCATTTGCCTTCCTTGCTGCCTCAATGATGATTTGCTGGGCTTTATTGTCTAGGATCGACGGAGTGATATGAGCCGTTTCTGTAAAACCGATTTGAGGGGTCTTATCATGAATGACAAAAGGGATATATTTACCCTCGACAACCAACCCTTCAACACTGACATAATCAGAATAGCCTTCTTCTTGATACCAATCCTCGTAAGCACCCTCTAAATACGTTTCAGCGACAAATGGTGCTTCATATGTCACAGCGTTTGGGACTGGAATGGTTTGCAAATAGGATTGTACGTTTAAAAACAGATCATCACTGCCGGCTCGTTCATGAAAAAGGGTAACGCCAATGGAGCTTGCTAAATATGTAGGCTTTAAAATAAGTGGTGTACCGATATGCTTAATGGCTTTCTGAAAATCAGATAAAGTGGTGACAGGCTGAGTTTTCACCGCTTTGACACCAGCGGCGTTGAATGCAGCCCTCATTTGACTTTTATCACGCGCCATTTCAGCTGCCTTTACCCCGGCACCGCGCAGTCCAAGACGTTCAGCGGCTTTCGCCATTGGTGCAATGAATAATTCATTATTGGTGGTCATCGCATCTGCTTTGAAAAAGGAAGCCACTCGGACCAGGTCTCCCACAACCTCTTCTTCTGATTTCGGATAATCATCCTGTGCCCAGTAAATAGAATCAGGATGTTCAAAAGAGGGATGTGTTTCAAAATAATCACGATCTTTTATGACCGCAATGGAGTACTTTTCTATTAGCTCAGCGTGTCCTTTTGTAATGGCAAAGGGTCTTGGGATATAAGAAACGATATGGTACGATGCAGCCACGCTTTCATAAAACATATGGGGCGGGCATCCTCCTAGGTCAGCAATGACAAGTACGGTTTTTTTACTCAATGAAAGCACTCCTTTTTATCTAGCGGTGTAACCGCCGTCTGCTGTGACAACACTCCCAGTCATATAGCTGGATAGGTCAGAGGCGAGAAACAGCATCACGCCAGCAATTTCTTCAGGTTGTCCAAGACGTAACAATGGATTGACCTTTGCTTTTTCCTTTTTGACCACCTCGAGACTTTCTGAGTGATTGTCTAAAAAGGATTTTTCATTTAACGGCGTATCAATGATTCCTGGGGCGATACAATTTACCCTGATTTGATGGGCGGCATAGTCAATTGCCATTGACTTGGTTAGTTGGATGACACCGCCCTTTGTTGCGTTGTATGCAGGAATGTCTGGCCAGCCAACAAGACCCCCGACAGATCCGGTATTAATAATACTTCCGCTTTTCTTTTCAAGCATATGCGGTAATGTATGCTTACTCATGAGAAATACGCCAGTCAGGTTGACCTGTAGAATATGGTTCCAATCCTCTAACGTCATCTCGTGAATGGGAGAGACAATTTCGATGCCTGCATTGTTAATCAAAACATCAATGGTCCCGAACCGGTTCAGCACGGCCTGAACGGTTTGATGACAGTCAGACTCATTTGTTATATCCGTTTTGAAAAACGCAAGATGCTCATGCGGCAATGATTCGACGAGTTGTTTGCCGCTTTGCTCATTGATGTCAGCCACTGCTACTTTTGCCCCGTGCTCAAGGAAGAGCTTGACGGCGGCAAGTCCAATTCCTGATGCACCTCCTGTAATCAGGACGACTTTCCCGGCAATGTTCATTTCTTCACCTTAGACGCTTTTGGCTTCAAGCGATTATAGCGGGGAGGGAAGAAGAGATTAATAGATTTTGATGCTTCCGGCTTTGGATTAATCGCACCGTGATCTTCCTTTGGATCACAGAAATAGGTGGTGCCAAATTCCATTTTTTCTGTAAAGCCTTCAATGGTCATATCATAGCCCCCGCTGATGCAAATGCCAATTTGTTCATTTCGGTGCTTATGAAAAGGCATTTCTCCGCCATTCCCAGGAATGTTGGCAATCATGAGCTCCATCCAATCCTCAACAAAAAAGGTCACTTCCATGCCAGGGAGTAAATCCCGTGTTTTGAAAATGTCTAAGAAATAAGTGGGAGGAGCCGTATATTCTTCGCCATCCTTTAATCTCTTAATATCGATTGCTATCACTTCTTCATCTGTCAGATTAGATGCGCCGTGAGGGACAAACGGCGGTGCAATATAGGCTGATTCTAATGGGGTGAGCAATTGGATAGATTGGCCGACCATCATTTGAAGCTCGCCTTTTAATACGATTCCGATTTGGGCTTCGGGGTGCTCGTGAGGTTCTATGATTGTGTGAGGAGGAATGTATGAAATTAACACTTCAGTATCGCCTCGTACAGTGGAATATTGGGTGATGCCATTATCCCATTCTATTTTTTTCGCTTGAGGAAAATATCGTTCTTGCGTCTTTTGTTCAGTTTGCATATTAAATCTCTCCTTTTCCAAATATGGACCAGCTCATTGGTATGCTTTTAAACGTTCGAATGAAGGTGAGGCCGTATGTGGCTCTGGCAACCTCGTTGGTTAAGGCGAAATCAAATTCGCCGTCTCTTACTTTTTGGGCGGCAGTACTTGTAGAATTGACAAGTTCAAATTCAGCATTTTGATGAATGAAATATTGAATCAAATTGACAGGTGCGGGATGAGAGACAATTTTTAAATGGTGGAGCATTTGTTCTTGAAATGGGAAATCTGGTCTGACAGCCAAACCATACATGGGCGTGTCACATCTGAAAATTTGTAAAAGCTGTAGGTCAGGTCTCATGTAGAAGTGTTTGATTCCTTCGTATGCGTGTGGAACGAGAGTGTATTGAAGTGCGTTAGAGAGAGTGTGTTCAATGCAAGTTTCGAATGTATCGTAAAGGGATAGTTTCGTATGGGTGCCGAGTGTAGTGGTGGAATGAGAGATGAAATGTTTTGCTGCATATTCACTGCTTGTCCCCTTAGGGCCTAGTGTATTGACTGTAAACATCTTAGGTGAAACGATGGGCTCTTCTTTGAAATGAAAAACATCATTCTTTAAGATCATGTTTACCATCCAATCTGTTTTCAAATTTTACTAGATTATAAAAAATAGAATTGGCAGTTGTCAACAAAATTTATAAAAAATGTATTTTATGATGATATTAAAAATTGATCTAAAAAACTGCACATATCAAGATGTGCAGTGAAATGAGCTTACGTTTCAAATGTGTTTTTATGTTTCTGATGTAAGACACGTTCACGTTTATAGCTGACGAAGCTGATGATACAACCAACAAGAGTAATCAATGCACATACAAGCCCTACTGTATGATAGCCGAGATGGACATACACGGGTCCCATAAGAGCGGAACCGAGCATAACGGCAAGATTGGAAGCAAGACTGTAAAAAGCCATCACTTTCCCTCGATGGGTTTGGGAGCAGTCGCTCAGAACGGTGCTGAGAAGCGTGACGGATAAACTTTGCATCGCACCCCAAATAAATAGTGCAAAAATCAGCAATGTCCATGAGAACGGCGCATAAGGAAGTAAGGCTAGAACGAGCGTAATTCCACCTAGCACAAAGAAGAGAGAACGCGTTTTACCGAACCAGTCTGCTAATTTCCCGGTAAATACACTCATGGAAAAGCCAACTCCATAAGCCATGATCAAAAGTCCAGCCGTGGATTGTCCTCCAGCGAACAGACTTTGCAGATAAGCTCCTAAAAAAGAGTACATGCCATAAAATCCAAGCATATTACAAAATGTCACGGTCAAATAGGCAGGGACACGATCGATTTTCAAAGCCCCCCATAAAGAGCCTGTTTTTTCACTAGCTTGAGGTGCCTTCGTGTCAGCTGTTGCGACTTGTTTTCGAGATTCAAGGATGACGAGCAGCAATACAATGAGACTCATCATAGCGAAGATCCAAAATGTCCAGCGCCAGTTCAAACTTTGACCGATAAAGGCTCCGATCGGTACACCAAGGACAAGAGAAAGAGACCAGCTCGACACAATGAGCCCCATCACTTTGCCTCGGTATTGATAAGGAACCCGGTCGCCCACAAGAGCATAGGCCGTTGGCACAAATACACCAGTCGCCAGCCCAGAAATGGCACGGCCAGCAAAAAACACCGCCAAATTAGGTGCAGCAGCACACATCACTGTTCCGATCAGGAAGAAAGAAAGCCCGATGATCAAACAGAGTTCTCTTGAATACCGATCCCCTAAAGGAACGAGTAGTGGTGCTCCGACCAACACAGCTAACCCATAAATACTGATGGAAAGGGCGAGAATATCAAGAGAGTGCTGAAAGGAGTTAGATAAATCAGGCAGCAGTGGTGAAATCACCAGTTCTTCCGATCCCGCCGCAAAGACGCCAAGTGTCAGCGCAATGGCAAGTGTGATGGGAAACGTTTTAGAAGCCCGGCTGTCTAAAGATTCTTTCATCAGGTGATCCCTCCATACTTGCTTTTTCATTCAATTCCGTTAAAATAAATTCTACCATTATTTAGTTTTATTTTACATTTCATATCATAAGTATCATCATAAAATACTTTTCAAATGGAACGATTTTGGGATAGGAGAGGTACGAATGAAAATCACCGATGTTGATGTGCATATTTTAAACGAATTGAGAGAAGATGCCCGCTTATCCATGAGGGAATTGTCCAAACGAGTCAATTTATCAGCGCCTGCGGTAGCAGAAAGAGTGCGAAAATTAGAAGATGCAGGGATTATTGAAGGTTACTCCGTACAGGTCAATTATAAAAAACTGGGGCTTATGATGGACTGTTTACTGGAAGTCACGGTGTTAAACGGGGAGTATCAGCGTTTTATGACATTTATGAATCAGCATCCACGTGCCTTTTTTGCTTATCGAGTGGCAGGACAGTCTTGCTTTTTCATTAAGCTGTCTGTCGCGTCCCTTGAAGAGATTGAAGCCTTTATTCAAGAAGTGTCTGGATTTACGAAAACCGTATCCCATATTGTCTTGTCAGAGCACGCCTTTTCTCATCCGGTCCAGGAGCGTGTGAAACAAATAGAAGGGCCAGAAATGACCGTGGTGAAATAAAAAAAGGACCCATCTCAGGTCCTTTTTACTCGTTTATCTGACTGATAGCTCATGATCGTTATGATGAGGCCAATGAATGTCACGCCTGCAGCAAATAACGGCACAAGCTGTAAATGTGTGATTTCGATGGCGAGGCCGCCTAGTGCTGCACCGCCGGCATTCCCAATATTAAAGGCAGAATGACTGAGCGTCGATGCGAGAGTCGGCGCTTCATGTGCCATGTTCATCGTGCGGTATTGCAAGGTAGGAACAAGAATAAATGAAATGATTCCCCAAACAAAAATAGTGAGCACGGCAGGCACCTTGAATGCGGAAGTGGCCGTAAATAATAATAAGACAGCAATCAGCAGGACAAGTGTCACCATAATGCTCGGCATGAGCTTCCAGTCGGCAAGCTTTCCGCCAACTAAATTCCCGATGGTTACCCCAAGTCCGAAGAGGATAAGGATGAGCGTGACCCCATTCTCCTGAAAGCCAGTGACTTGCAGCAGAATAGGGCTGATATATGTAAAGGCTGTAAACACACCAGCAAAACCAAAAATGGTCATCGCAAAGGAAACGAGTACCTGTGGTTTTTTCAAAACAGATACCTCATTTCGAATATCAAGTACTTCTTCCTTCGATTGGTTTGGTACTAAGCTGATGATACCGATTAAGGAAATGAGTCCAATGACGGCAATGACAAGAAAGGACATTCGCCAGCCGAATTGATTTCCGATAAATGTACCAAACGGCACACCAAGTATATTGGCTACCGTAAGTCCTGTAAACATGAAACTGATCGCACTTGCGCTCCGCTCCTTAGGAACAAGCCGTGCAGCCATAATGGCTCCGACGCCAAAGAAGGTACCATGAGCAAATGACGTTAAAATACGTGCGGCCATCAACAGACCATAAGAGGTCGATACAGCGGCGGCAGCATTTCCCGCCACGAAAAGCATCATTAACAGAATGAGGAGACGTTTCCTCGACATTTTTCCAGTTGATAACGTTAAAATAGGTCCGCCAACTGCGACACCAAGTGCATATCCAGTAATCAGCTGCCCTGAAGCAGAGATGGATACATGGAGATCATTTGCGACATTTGGCAAAAGCCCCATGATGACAAATTCCGTCATGCCAATCGAAAATGCACCGAGTGTTAATGCAAAAATAGCGATGGGGAAGTTTTTCATGATGAGATCACCTTTCTAAACAAATACATAAAAAGGCTTCGGAGAGATCCGAAGCCTTAAGAGTTTATCATACATGGAAATATGACGCCAGCTGATCGTTTGCTAATCGGTTTCCAACAAAGAAGGAACCGAATTCGCCGTAGCGTGCACTGACTTCATCAAATCGCATTTCATAAACCAGTTTTTTGAATTGAAGAACATCGTCAGAGAAAAGGGTGACACCCCACTCATAATCATCAAAACCGACTGACCCTGTAATGATCTGTTTTACTTTCCCAGCATAGCTTCTGCCAATTAAACCGTGGCTTCTCATGAGGGATTTACGCTCATCCATTGAGAGCATGTACCAGTTGTCATTACCAGAACGCCTTTTATCCATTGGATAGAAGCACACGTATTTAGAAGAAGGGAGCTCAGGGTATAGACGCGCACGTACATGCGGGTTTTCGTAAGGGTCCCCGCCATCGCCGCCTCCTGCTAAGTAGTTGCTGAGTTCAACAACTGACACGTACGAATAGGCTGGAATCGTAAATTCTGCTAGTCGTGACTTGTTGAATTCAAGTTCGATTTCATTCAGTTCTTCCATTGTTGGACGTAAAATCATGAGCATAATATCTGCTTTTTGGCCGACAATACTATAGATTGTTTGGCTTCCAGCCTTATCGTGCTCAGCTGTCTTCCATTTTTCCATTAGACCTGTGAACTCGTGAATAATGGCTTGACGCTCATCGCTTGTCAGCAGCTTCCAAGCTGTCCAGTCAATCGTTCTAAAATCATGAAGCGCATACCAGCCGTCTAGTGTTTGAGCTGCTTCATTTGTTGTATGTTGTTCGCTCATTTCCTTCACTCCTATTTACAGTTTTCCATCTGTTCCAACTATAACATAGTTTGTCCACATGAAGATGTGATCAAAACTTGAACGAAGAAAACAGCTTTTATGGAAATTGATTTAATTAGTTTGAAAAATAAGAATTTATTTTGTAAGCGCTATAATGTAAGTTGGTAGTTTGAATTTATGTAGAAGAAGAGTATGCTTAAAAGAGAACGCTTTTTTTCGTAAAATCAAGGAGGGTATTGAAGTGGCAGATATTTTTTCAACAGTTCAGGAAAAGGTTGCAGGTAAAGGAGTAAAGATCGTTTTTCCTGAGGGAATGGACGAACGCATTCTAGAAGCCGTTCAAAAATTAGCAGATGGCAAAGTATTGCAGCCAATTGTTGTAGGCAAAAAGCAAGAAGTCGAAGCAAAAGCAAAAGAATTAGGTCTTACACTTGACGGTGTTGACGTGTATGATCCTCATACATATGAAGGTTTTGAAGAGCTTGTACAAGCTTTCGTAGAAAGACGTAAAGGCAAAGCAACAGAAGAGCAAGCAAGAAAAGCATTACTGGATGAAAACTATTTCGGTACAATGCTTGTGTATAAAGGTCTTGCAGACGGACTTGTGAGCGGTGCAGCACACTCAACTGCTGACACAGTGCGCCCAGCACTTCAAATCATTAAAACAAAAGAAGGCGTAAAGAAAACGTCTGGCGTCTTCATCATGGCTCGCGGCGAAGAGCAGTATGTGTTTGCTGATTGTGCGATCAACATTGCTCCAGACAGCCAAGATCTCGCTGAAATTGCGATCGAAAGTGCAAACACAGCAAAAATGTTTGACATTGAACCACGTGTGGCAATGCTTAGCTTCTCAACGAAAGGCTCAGCGAAATCAGACGAAACAGAAAAAGTATCTGAAGCGGTTCGCATTGCAAAAGAAAAGGCACCTGAGCTTGTACTTGATGGAGAATTCCAATTCGATGCAGCTTTCGTTCCTTCAGTGGCAGCGAAAAAAGCACCAGATTCCGTCATCAAAGGCGACGCAAGCGTATTTGTTTTCCCTAGTCTTGAAGCTGGAAACATCGGCTACAAAATTGCACAGCGCTTAGGTAACTTTGAAGCTGTAGGTCCAATTTTACAAGGCTTAAACCAACCAGTAAACGATCTTTCAAGAGGCTGTAATGCCGAAGACGTTTACAATCTTGCGCTGATTACAGCAGCTCAAGCACTTTAATATGATGATCAAAAAAGCTAGTTTCGTTTTTACACGAAGCTAGCTTTTTTGTGTGCGAAATAGGTATAAAAACCCAATACATACGATTCATTTTTTGTTGAATTCGTTTTCAATCATATGCCTCTTGTGCTAGTAAATGGTAACATAACGGAGGACTATTTAAGGATTAGAGGTGTTTGACGATGTCTGGAGCCATCATCGGTTATACAACAGCCTTGTATTCGTTAAAGGCAGACATATCCATAAAAAAAGAACAAATCACAGAACTCAACATGTGCCGAAAAGAAGTAAAAGCGGCCAAAGCGGCCCTGTCAGATGCCAGCAAGAAAATCACTCATCCAGATCTTACATCACATACATGGTTTGGCAGTCTGGCAGATACGTTTGATGGCCTTCGGGATGAGATGACATCCGCCAGTCAAGAGATAAAGGGTGCACAGCTGACCAATCTAGTGAATCGAATTGATGAGAAAATCAGTGACCTAAAATCGGAGATCCATTCGTTAGAACGTGATATCCATGCAGTTGAAAGAAAGATAGAAAAAGAGAAGCAAAAACAACTGGAAGAAAAACGAGGAAAATAAAATGAGCAAAGAAATCAAAATAGATGCCAGTGAGGCGAACAAAGCATTAAAAAATGCAAAACAAGCAGGCGCTCACGTCCATTCAACACTACCAAAAACCATCAAAGGGAAAAATGAGCTCTCCACCACAGAAAAGATAGAAAAGATCAACCAGCAATTGAATGAACTAAGTACATCCTATATAGAAATTCTTCAGAAACAGCTTGTACAAACAGAACAAGCCGTCAGCACCATGATTGAAACAGACAAAGCGCTTGCTTCTAGTCATAAAAGAAAATAAAGGAGAACGGAATGAAAACCCTTGACGCCTTTGCGCTAATCAATGGAATTGACCAAACACTGAATTCGTTAAAGCAGCAATCACAAAACATCAGCTCACTAGAAAAACAAATCGACCACATCATCTCACTTGATGGTGCACTCAAGGGAGAGGCAGGACAAGCCATCCGAGCGTTTTATGCAGAATGCCATATTCCTTTCTTGCAATTCTTTCAGGTCGTCATTGAAGAATATCGCTCTGCGCTTAAAAAAACAAAGCAGGCACTTCATGCCCTTGAATCAAATCAGCACGGTTTTATTTCACAATCATTTATCGAACACGAACTTGATCAAGGCTTAAAAAAAGCCGAACGAGCGATTTCTGAGACCGTATCAGATGTGAGCCACGCCATCGGCAGGGTCAGTCATATTGTTCATTTACCAAGTGTAGATGAATCAGCTTTTCAGCAGAGCTATCAAAAAGCCTGGCTCGAGACCTCAAGAACCATTGGACTGCTTCATGCATTTGACAGAGAACAAACGAGTGCTTTAAATGAAACCAAAAGCGCCCTTCAAACAATGAAGCAATACATAGACACCTTGAGTACTATGTTCACCGGTCCAAGAATCGAGATCACGAGCTATCAAAAGGGATCTATTTTCAAAGATGGAAAAGAAGAAAAAGTGAGCAGTACGATCAGTGGATTGAACGAAAAAATAGACAACCCGAAAGACAATCCGATGATGATCATGCTTAAGAAGCTGGGGGAGAAAGAACGGGCGAATGTGGAAACGGTTGTTCGTGGTGACACCCACCGAAACATCAACAAGCAAGTTAAAGCAAACGATCCATCGCTTACGACATTGCAAAGGGAAGCCGTAAGCGGGAAATATAAGATTCATAGAGACATCAGGGTCGTAAATGGTAAACTATACAACGTAAAAGGAATCAAAAAGTTAAAAGAATTCGATATCGCAGATGAAGTCGTTTCGAATCCATCAGACATTGATTATATGGGCGGTCGATATACCGTTTACGCCAATAAACAAATCATTCGAACGTATATTGCAAACGGCGAAGTAAGAATAGAAGAAGTCGACAACATCCCAGAAAGCCGCAGCCGCGGAAATGTCAAACGCATACTAGATGGTGAAGTCGTCTCAACCGCCGAAAACATCATCCTAGAATACAGCGGCATCTACGACGGCTACCGAGCCGTCACAGGCAAAGACCCCGAAACCAGCAAAAAAATCAGCAGCACAGACCAGGCCCTATCCGCCGCCTCTATTATCCCATTTATGAAAATCATCAAGGGCGGGAAATATGTATTTAAGATTGATCAAGGGGAGAATGTGGTTAAGAGGGTTGAGAAGACGGCTAGCGTAACAGGTCAAGTTGGTTGGAGTTTATCAAAGGGCGGAGGAATAATAAATCAAAGAAAATATTCTCAACATGCCCTAGAAAGAATGGCACCAGATATTCCTGAAGTAAGGGCAGCCTTAACAAAAAGAGCAATAAAAAAAGCTGATGAATTAGGTTATAAGCCACAAACAAAGGAATTCAGTGAATTTATAAAAAAATATGTAGATCCAAGAGATATTCCGCCTTCTGTTATTGAGGACGCTATAAAGAATACCAATAAGATACCTGGTAATAGAAAAGGAACTTTTGTTCACGGGACACAGGATGTCAAAGTTATTATAAATGAATTAGGTGATGTTATTACAGTTATCCCTAAATAATGAGTAAAAGGGTGAATTAAAATGTTTATAAAGTATGATGAATATGATTTGTTAGAACTTTTTCAAAGTGAGCCAGTTAGTATTACGGGCAATTTGGATGATGGAGAGTTAATTTATACTTATAAAGACGATCTGAATTTCAAGTTAATCTTATCCCTTGATGTGTATAAACAAACAAGCAGTATAAGTATTACATTTAATGATTTTGTAGTTTTTTCGGGTGAATTCTCTCACGTAACCAGCATAAAAAAACATGACAGGACTCTGATTATGTATGTGAAAGAGGAAGAAAGACTAAAAGTTAAATTTTACAATCAAGTGGGGGCTGAGCTAATTTAATTGATCTTTAAATGTTTTTAAGATCTACATGGCAGATTGTATAAAATAATAACGAAAGTCGAGTACTCATTAAAGCCGTAAGACTGAGAATAACCAAGTGAAGAGGATATAGATGGGTTATGATCCTATGATTGGGACATTAATAAAGTATGAAAAAAGAGATATGATATTGGAATGGAAAAGTGGATTAAAAATTTTAGGTAAACTAGATACGGTTTTTGAAACAAACAATATGTTAGATGAAGATGATATTAATTTTACGGAATATATTGCTGCCGCTTTCCAAGTAAATGATATTCTATCCCATCCTGATGAAAACAGTGGCAGTGTATACGATTGGTTAATTCAAGGGAAAAGCTCCTTGGTGGAGATATCTCTTTATGATGATCCACCAAATAAGATTTTAGTAGATTGTCAAAAAGTATGGGAACTGGCAGATGAGTAACAATTGACATCTTAGAATTTTAAAATCCAAGCCAAGCCCTCGTGTAAGAGGGCCTTTTTTATATTTATGAGATAGTGACTTATGCTTCAAGTTGACCGTTGGCAAAATACCGATTTCTATAGGTTCATGACTTGGTCACTTTAGTCTAAAATAGGACAACTCATGTGCATCATCAACGCCCCATCAATATTATTCACAGGTAAAATACCATCGACTGATCTGAATAAACTTTTGAAAAACTAGGAGAATTATATGGACAAAAAAGAAGAGTTGACTAAACAAGTTCAAACGGTAATAAACATTCTAGAAAAAGAATATTCTCATGAGATAAATCAAGGTGTTCTCCAATTAATATATAAAAGATATAAGGATGCTCGAAGGATTATTCAAAACAATGAAGATCTCCAAAAGATCTATATCATTGGTGATGTAAGAGCTTATTTGGATAGTGACAATGACTATCTAAATCCCTTTCTAAACGAATTACATAGAGCGGAGAGTTTACTAAAAGAATTGCTGTAATGGATAGGATTGCTGTCTATTGTTCTAGAAAATAGTAAGCGGTATTTAGAGCAATCATTGAATATATCAAGTCCTTTTATAAGAAAGCGATACAAACCAGATAGAAAGGAATGCATATGGAACATAAACAACACAAAAACAAAAAAACATCCGATTGGCTATTAAGTATCAGTATTCTTCTTGTCGTTGGGAAAGCTTTTATGAGAGGGGTTTATCTACCCGATGCCGGCTGATTATCGGGGTTTCCCTATTGATTGGTTAGTCCTGCATTCACATCATGGTTTTGAATTTCTATTGTTCGGTTTTATACTCGATGTCATCATTTTCTATTTCATTTTAAAGGTGCTCCTTCGGATATATAAAAGGGTCATGAAAAAATCAGCTGCTTAAAATATATCTCGACCCTTTAGGAGGCTCTCAAAAATGATCAATTTACCTCAAATCCCAAACCTGCTCATTCACCAGCCAGCAAGTGACATACACATCAAAGAGGCAGAATCCCAACTGAACCTGGTTTTGCCTCATGCCTATAAAGCCTTACTGAAACAGACAAATGGGTTATCCATTGGTGGTGAGCTGCTGCTATACGGTACTGAGGACATTGTGGAACGCAATGAAACGTGGGAGGCCCATCATTATGCAAGCGGCTATGTGGCCATTGGCGACGATGGCGGCGGGCAAGTATTTCTCATGCGGCTAGCTGAAGAAGAGAAAACAGTATGGATCGTCGATGCTGGTGTGATGGACCCTCAGCATGCAGAGTTGATGACCGAAAACTTTCTGAAATGGGTGAGTGAGGGCTGTATCATAGAAGCGTAATTGATCGCATTGCTTGAAATCCATGATTCACTGGTGGTCTTGCTGTGGTGCGGATGAAGGTGTACTGAATGTGTCTTTAATTAGAACAAAAGAAGGGCATTATATTGACCGTGGGTATGATGCGATGGATCCCTATCAGAATTGACTAGAGAACCAATTAATTGATTGTGCGCTTTTCATGGCGTCTATTACTGGAAGAACTTCAAATGCTGAAAGAACAATTAATAGCTTCAGGATTCACCACCGAGGAACAGCTGGAGTTTGAGAAAAACATGACGAGGATCATTGACTGGAATGAAAAGGTTTTCGAAGCCTATCATACTGAAAGATGAAGGAATAACTATAAGTGCATTTAAATATGTGTGTAGGCATAATTCTATTTTCCTGTAGAGTTATGCCTTTATATATATTCCAAAAATTAAACAGAAAAATTTTTGGAAATAAAGGTTGAAAAAGGGAAAAATAATGTAAAATTTGGATATAAACTGTTATTTAAGGGAGTAAAATATAAACGTGATCGAAAATAACAAAAGATGGTTTTGGTACTCATTAATGTTCATCTTAATATTTAATATCATTTTTCAGTTTAGTACGTATGAAAAAATTATTCAAATGTTTTTATCTATTGAAGGAGATGTTCCTACAATAGATAAAGATATTCTCCGATGGATTGTCATTTCACTTCAAATGTTTTCCGTTTTTACTAATATAATAGAGGTTTTAATAGGGGGGCTAATACTTTTCTTTGTAGCATTTTTACTTGGATCTAAAAAACCTAAAAAAACCTATATGTTAATTTACGCATTAACAACAGCATTATTCACTTTCAAACTTATTATTCTATCCATTTTTAACTTCCTATCTGACGAAAAATTAAATGCTTACACATTGGATAGATACGGATTGTTATTACACATTCTTGATCCATTTTTAGTTATATCTATTATATTTTTATATAGTTTAATTAGAAGATTAACTGATTTAGATAATATAAAGCGTTTAATTTTCTTATCTATATTTACCGTGATGAAATTAAGTGTCTTATTAATTAACTATTATTTGAATTAATAAAATTTAACGCTTATGGGAGAGAAAAAGGCGTAAATTTTATATAAAATAATTAGGAAAGAGGAACAAAAAATGAATCAATCTATTTTTAGAAAAAGATCTTTATTGTCTATAGGAGTAGGTTTATTAGGAGCGAGCTTAATTTACGTATTATTTTTAGCTGAAACACCTATTCAGATTACTGCTGCTCAAGGAGTTAGTGGGACGGCTGAGTTAACATCTACTTTGGGAATATCAACTGTTGCAGCTAAAAAGGCAATTGATATAATTGATTCAGCCTCTACAGTGCTGTCTATTATTTCACTTTTGGGTGTTGTTACTGGAGCAGGTGCAATTGGATATGGAATTATTGTTGCAGCAAAAGCTATGAGTAAGAAATACGGGAAGAAATACGCAGCATTCTGGTAATTTAAATGGTTCTCTCTCTTTATTCTACTAAAGAGAGAGTCTCTCCCATTACATAAAGGATTGATTTAAAATGCCTAGTGTACTAATTCAAATTCTCTCTTTAATAAAGTATAATACAGTGTCATTAATTAGAAAAAGAATTTTTGATTGGAATTTACAAAAAATTAGTAAAAAGAATTGGATATTTTTCTTTGTAGGGCTTATAGCAATTTATTTAACTCTACTTAGTTTAGCTGTATTTTTCGGGACAAAAGCTTTGAAGATGCCATTAAACACTTGGATTCAAATTGTTCTAATAGCAATTTTTTTAGATCAGATCATATGGGCTATAAACTATTTTAAAGAAAACTACTTACACTTTTTATTAGATCTCCGTAAACATATTCATCAACTAAAACATGTTCGAATAACACAAGTCCTTTCAGTTTTTTTTCAAAAAGCAATCTTTAAAACTATATTTATATGGTTTATTTTTGTGGTTCCTATTTCTTGTTTGTTATATATTTTTAAACAAACTGATATTCATCCCGTATATATTTTTTGTATGGGTGGGATACATCTTTTACTAGGGTTGCTCTTATCTATGCTCACATCGTTTTTTATTTATTTTATTACTGTTATATGGAGTAAAGGTGTGCAATTAAGACTTGTTAAAGCAATTTTCTTTTCTATTTCTTTATTGTTACCGCTAGCATTAGGCTATCTAGTATTTTATTTAACTAGTGAAGAAAGTCTAATTGAACAAATAAAGTTCTTTATTACTTCCGAAACATTTTCAACTTTATTGAAATATACTCCTTATATTTGGATGGCTCAATATAAATATCATTGGTTTATACTTATTAGTGTACTTATAATATGTATGGTACTTACAATTTTTATGATTTGTGTATGGGTTTTTGTATTGAGAAAATTAGATTTAATTCCATATTCAGACTTATATAGTAATAAATACAAATCGAAATTTAAAACTGCAGATAGTATGCGTGTCTTTCATGCAGTTTTTCAAAAGGACAAGTTATTTATCCAGAGGATGAATGGGTTCTTCATAAGAAATTTTGGTAGTATGCTATATTTACTTATGTTGATTTTAGGGTTTGGTATTCCTTCTATAAAAAATTTTTTTAGTGCGTACCCAGTAGTAGCAGTTATGGCTTCATCAGTAATTGTTGCAAATTTTGTTTATCAATTAGTAGGGGATGCTTTAAAAATGGTTCTATCTGTAGATGGAGAATTAAAAAATCAACATTTGTTTCAAACTAATGTCAAATCTTTAAAACAAATAATTTTACCTAAATTATGTTTATACAATCTTGGTGTTCTTATACTATCTGTATTACTTACTTTAGTTTTTTCTTTGTTTATAGGCCACTCTATTTATTTAATAATTTATATATTTATAGTATTTACAACATCTGGTTTTTTATATGGACTTATTCAAATTTCAAGTACTGCATTGTATCCTAAATTTAATTGGGAACATGTTTATGAGATTGGAGAGTCTGGTAAGGCTAAGACTTATAGTAACGTGTATAGTGCCTTTTTCTTTATTTTTTCACTTCAAATAACTGGGTTTTCAACTTACTTATTATATAATAATCCGAAAATGGAGACAGTCATTTTAAATGTTTCCTCTCTCATATTTTTTATATTAACCTTATTAAATTATATATTAATGTTGTTGTTCTTATCAAAGATAAAACTTTCAGAAAGGTTTGCAAGCAATGATTAAATTAGATGAGATTAAAAAAATATATGATGATAAAATAGTTCTTAAAAATATATCGTTTCAAATCAACAGAGGCTCTATATATGCTTTATTAGGTACAAATGGAGTTGGTAAGACAACAACTTTAAAAATAATTGCCGGTCTACTTAAGCCTACAAGTGGTTTTGTTACAATTGACAATCGCAAACTAGATATTTTAAAGCCAAGTACATTAAAAATAGGTTTTGTACCTGACCATGCAGTTTTATATGAATATTTAACTGGAATAGAATATTTGCGTTTCGTAGGTGAGATGTTTAAAGTCCCTTCCAAAGACATAGACCATTTTATTAAAGAGATTCTCACAGTTTTGAATTTGTCAAGTGAAGGAGATTTTTTAATTAAAACATATTCCCATGGTATGAAACAAAAAATATCAATTGCTGCTGCACTTATACATCAACCTAGTATATTAATACTTGATGAGCCACTAACAGGGATAGATTTAATGAGTGGGAAGACGATACGTGACTTGCTCAAAGAATATGTTAAAAAGGGAAATACTGTTCTTCTTTCAACTCATTTACTAGAATTAGCACATAGTTTATGCGATACAATAGGTATTATCCATAATGGAGAGTTTGCTCGAGAAATTATAGTTAAGGATTACTCTTTAAGAGAATTAGAAATCTTAGTTGAAGAGATATACTCCAAATGAAAATACTGAGGAGCTTACATTTAAATAATTTTAGTATTATAATTTCTCTTATCGTATTTTTAATAGGAATTACTCTAGGTCTTTTTACAACACCCACAACTTATAAATCTGTCACCCCTATCGAGACTTCATCCAATATGTTAGAATTAATAAAAAATAATTTATTTGTTTGTTTATTACTAATCTCGGGTTTTTTCTCATGTGGATTGATTACTCTGTTTTATCTATTTTCTAATGGTTACATTATAAGTGTTTCGATTTTAGAAAGTGTAAACAATGGTTTGTCCCCTATTCAAATTTCTTTATATATCCTTCCGCATGGAATTTTTGAAATCCCAGCTCTTCTTATAAGTGGCTCAATTGGGTTTATGGGTCTGAAAATCATCTTTGAATTATGTTTTAGTGACAAAAAAAATATTTTTACGAATAATTTGCGAAAAATTATTATTAATTTTATTTTAATTATTGTACTTATCGTGATTGCAGCATTTATTGAGTCTTATATATCACCCTTGTTAACTCTATAAAGGAGGATTTGTCTTGAAGTCAAAGTATTACCTTTTTGGGCTTCCCATTTTAATGGGATTCGGCATTATCTTATCTATGTCTAATGATTTTTTATTTCCCGTGCTTACTTTTGGAGCAGTAGGTTTATATTTATTTATATTTACACCTATTAGAAATAGGTGGATTAAATATTTCTTTTTATTTATTTTTATTTTAAATCTCCTGGCAAGTATTGGTTTGTACCTGGAGAAATGAGGATTATTTCAGAAAAGAAGCCTAGTGTTCTAAAGGAACATATGAAATCCAAAAACGGTGGTTAATTCTATTTGTTATGGCTTCTATCATAGGAGCCTGCTATGGCATTTCGCTTTTAGTGCCATTCCTTTAGCCTGTACTGACACTTGGCATCGCCGGTCTTTATATTTTTATGTTCGTGTTTTTGATCAATGTTCTTTTTAGTGTGATGCTATTTTTGGGCATTTAAAAAAGTGCTTCCCGCAGGTGGGGAGCACTTTTTGTTATTCTTCCATTTTTTCAAGATTGCCGTTCCGGTCCATTTTAAAGGTTGATGCGGCATTATCATCCTCTTCAATCTAGTTTTCTTGCACGATTCATGATTTTGACGAGTGCTTTATAATCTTCTTGAATCGCGAGCTGAAGCTTTTTCACTTCAGCTTCTAGATGCGAGACTTTATGAGAAAGCTCGTTGTTTTCCATTTCTCCCTCCATTCATCCCATGTTCCTTCCATGTTATAATAAACACAGTTTATGAACGAGAGGATATGCAGGAGATGAAAAATGAACCTATTGAACCTATTGAGTTACTGACACAGCCGAAATGGCGAATCATAGATCAGTCCAGCCTGGGGCTTTATGTAGACCCGAAGCAATCCTTCGCTATGGATGATACGCTTTGTGCGTCGGTGGGGAAGGGGCTCTCACCAGCGACTGCCCGTTCTTGGGTGCATCACAATACGATTGTTCTTGGTATTCAGGATACAAGACTTCCATTTCTTCAAGATGGCGTGAAGCTGCTTGAGGAAGAGGGGTATCGTGTGATTGTGCGCAATTCAGGCGGTCTTGCTGTGGTGCTGGATGAAGGTGTACTGAATGTGTCTTTAATCTTTGCGGAACAAAAGAAGGGCATTGATATTGACCGCGGATATGATGCAATGGTGGCGTTGATCCGCCGGATGCTGGCAATGTATGAGGTGGAGATTGAAGCCTATGAAATTGTCGGCTCTTACTGTCCGGGCAGCTATGATTTAAGCATCAATGGAAAGAAATTTGCAGGCATTTCTCAGCGCAGGTTACGCGGAGGGGTCGCTGTGCAAATCTATTTGTGTGCAGATGGAAGCGGACGGGAACGTGCCGATTTGATTCGCCGTTTTTATGATGCGGCCTTAAAGGATAAACGACAAGAGGTGAAGGCGGTATTTCCTGATATACAGCCTGATACGATGGCATCTTTGTCAGAGTTAATTGGTGAACCAATCGATTGTATGCTTCTGATGCGTCTTTTATTAGAAGAGCTTCAAAAGCTAAGTGACCAACTGACGGCATCAGGGCTGAACGAAGAAGAACAGCTTGAATTTGAGAAAAACATGACGCGGATGATTGAGCGGAATGAAAAGGTGTTTTCGTAAAACACATAGGTACTGCAATCTTGAAAAGACATAGAGGTGAAGTAATGGATACAAAGCTTGTGAAAGCCATTGAACTTCGAGAAAGTGGACACCTTCAAGAATCAAATGAAATGCTCACTTATCTTGTGGAGGAGTATCCATACCATGCCTCCATTCACTATCAATGTGCCTGGAGTTATGACTTGCTAGGAGAGGAAAGGCAAGCAGTCTTTTTTTATGAAAAGGCAATCGAGTTAGGATTGTCTTCAGAAGAACTAGAAGACGCTTTACTAGGGTTAGGAAGTACATACAGAACTTTAGGAGAATATGAAAAGTCAAAACAGATATTTCTAAACGGGATGGAAGTTTATCCAAATAACAGAGCCATTCAAACGTTTTATGCCATGACTTTGTATAATTTGAATGAACATAGCAAAGCAATGGAGATATTACTGAACTGTTTAACTGAAACGACAAAAGATCCTGATATCTTAAGTTATCGAAAGGCCATTGATTTTTATTCAAATCAGTTAGATACATTGTGGAAATGATATGGTGAATTGATGTTAGATGTTTTTCATCTAACATGGGCAATTGATATAAAATCATATAAGTGATGTGATTCTAGCGTTAGAGAGAAAGAAGGGGAAAATAGTTGTCGTTATTCACTATGTATTACCCGCTGTTCATGCTTTGTTTTTTATGTGTGCTGTATGGGATGTATCGTATTCAACCAGTAGCCACTACTGTTAAAAAAATCATCATTATCCTTTGTGTGTCAACAAATGTGGCCTATATTGGTTGGCGTCTGTTCTTTACACTGCCACATGAAGGTACATTTAATATCGTTATGGGTATCTTGCTCGTTGCCTGTGAATGCATTGGATTTTTACAGCTACTGGTTTTTTATACACTTGTTTGGAAGCCTTCAAAGCGAAAGCCAGTCAAAATGAGTGATCTTGATAGGGTGCCTATAATTGATATTTTCATAGCTACATATAATGAGCCAATTGAGGTGCTAAAACGGACTGTTGCAGGTTGTGTGAATCTCTCCTACCCAAAAGAGTGCATCCACATTTATTTATGTGATGATGGGAGTCGACAGGCTGTGGAACAGCTCGCTCATGAGTTTGGTGTTCATTATCTGACAAGGTCAGATAACAGATTTGCTAAGGCGGGTAATTTAAATCATGCAATGTCTCAAACGGATGGGGAGCTTATTCTCACACTTGATGCAGATATGGTGCCCCTTCCTTCATTTTTAGAAAAGACGGTTCCTTATTTTCAAGATGGAGCGACTGCGTTTGTTCAGGTTCCACAGGCGTTTTATAATGAAGATCCCTTTCAATACAATATGTTCTCTAAGGATCGTATTCCAAATGAACAGGATTTCTTTATGCAAACACTGCAATCCGGCAAGGATCGGTTTAATGCCGTCATGTATGTAGGGAGTAATACTGTATTTAGAAGAGCCGCCCTAGATGAAATCGGTGGATTTGCTACAGGTGTGATTACAGAAGACATGGCGACTGGAATGCTCCTCCAAGGGAAGTTCAAATCCGTGTCTATTGGAGAAGTATTAGCTGTCGGATTGGCCCCTGAAAGCTGGATTGATTTGTTGAGACAGCGAGATCGGTGGTCTAGAGGGAATATTCAGTGTGCCCGTAAATTCAACCCTTTGAAGGTTCATGGCTTAACGGTTATGCAAAGAGTCCTTTATATAGATGGCATTATCTATTGGTTTAACGGTTTGTTTAAAATGATTTACATCCTAACACCGATCTTGTTTTTACTGTTTGGCATCCAAAGTTTTTGGGCGGATTTTCAGTCCATTTTCATGTTTTGGCTGCCGGCATTCTTTAGTTCATATCTAGCGTTTAAACTTGTGTCGAATCAAAAAAGAAGTATGTTCTGGAGTCATATTTATGAAACCTCTATGGCATTTCACTTGGCTGGTGCGGCCCTAAGTGAGCTGCTTTTCAAGAAGCGAATTGAATTTCTTGTGACACCGAAGGGAATTCAAACGGATAAAAGGCATTTTCATTTAAAAACGATGATTCCACATTTGATCTTCTTGCTACTCTCATTGCTTGTCCTTGTGAAAACAGGGTATGATGTGAAGATAAAGGGGACGATGAATGCGGATCTTACGTTGATCAATCTCTTTTGGGTGCTTTATAACGGTGCAGGTCTATTCATGGCACTGATTGTTGCATTTGATCGTCCGCGTTATCGAAAATCAGAAAGGTTTATCATTGAAAAAGAGGGGCATCTTCGGTCCGATCAACAAGATCATGATATCCCTTGTTTTCTATTAGATATGAGTGATTCAGGTGCGCGGCTATCCATTCCATTGGATCAGGCCCCTTCTCTCTATCAAGGGCAAACTCAATTGTTCTTTTCAGAGGGTGAAGGTATTGTGTGTGACTTAGTCTGGAGTTATCCGGAGGGAGACCAGCTTCTGATCGGTGTTTCCTTTACTGACACACACAAATCAGGGTATCTATCACTTATCCGTTTCTTATTCACACGAGAACATGTGGCGATGACAGATCGTGAGGAAAAATCATTTGCTGTTCGGACGTTGTTCCGTTTCTTAAGAGAAACGGAGAAAATACCAAAGGCTATACGACGCAAATGGATGAGAAGATCTTTACAAGATGTTACAGGCGTGATGACCTACGAGGAACGATTGGATGAGAAGGTGCCGATTATCATACATGATATCAGTTTGTCTGGGTGCAGATTGGAGACAGCTGCTTCAATCGAATTAAATGAAAAAGTGATGATCACAATCGACACAGAATCGCTAACTGATCAGCCAGCGATTGCCGTTTGGACATCATATAAACGTGGTCGTACAATAGCAGGATTCAAGTTTGTTCAGTCTGAACCGAAGCAATTAGAAGAAAGAGAGGGAGCGGTATCTTGAAATCCAAAAACGGCAGTTACCTCTATTTACTTTGGCTTCCTGTCATCATAGGAGCCGGCTACGGCATTTCGCTTTTAGTGCCGTTTCTTCAGCCTGTACTGACGCTTGGCATCGCAGGGCTTTATATTTTTATTTTTGGTGATTTTCAGGTGAGACAGGTCAGGTATATCTTTATGTTCGTGTTTTTGATCAATGTCCTTTTTAGTGTGATGCTATTTTTGGATATATAAAAAAGTGCTTCCCCAAGGTGGGGAGCACTTTTTGTTATTCTGCCATTTTTTCAAGGTTGCCGTTACGGTCCATTTTAAAGGTTGGTGCGGCATTGTCGTCATCTTCAAACAAAACTAGTTTTCTTGCACGGTTCATGATTTTGACGAGTGTTTCATAATCTTCTTGAATCGTGAGCTGATCCTTTTCAAGCTTTTTCACTTCAGCCTCTAGCTGCGAGACTTTATGTGAAAGTTCGTTGTTTTCTCGTTTTAACCGGCTGTTTTCCATACGTAAGGCAGACGATTGCTGTCCATCACCTTCATAGCGGCGTAAGAAATCAATGATATCTTCGATGGTTAATTCCTGACGCTGCCCAAATGGATTGGCTTCTGGCTTTTTCTCTGCGACGTGGGAAGCCTGTGACAATAAATGTGATAAACTAGCTAACTCTTCATTGTAGCTTTTATCGACAAACTGGAGCTGTTCTGCTGTTTCAGCTGCTGGTGCAAACGTTTCTTCTTGCGCTGGTTCCAGCTCCTCAGAAAATTCCTCATGTGTAATCGTTTCTTCTACTTGCGGCTGATAGAGTAATCGTTTTTTCGCAGGCTGGCCATTGCCGAGTGCACGCATTCGTTGCTTTCGCTGTTTTTTGGCAAGTGCCAAGGCTTTTTCATATTGATGCCTCACGACAGCATTCCATCTAAAACCGCATGCCGCTGAGGTGCGGTTCAGTTTGTCTCCTACTTCTTCAAACGCGTTCAGCTGTGTGCTGCCCTCTCTGACATGGCGTAAGACGGTTTCTGCCAGAAGGAGATCATCTTCCTCTGACCAAGCATCTTGTCTTTGTTTTGACATGTGTTTAAACCCCCATATGATTTGATGGTATTAGATTAGCCAAGTTGAAGAAGGTTTATACAAGTTTGCTAAAAGGATAGTGGAAAATACTAGCTTTTATATGAACACGTATCGGCGGTTACAATGCATCTTGCAAGTCCAGCCGCTTCGATGTACAATGTTGGGTGGTATATTATTCACTCTTGGTTGTCCAACTGTTTCATATAGAATGAAGTTTCATCATTGAAAGGAAGCGTAAGACCATGGCTAATGAGTTTCGCGTATGTGACGATTGTGATGCGACGAACCTGAAGACGTTATTGCCTCGACTCAAATCGGTTGACCCTGATGCAAAAATTGAGATTGGCTGTCAATCATATTGTGGTCCAGGACGAAAAAAGGCTTTTGCGTTTGTGAACAATCGCCCATTATCCGCACCAACAGAAGATGAGTTAATCGAAAAGGTTCAAAAAAAAGTCAAATAAATGTCACTGAATGTGTTCAGTCGACCTAAAAAGAGGTCCGTCCCTGTCAGGTCGGGCTTTTTACGTCCGTGCAATCTTTGAGAACACATTCACCAGCAAATTCAAGGATGTTTTCGGGAAAAGTTACCCGATATAATAGAAACACGTCTTAAAAAAGAGGGACGAAACGATGGCGTATCCAAAAGGGAAATTATCTGAAGAAAAGGTATTTAAAGATCCTGTGCACCGGTATATTCACGTACGGGACGCATTAATATGGGATTTAATAGGAACTAGAGAATTTCAGCGCCTGCGACGAATTAAACAGCTAGGAACCACTTACTTGACGTTTCATGGTGCAGAACACAGCCGATTCAATCATTCACTCGGTGTATACGAGATTGTGAGACGAATTGTCGATGATGTGTTTAAAGGACGGCCTGAATGGGATGAAGGGGAGCGTGAGCTTGTACTCAGTGCCGCCCTGCTTCATGACCTCGGTCATGGTCCATTTTCTCATTCCTTTGAAAAGGTCTTCCACTTAGATCATGAATTGTTTACAAGAGATATTATTTTAGGGAAAACGGAAGTAAATGAAGTGCTTCGCCGGGTTAGTGAGGATTTTCCGAAGCATGTGGCGGAAGTCATTGCCAAAACCTATCAAAACAAACAGGTTGTCAGTTTGATCTCAAGTCAAATTGATGCCGACCGAATGGACTACTTGCAGCGTGATGCCTACTATACAGGCGTCAGCTATGGCCACTTTGATATGGAGCGTATTTTGCGAGTGATGCGTCCGAGAGAAGATCAGATTGTGATGAAGCAGAGCGGGATGCATGCCGTAGAGGATTATATTATGAGCCGCTATCAAATGTACTGGCAAGTTTATTTCCACCCAGTGACACGCAGTGCGGAAGTCATTTTAACGAAAATCCTCCATCGAGCAAAAGAGCTGCATGAAACCGGCTATATGTTTACACATGCCCCTGTTCATTTTTATTCGATTTTTGAAGGGAATGTCACCACAGAGGATTATATTAAGCTGGATGAATCCATTGTCTTATTTTATTTTCAGGCGTGGGAAGACGAAGAAGATCATGTGCTGGCTGATTTGTGCCGCCGTTTTATGAACCGCCGATTGTTCCAATATACAGAGTTTAATCCAAATGAAGAAATGACGAAATATTTCAAGCTGACCGCCTTGTTCAAGGAGGCAGGCATTGATCCTGACTATTATTTAGTGGTCGACTCTTCCTCTGACTTGCCTTATGACTTCTACAGACCGGGGGAGGAAGAAGAGAGGCTGCCTATTCACCTCTTAACGCAAAGTGATCATATTAAAGAACTGTCGAGACAGTCAGATATTGTTGACGCCATTTCCGGTAAACGAAGAACCGATCATAAACTTTATTTCCCGATGGACTTAATTGTAGATATGTCGGAAAAAGCTGAAGAAAAGAAGGCGATCATGAAGTTGCTTGGATTGGGATAAGGAAGTACTGAAAAAGGAGATGTCGGGAATTTGTTGAAAGAGCATGCAAAGTTGATGAAGGTGTTCTCTGAATCAGGGGAAATCGTTGGACGGAAAAAGCTGCAAAAAATGATTTACATAGCAAAAAAGCTAGATTTGCCTTTTTACGAGAAATACGATTTTCATTTTTATGGCCCCTATTCAGAGGAGTTGACGCTCAGAATTGAAGAGCTGTGCAACCTTGGATTCTTGGACGAAATGAAGGAAAAAAAGGGCGGATACTATCAATATCGCTATTCGCTGACGGACAATGGGAAAGAGTTTCTCGATCAGTGTGAAGTGGACATGCCTGACCTCAAAGTGCTGACGCAGCAGATGAACGAGCAATCGTCTCGTTTCCTTGAGCTCGTCTCAACGATTTTATACTTTGATGACCTGCCTCAAGATGAGGTGAAGGAAAAGGTCTTCACCATTAAAAGCAAGCAGCGCTATACGGACGAAGAATTTGAGGCTGCCCTAGCTTATATCGATCAGTTGAACGAACTGAACTAATTTGACAAGAGCCCGACTTTTTGGGCTTTTTTTGTTTTGGAAGACCCAGACCAAAGTGCTATTTTTCGATGAAATGTGTGCCGAAATATCCGAAAAATTAGTGAAAATGAC
The DNA here is from genome assembly GCF_053851875.1 of Bacillus sp. A015. Taxonomy (NCBI): domain Bacteria; kingdom Bacillati; phylum Bacillota; class Bacilli; order Caryophanales; family Bacillaceae; genus Bacillus; species Bacillus sp. A015. The sequence continues at coordinate 215,619 of NZ_JBSPZB010000005.1, forward strand.
GTGATTCGATTTCTTCCTGTGCATCCAATTCCCTGTTTTTGACTGAATAGAAGGAAAATAGTGAATTTTCAGTGAATATATAACCTTGTGAAAAACAAAGGAGGGATAGGAATGAAAAAGCGTTCAGTCTTTTTGTCATTTTTATTGGTAGGTAGTTTGTTACCGGGGGTAAGTTCAGCTTCAGCGCCAGTAGCGAGTGCAGGTCATGGGCATGATCATGGTCATGCGCCGTTCGAAACACATGTTAGTGAGGGGTTGCCAAAGGCAAATGATTTTAAAGATTTGATGACAGCACCTCCAATTGAACAAGATGTCACAACAAAGGTGTTAGATGAGTCCGGTAAGCAGGTAGGCTCCAGAACCTTTAAGGCCAATACAGGAGATTCTATTTCAACAAAAGCAAGTACAGGCAGTCAGAAAGTGACAGTCTATGCAGTTGCTGATGCGCAGTATCGCGCGAAATATAGTGATTGGCAGACGCGGATTGTCAGCATCATCGAGCAAGCGGACGTCACATTTAACCGCGACCATGATGTGGACTTTGTGGTGCAAGCAGTAGGATCTTGGACGTCTTCTGGATCAAATGCAGAGCAAATTCTATCAAACCTTCAGCGCAGCTTTGATGGCAGAGGGTACGACTTTGTCACAGGATTTACAGCAAATCCAAACTTTGATGCTGGCGGAATTGCTTATGTTTACAATCGTGCACCGAGCGGAAGTGCATTCGCTGTCAACCTTGACCAAGGAACAGCGAATACAGCAAAAGCCGCTACGCATGAATACGGCCATAACTTTGGCTTGCCGCATGACCCTCAAGGCAGTGGAATTGTCTGCTTAATGAATTATGATTATTCCTATACAGTCGATTACTTCGATGCGGCTCATAAAAGTCAAGTGAACCGTAACAAAGCGTGGTACAGATAAGATAAGAGACAAAAGGACAAACACAGAGGTGTTCGTCCTTTTTATATGCTTACAGGTCGCTCATTCGCTTCCCTGCTACGGCATAGTGTTCTTTTTTCATTTCTTCAATAATGACAGAGACTTTTTCTGCACCTGCGCCTGTTGTTTCGACAACGGCATCAGTGACTTTCTCCACAAGAGCTCTTTTCTGCTCGTCTGTTCTTCCTTCAAGCATTTGAACAGTGACAATCGGCAATACAAAAACCTCCTTTTTCCTTTAGTGCTACGCTTCCCTTTAGTTTAAGGGACTTCTTATAGTATACTGAATGAAGTAAATCATTGTATAGAAAGAAAGAGGGATTCATGCCTTTGGACCAATTTCTTGTTTATCCATTAGAACTTATTCCATATGTCGCGATTACGCTTGTCGTTGCATTCACGATGCATGAGCTGGCGCATGCATATGTTGCGTATCGTTTTGGAGACCCGACAGCTAAAAATCAAGGAAGGCTGACGTTAAATCCACTAAAGCATCTGGATATATTCGGGACGATCTTGATCTTTGTGGCTGGGTTTGGCTGGGCGAGACCTGTACCGGTGAACCGTTACCATTTTAAGAACCCGCGCTTAGCAGGGATTTGTGTCTCCATCGCTGGTCCTTTAAGCAACTTGATCTTAGCGTTTTTGGGCTTTTTTGTGTATGTGCTTCTTCAGAAATTCGGTGGAGAGTGGATCATGCGCTTTGAGCCGGGGGTCGATTATTTCTTCAAGATTTTTATTAACTTGAACGTCATTTTGTTCCTATTTAACTTGTTGCCGATCCCGCCTCTAGACGGGTATCGCATTATTGAGGACGTTGTCAGTCCTGGTATCCGCGCGAAGATGACGCAATTTGAGCAATATGGGATTATCATTTTCCTCATATTGGTCATTACGCCGCTAGGTCAGTTTGTTTTTGGTCCGTTGATCAGTATGAGAGATCAAATTATTTACTGGTTTAATTTAATTTTGAAACCGTTGCTTTAGGAGGTCTAACAAATGGAAGGTAAAAAGAAGAAACCGATTGGTTTTAATATCATTAAAAAAACAGATGCAACTGACGGTCATGGAGGTTTTGGGGCAGGCGCCCTCAGTCTTGATAATATCTCGCCAGTCATCATTGATGTAGAGGAAAAGGAAGCTATCATTGATATTGGTGCCATGCATGCAAGAAGTGCAGTAGAAAAAGGGATTAAATTTTTGAAAACAAAAGAAGAGGTACCAAACGGAAAGCCGTATTGGCTCGTATGGGTGACCATTGACCGCAGAGAAGATGGACCTTATTATGCGGGGGTGACGGCCTGTGAAATGACCGTCGACCGTTCGATTCGCCGCGGATATAAGTCACTTCCAGAGCATGTGAATTTAATGGATAAATCCATGAAACGCCAAATCGTCGTCAATCATATGGATGATGTATCGAAAAAGGTGCTTGCTGATTTTTTGAAGAGTCATAATGAAGCATTATGGGAAGCATCCACAGATGAATTAAAAGAAGGCTTGGCTGTCCCTGAGTAATTGTGAATTTTTTGTGAAGAATGGCTGAGGGCCACCAATTCCAGCCGTTTTTTGAGTAAACTGGTGTTAAAGCTAGGACATGGAGAATCCCGAGATGTGTATCTCGGGGTTTTTCATGTCTTTTTTGATTTCTTTATCGTTTCAGCCACTTTTCCCACCATTTCTTTGGCTTTTGATCCTGAACTGGGTCTTGCTCAGAGGCTTTGTCCTCAGCACCATAGCAGACTCCTGTCGGCTCAGTTCCTTCTATAAAATAGGTGAATACCTTTGATTCACATCCTGGACCAGCAAGGTCGCCGGTTTTTGGATTGATATACACGCCTTTTACGCCGTTTGGCGGCTTGAAGGAGGAGGCTGGCTGCTGCGTGAGGGCTGATTCCATAAAGGAGGCCCATATTTTTTTCGCATAGGCGGTTTCTTCAACCGAGTCAATGGTGCGTCCTTTATCATAGCCGGTCCACACACCTGTGACGAGCTGGGGTGAGAAGCCGATCATCCAGCTGTCTGCTCCTGTCGTCCCCGATTTTCCGCCGTATGTTCGTGTGAGGTCCTTCATCATGGTACGTCCAGTGACACTTGTATATCCATTTAGTTGATCATTGAACATCCCTGACATCATGTCGGTGGTAACAAATGCTGCTTTTTCATCTAGGGCTTGCTCTCGTTTTTGTTTTTCCTCAAAGAGCACGTTGCCTTTTGCGTCTGTTACTTTCGTAATAAAGGTTGGCTTGACACGTTTGCCGCCATTGACAAGCATGGCGTAAGCGTTGGTCATTTCAATTGGTTTGACAGGAGACGTGCCTAGGGCAAGTGAGGGCACTTGATCTAGTTTCTCGTTGATACCAAATGTTTTACCTGCACGTACAAGCTGCTCCATGCCTAAAAACAGATGGGTTTTGACTGCATAAATATTATCAGACAGTGCCAGGGCTTGGAGCATCGTAATTCCGTCATTGGCGTAATAGCCGTGATAGTTACTTGGTGAATAAGCGGCACCGCTCCCTTGATCATCCAGCTCAAAAACCGTTTCCTCACTGCGCATGACAGTTGCTGGTGTAAAACCATTTTGCAAGGCAATGTAATAGAGAAGGGGTTTCATTGTTGAACCGGGCTGTCTTTTGGCTTGTGTTACCCGATTGAATGGGCTTTTCTCATAATCCCTTCCCCCGATTAGAGCAAGCACATGCCCTGTTTGGGGATGGATGGCGGTAAAGCCTATTTGGATGTCTGAGCCGGCATTCATCGTTTTTTTCAGCGTCTTTTCTGCGATTTTTTGTAACTCTGGATGTAAGGTTGTTTGTATATGCAGTCCGTAGGTTTCAATTTGTTCCTCTGTTAAGCCTAAGGTTTGTTTCAGTTCTCGAATCACATCATCATAAAAATACGGGGCTTGCTTTGCTTGCAGCTGCTTCTGCTTGAGCGGACGATAGGACAGCTTTTCTTTTGTGGCATCAGCCGCTGCTTTTTTTGAAATCATGCCTTCCTCTTGCATCTGACTTAGAATCATGGCTTTTCTTGCCTCAGCTTTCTCCTCATTCACATAAGGAGAATAGAGGGAAGGCCCCTTTGGGATACCAGCAAGCAGGGCAGATTCGGACAGGGTCAAGTCCTTCGCCTTTTTCCCGAAATAAAGGCGGGACGCCGCTTCCACACCGTACGCTCCGTGACCATAATAAATGGTGTTCAAGTATCCTTCTAAAATCTCATCTTTTGTATAGTTTTGCTCTAAGCGGATCGTGTAATAGGCTTCATTCCACTTCCGCTTCCAAGTTTTATCATGATCTAAATAGAGATTTCGTGCATATTGCTGAGTGATCGTGCTGGCACCTTGCACCTTTGCCATTGCACGAATATCGGCTACCGCAGCACCCGCCATCCGTTTTACATCAAAGCCATGATGCTCATAAAAGGTTTTATCCTCAACAGCTACAACTGCCTGCCTGATATGAGGGGACATGTCCTTTAATGGGACCCAATATCTCTTTTCTCCAAAGCTGGATTCTCCAAGTTTTGAGCCATCTGCTGCATAAATGGTCGTGGATTGGGGAACTTGAACAGAAGGGGCACCTTGCCACTTTGCAAGTAAAAGAATCGTCAAAAAGACAGTGCCTGCAAATAGAAAGGCGAGCAAGCCAATAAAAAAGCAGGCTCGAATCGTTTTCACGGTCATGCGGATTTTTTTATTACTCATGATTGTGTCCATGCAAAGCCCCCATTTTGACGGTTTTTTATCAGTATGGAACAAAGAAAACCGTTTTAAACAAGTGATTGCATGAGTGTGCCTTAAAAGTGAAGATATCGTATGCGGTTCTTTACAATTTGATATGAATCCACTATACTTTTTTCTTGGACAATCGATATAGTCATAGCCGATAAAAGGCGCTAACAATAGATGTTTGTTTATTATTGGATGAGAGGAAGATGGACAATGAGCGAACTTTGGTATACAGAGAAGCAAACGAAGAATTTTGGCATTACATTAAAGGTGAAGAAAACCCTTCACACAGAACAAACAGACTTTCAGCATTTAGAAATGGTGGAAACAGAAGAGTTTGGCAATATGCTGTTTTTAGACGGCATGGTGATGACATCTGAGAAAGATGAGTTTGTATACCACGAAATGGTGGCACATGTTCCTCTTTTCACTCATCCAAACCCGGAAAATGTTCTTGTCGTAGGCGGAGGAGACGGCGGTGTGATTCGTGAAATCCTCAAACACCCAAGTGTGAAAAAGGCTACGCTTGTTGATATTGACGGCAAGGTGATCGAATACTCGAAGAAATTCCTTCCTTCCATTGCTGGGAAACTAGACGATCCTCGTGTGGATGTCAAAGTGGGAGACGGCTTTATGCACATTGCCGAAGCTGACAACGAATATGATGTCATCATGGTGGACTCGACTGAGCCAGTTGGGCCAGCTGTGAACCTGTTCTCTAAAGGATTTTACGCAGGAATTTCAAAAGCACTCAAAGAAGACGGTATTTTCGTTGCACAAACGGACAACCCTTGGTTCACACCAGAGTTGATTACAAATGTACAGCGTGATGTAAAGGAAATTTTCCCGATCACAAAGCTTTACACAGCGAATATCCCAACGTATCCAAGCGGTCTTTGGACGTTTACAATCGGTTCTAAAAAATATGATCCACTTGCTGTAGAAGACAGCCGCTTCTTTGATATTGAAACAAAATATTACACAAAAGAATTGCACAAAGCGGCATTCGTTCTGCCGAAATTTGTGAGCGACTTAATGAAATAAATCAAGCGAAATGGAAATGCGCAAATGATGGTTTGCGCATTTTTTGAAGCGTAAAAGGAGGAATCTTGCATGAGATTCGACGAGGCTTATTCAGGAAAAGTGTTTATTGGAAGTCATCCGACATGGGAAGATGCAAAAGTCATTTTATACGGTATGCCGATGGATTGGACAGTCAGTTACCGCCCAGGCTCACGTTTTGGTCCGAACCGTATTCGTGAAGTATCCATTGGTTTAGAGGAATACAGCCCTTATTTAGATCGTGAGCTGCACGAGGTACCATTCTTTGATGCTGGTGACATTCCACTTCCTTTTGGGAACGCACAAAAAAGCTTAGATTTAATTGAAGAGTATGTCGACAGCATTTTAGAAAAAGACAAATTTCCATTAGGAATGGGCGGCGAGCATCTAGTGTCTTGGCCGGTTTTCCGTGCAATGCATAAAAAATATCCAGATTTGGCGATCATCCATATGGATGCACATACGGATCTTCGTGAGGAATATGAGGGAGAGCCGCTCTCTCATTCCACACCCATTCGTAAAGCAGCAGGACTCATTGGACCTGAAAATGTGTTCTCTTTCGGGATTCGTTCTGGGATGAAAGAAGAGTTTGAATGGGCAAAAGAAGCGGGCATGCACATGTCTACATTTGAAGTGCTGGAGCCCTTGAAGCAAGTATTGCCAAAGCTGAAGGGACGCCCAGTTTATGTCACGATCGACATTGATGTACTAGACCCAGCACATGCACCTGGTACAGGAACGGTTGATGCTGGCGGCATTACGTCAAAAGAGCTGCTTGCATCCATTCATGCGATTGCAGGCTCTGATGTCCAAGTAGTCGGTGCAGACCTTGTCGAGGTAGCACCTGTATATGATCACTCTGACCAAACAGCGAATACAGCGAGCAAGCTTTTACGCGAAATGCTGCTTGGGTTTGTGAAATAAACATTTTAATAGAGGAGCTTGTCATCTCATGTGGACAAGCTCTTTTTTTACATTGGGCAAAAAAATAAAGGAGGCAGCTCATGGTTTCTTCTATATTGATGGTGTTACTCGCTGTATGTGTGTTAGCGGCAGGCTTTTTCACATTGAAACGAGAGCTCGCATCTGAGCCGCCAGTTTTCGCTTCGAAAAAAGAGGCAAAGGAAGAGATGGTTGGTCTGTTTCAGGATCGAGGTTTTTTCTATCTCACTGGCATTGCGTTATTCATGCAGGTGGTATGTAAGCAAGCGCATATCGTTCCATTTGATTTTTTTCAGGCATTTTTGGCAAGTTCAGGCATACAAGCTCTTTTTTATTTAATAAATCGAAAAGACTTGGGATTAAAGGCTGGACTCGTTATATTGGTCAATTTCATTTTTCTCTTTTGCTAAAGTGATTTTAGAAGATCAAAAACGAAGTTTAATCCTAGTGAAGAAGAGAAATGATGGTATGATAGGCGATCGTGAATATGGTATACTATTTTAGTTAAACGGGTCTTAGCAAAGGAAGTGCAAAATGACACAAAACCAAATTTCAATTCATGTAAAGTCAGTGATGAAACCAGAGACGGAACCGGCTGAAACGATCGAATTCCGGACAACTGGAACGTATCAAGAGAAGAATGACAAAACGTATCTCACTTACCATGAAGAACATGAAATGGGTCAAGTAAAAACCGTTGTGAAAATGAGTGAAAAAGAAATTTTTGTCATGAGATCAGGTGCCATTCAAATGAAGCAGCGCTTTCTCATTGGAGAAACGACCGTCACACATTACACGATGCCATTCGGTACACTTCAGCTCGATGTTCACACACACGGCATTGATCTCGATGTGGACAATGGGTTACTGCACATTACGTACGATATGCTGACAGGTGAAGATCAAAAGCATTTACATACATTATCGATTTCGTATAAGGAGGATTTACGTTCATGAATATCGCAGAACAGGTCAAAGATGCGTTAAAAGAAGAAATCATTGCGGCAGTCGTCAAAGCAGGACTTGCTGATGAAAGCCAGGTGCCAGATGTCCTTTTGGAAGTGCCAAAAGAGAAAACGCACGGTGATTACTCCACCAACATGGCGATGCAGCTTGCCCGCATTGCGAAAAAAGCACCTCGTCAAATCGCAGAAGACATTGTCAATGCGTTTGACAAAGGGAAAGCGTCTATTGAAAAACTGGATATTGCAGGTCCAGGATTCATTAACTTTTATATGAACAATCAGTATTTAACAACGCTCATCCCATCCGTCCTTGAGGCAAAAGAGGCATACGGCGAAACGAATACAGGCGGCGGCCAGAAGGTACAAGTCGAATTCGTTTCAGCAAACCCAACAGGTGATCTTCACCTTGGACATGCCCGCGGAGCAGCTGTAGGTGATTCTCTTTGCAACATCCTTGATAAAGCAGGGTTCGACGTGAGCCGTGAATACTATATCAACGATGCAGGGAATCAAATCAATAACCTCGCTTTATCTGTAGAAGTACGTTACTTTGAGGCGCTCGGTCTTGAAAAAGAAATGCCGGAGGACGGCTACAGAGGAGAAGACATCAAAGGCATTGGTCAAAAGCTTGCTGATGAATTTGGTGACCGTTTCGTGCACGAGCCAGAAGAAGAGCGCATGAAGTTCTTCCGTGAGTACGGATTAAAATACGAATTAGAAAAATTACGTGTAGACCTTGAGAATTTCCGTGTCCCATTTGATGTATGGTATTCTGAAACATCTTTATATGAAAACGGCAAAATTGAACCAGCGCTAGAAACGCTTCGTGAAAAAGGCTATATCTTTGAAGCAGACGGCGCGACATGGCTACGTTCAACTGATTTTGGCGATGACAAGGACCGTGTACTGATTAAAAAAGACGGCAGCTTCACGTACTTGCTTCCAGATATCGCATATCATAAGGACAAACTGGACAGAGGCTTTGATCAGCTCATTAACATTTGGGGAGCAGACCATCATGGCTATATCCCTCGAATGAAAGCGGCCATCCAAGCCCTTGGATATCCAGCGGACAAGCTTGAAGTAGAAATCATTCAGCTTGTCCACCTATACAAAAACGGTGAAAAGATGAAGATGAGTAAGCGTACAGGAAAAGCCGTGACGATGCGTGATCTGATTGAAGAAGTAGGCTTAGATGCCACTCGTTATTTCTTTGCGATGAGAAGTGCGGCGACACATATGGACTTTGACCTAGACTTAGCGATTTCTACGTCTAACGAAAACCCTGTATACTATGCACAATATGCGCATGCGAGAATTTGCAGCATGCTGCGTCAAGGTGAAGAAAAAGGCTACGAGCCAAACCTTGAGAAAGCAGATTTCTCTCACATTCAATCGGAAAAAGAATACGATCTTCTGAAAATCATTGGCAGCTTCCCAGAAGTTGTAGCAGAAGCAGCTGAAAAGCGCATTCCGCACCGCGTGACCAACTATATTTATGACCTTGCATCAGCCCTTCACAGCTTCTACAATGCCGAGAAGGTCATTGATGTAGAAAACGAAACAAAAACAACAGCTCGTCTATCACTCATGAAAGCAACACAAATTACGCTAGCCAACGCATTAAAACTAATTGGCGTATCTGCACCGGAAAAGATGTAATGCATAAAAGTCCCGCTCTACTTTAGAAGCGGGCTTTTTATATAAAAAACCCGCTACCTTCTAAGGACAGCGGGTTTTGAAAATTAACCAAGCGTATTAATAATGTTAGAAATAGAATCGAATAGCTGGCTGAGAACATCTGAAAACATGTTTTTGCCTCCTCTCTTTTCGTTGTGACATCTACTGAACGAGGGGGATGAAGATTTGGATCACTTTTTCTAAAAAAATGTTGAAATAGATCATGGAATAGAAAAAAGCACCTCGTTTGGGACTGACCCCCGTTTTTGAGACAGGGATCAAAACACCTTTATACAGCCAATTGCCGATAGTTTATCGGTGATTGGTTGTTTAGTTTCGTTTGAATGCGAATGTTGTTA
>NZ_JBSPZB010000006.1:0-192108 GCF_053851875.1 Bacillus sp. A015
ATAACAACATTCGCATTCAAACGAAACTAAACAACCAATCACCGATAAACTATCGGCAATTGGCTGTATAAAGGTGTTTTGATCCCTGTCTCAAAAACGGGGGTCAGTCCCTCATGGCAGATGCCTTTTCTTTTAGCTGTTAACCTTCGCAAGGATCGCATTCCATGCTTCATCTTTTCCCTTTTTGGTTTCAGAAGAGAATAAGATGAGTTCATCTGATGGGTCAATGTCGAGCGTCTGTTTGACGACTTTCGCATGTTTTTCCCATTTGCCTTTTGGAATTTTATCCGCCTTTGTCGCAATGATGATCACTGGAACTCCGTAATATTTAAGGAATTCATACATGTTCACATCTTCTGCTGATGGCTTATGACGCAGATCCACAATTTGGACGACTGCTTTTAATTCTTCACGCATCGTAATATACGTTTCGATCATTCTGCCCCAGGCTTCACGCTCTGTCTTTGATACTTTGGCAAAGCCATAGCCTGGAACGTCCACAAAATGGAGCATATCATTAATAATGTAGAAATTAAGCGTTTGAGTCTTACCTGGTTTAGAAGACGTACGCGCTAAATTTTTACGATTAATCAATGAGTTAATGAACGAGGACTTCCCAACATTTGATCGTCCAGCAAGAGCGATTTCAGGCAGTCCCCCGCTTGGGTATTGCTCTGGTTTCACCGCACTAATGACGATATCTGATTTTGTTACTTTCATCTTCCCTCTCCTACTAACGCTTTCTCAAGCACCTCATCTAAATGCGAGACCGGAATAAAGGTTAGTCCTTGTCTCACACTTTCAGGAATATCATCAATATCCTTCTCGTTTTCCTTTGGAAGAATAATGGTTTTCAGCCCTGCGCGATGTGCGCCTAATGCTTTTTCTTTTAATCCGCCAATCGGAAGCACTCTTCCTCTTAACGTAATCTCTCCTGTCATGCCAACCTCTTTTGACACAGGACGTCCTGTGAGTGCTGATACAAGAGCCGTTGCAATGGTAATACCAGCTGATGGCCCGTCCTTTGGAACCGCACCCTCTGGAACATGGATATGAATATCATGCTTTTCATTAAAATGAGGATCGATGTTCAGTTCATCTGCTTTTGAACGGATATAACTGAATGCCGCCTGCGCAGATTCTCTCATGACATCACCGAGCTTACCTGTTAACAAAAGCTTGCCTTTACCCGGCGAGAGTGATACCTCAATGGATAAGGTGTCTCCGCCAACTGTGGTATACGCAAGTCCTGTGACAACACCCACTTGATCTGTCGTTTCAGCCTGACCATAACGGTAAAGTCTTTTTCCGAGATATTCAGATAAGTTCTTTTCCGTCACCGTGATGCGTTTGCGGTCTTCAGCCACAATCGCTCTTGCCGCTTTTCGGCAAACCGCCGCAAGCTGACGCTCTAACCCGCGAACTCCTGCTTCTCTTGTGTAGTAGCGAATCATATCGTAAATCGCTGCTTCACGAAGCTGTAAGTTCCCTTTTTTTAATCCGTGCTCCTTTAGCTGCTTCGGCAGAAGATGATCTTTCACAATCTCTGCTTTTTCAACCTCTGTATACCCTGCAATCGTGATAATCTCCATTCTATCACGAAGTGGACCTGGAATGGTTGCTAAATTGTTGGCAGTGGCGATAAATAACACTTGAGACAAATCAAATGTCTCTTCAATATAGTGATCGCTAAAGTTATGATTTTGCTCTGGATCTAACACTTCAAGCATAGCAGATGACGGGTCCCCTCTAAAGTCAGAGGACATCTTATCAATTTCATCTAAAAGGAACACCGGATTCATGGTGCCTGCCTTACTCATACCACGAATGATACGGCCCGGCATCGCACCTACATATGTTCTTCTATGCCCACGAATCTCAGATTCATCACGTACACCGCCAAGAGAGATACGAATAAACTTTCGATCAAGTGACTTTGCAATGGATTTTGCAAGTGACGTTTTCCCTACTCCAGGAGGTCCTGCCAAGCAAAGAATCGGTCCTTTTAATGAATTTGTCAGCTTCTGTACAGCAAGATATTCAAGCACACGTTCTTTCACTTTTTCCAGCCCATGGTGCTCATCGTCTAAAATTTGGCTTGCAAGCTTTAAGTCTAGACGATCTTCTGTATAGACGCCCCACGGAAGATTGATCAGCCAATCAATATAATTTCGAATCACAGAGCTCTCGGCAGAGCTTGAAGGGATTTTTTCATAGCGGTTCAGTTCTTTTAACGCGGTCTCACGAACAGACTCCGGCATGCCGGACTCTTCGATTTTAGACATTAATGTACTGACTTCACCTGTTTTTCCTTCTTTGTCTCCAAGCTCTTTTTGAATGGCTTTCATTTGTTCACGCAAATAATATTCTTTTTGCGTTCGTTCCATTGAACGTTTGACGCGCTGTCCGATTTTCTTTTCAATCTCCAGCACTTCTTTTTCATTGTGGATCAGGCTGATCACCCGGTTCAGCCGTTTTTTGACATCTACTGTTTCCAGTACTTCTTGCTTGTCTTTTAATTTGAGCGGCAGGTGAGAAGCGACGATATCTGCCATTCTTCCCGGTTCCTCAATATCCGTCACCGTTGCGTATGTTTCAGCTGAGATTTTTTTTGAAATTTTTATGTACTGATCAAAGTGATCTAACAAAGTACGCATGAGTGCTTCTGCTTCTGCGTCCTTTAATTCTTCTTCTGCCAATTCTTTAATATCGACTGACGTATAGTCCTCTAGCTCCACATATGATTCGATCTGTGCTCGATTTAAGCCTTCAACAAGTACACGAATCGTTCCATTTGGCAGCTTCAGCATTTGTTTAATTTTTGTGTAGGTGCCGACTTTGAAAATTTCTTCTTCACCTGGTTCGTCTATTGAAATTTCCCGCTGCGTTGCTAGAAAAATCATATGATCGTTCATCATTGCCTGTTCTAATGCTTGAACAGACTTCTCGCGTCCAACGTCCAAATGCAAGACCATTGTTGGATAAACAAGCAAACCTCGCAATGGAAGGAGCGGAACATTCTTTTTGATTTCATCTGCCATGTTGATTGACACCTCCGTCACTAGTATGAATCATTATAATATACCTGTTTCAGTCTTGTACAATGTAAAAGACCTGAGAAATGATGATCTTATCGTAGTATACCCTTTCTTTTTATCTTGAAAAAGAAAAAAAGACCTATTTCACTAAAAAATCCCCATATGTGATGGGGATTAAACAGATTTTCTTTTCATTTCGCCTTCTAGTCCATCTTTCTTCTCGTCTGGCGGATTCACCAAACACTGATCCAACACCTCTTGGAAGTGCTTCACAGCCACAATGGTAACGCCTTCAATCTCTTTTAAGATCGATTGCTGGTTGTCATAAGGGATAATCACTGTTTTGGCACCAGCTTGTTTGGCTGCCTTAATTTTCGGTATGACACCACCGATCGGCTTCACCTGACCCTGCAATCCAATTTCACCCGTCATGGCGGTTAGATGATCGATCGGGATTTGATGAATGGCTGAGAAAATCGCAGTGGCCATCGCAATCCCAGCAGACGGCCCATCAATGGGGGCACCGCCTGGAAAATTAATATGGATATCATATTCATTTGTGCGTATGCCTAAGTTTCTAAGTACTGTTAATACATTTTCAACCGAGCCTTTGGCCATACTTTTTCGTCTGATGGATTTAGACTGGTTGCCAATGCTTTCCTCTTCTGCAATACCTGTAATGTTCATACTTCCTTTTTCCAGCGCCTTACATATATTCACTTCAATCTCAAGCAGGGCCCCGCTATTCGGTCCATAAACGGCAAGGCCATTTACTACCCCCACTTTTGGCTTTTCCGATACTTTTTGTTCATATCTTGGCGTTAACTGGCTTGAATGAATGACCCATTCTACATCAGCTATCGTGATGTCTTTTCGGTTTTCAGTGATAGCCATACCAGCTGCGATCTGTACCATATTGACCGCTTCACGTCCATTTTTCACATAGGAGGTTAACAGGTTTATCCCTTCTTCACTTAATTCCTTTTGAATTTTTTGGACAGCCTTGGCAGCGACGATTTTCAGCTCATGCTGATCAAGGTCTTTAAAGAATATTTCCAAACATCTTGATCTAATCGCTGGTGGAATTTCGTCCGGCGTTCTTGTGGTCGCACCAATCAATCTAAAATCAGCCGGCAGCCCATTTTGGAAAATATCATGAATGTGATTTGGGATTTGGGTATTTTCTTCACTGTAGTAGGCACTGTCTAGAAATACTTTCCGATCCTCAAGCACTTTGAGCATTTTGTTCATTTGAATTGGATGCAGTTCACCAATCTCATCTATAAACAGAACCCCGCCATGAGCATGCGTGACTGCTCCTTGTTTCGGCTGCGGAATGCCTGCTTGTCCCATTGCCCCTGCCCCTTGGTAAATCGGGTCATGCACGGAGCCAATTAAGGGGTCTGCAATGCCTCGTTCATCGAATCTCGCTGTTGTGGCATCAAGCTCTACAAACACCGCATCTTTCTTAAACGGAGAATCAGCGTGACGCTTCGCTTCTTCCATGACTAGACGGGCAGCGGCTGTTTTTCCAACACCCGGCGGTCCGTAGACGATGACATGCTGAGGGTTAGGTCCGCATAGTGCCGCTTTTAGTGCACGAATGCCGTCTTCCTGCCCTACAATATCTTGAAACCCCTTTGGCCGGACTCTCTCTGATAAAGGTTCACTCAATTTGATCGATCGCATCTTTCTGAGTGCTTCCATTTCTTTCTTTGATTCTTTGTCTATCGTCACCTTTTGTGTGCGCTGATTTCGCAGTAAGTTCCAAAAGTACAGCCCGATGACGATACCAAAGAACAGCTGTATGAATAGTACGATTCCTGTCCAGCTCAATCGGTGCTCCCTCCTTCATCTATCGTATGTATTGGTTTCTGTCTGCTAGTATTTCCTAGAGCTGGACGGAATAAACACGTCTTCCACGATAAATAAAAAACTCCTGAATCAAAAAGATTCAGGAGTGATTACTTCTCTTATGCAGATGTTTTTGTATCTTTATTAACGACTGTGCCGTCCTTTAACACAAGACGCGGTGGTTCAGCATCGGCAACCGTTGCACCAGTGATGACACATTTTTCAATATCATCACGAGATGGAAGGTCAAACATCACATCAAGCATGATGCCTTCAATGATTGAGCGAAGACCACGAGCTCCTGTTTTACGCTCAATTGCTTTCTTCGCAATTTCGCTAAGAGCATCTTCTTCAAACTCAAGCTCTACATCGTCTAGCTCAAGCATTTTTGTATACTGCTTGACTAGCGCATTTTTAGGCTTCGTCAAGATTTCTACAAGTGCTTTTTCATCTAACGGCTCTAAGCTTGCAATAACCGGTAGACGACCGATGAATTCTGGGATTAAACCGAAGCGAAGCAAGTCTTCCGGCAGTACTTTTGATAGAAGGACTTCTTTTTCAAGGTCTTCGATTTTATTTTCCGCACCGAATCCAATGACTTTTTGACCTAGGCGGCGTTTGATGATTTGCTCAATGCCGTCAAAGGCTCCACCACAAATGAAGAGGATATTTGTCGTATCAATTTGAATGAATTCTTGATGAGGGTGCTTACGTCCACCTTGAGGCGGTACGCTAGCAACTGTTCCTTCAAGAATTTTCAAAAGGGCTTGCTGTACACCTTCCCCAGATACATCACGAGTGATAGAAGGGTTTTCTGATTTTCTTGCTACTTTATCGATCTCATCGATGTAGATAATGCCTTTTTCCGCTTTTTCTACATCATAATCCGCTGCTTGGATCAGCTTTAGTAAAATATTCTCTACGTCTTCACCAACATAACCTGCTTCAGTTAATGATGTTGCATCTGCAATCGCAAATGGAACATTTAAAATACGAGCAAGCGTTTGAGCAAGTAATGTTTTACCGCTTCCTGTTGGTCCAATCATAGAAATATTACTTTTCGAAAGTTCAACATCATCAATCTTGCTGTTGGAATTGATCCGTTTATAGTGGTTATAGACCGCTACAGCTAAGGATTTCTTCGCATTCTCTTGTCCGATGACATATTCATCAAGAATTTCCCGAATTTCATGAGGCTTCGGAACATCCTTGAATTCAACTTCTTCCTCAGTACCGAGCTCTTCTTCAACTATTTCCGTGCAAAGCTCGATACATTCATCACATATATATACGCCAGGTCCTGCGACCAGTTTACGCACTTGATCTTGCGTTTTTCCGCAAAACGAGCATTTTAATTGACCTTTTTCCTCGTTGAATTTAAACATTCTTTCACCCCTTATTCTTCTTCACTTGCCTGTAGCTAACAGTCAGCTACCTTTCTGGGTCCAGTATGTATGCATTTTACCATACTTTCCTAAAAGACGGTAATGATGTGTTTCTAACACTGCACATTGAGATATGTATAACAGAAAGATGCGACTTACACTATCGTTTCCAAAAGAAGCGATGATAAGTCAAAAATTGTACAAAACAAGGCACGAGTCACTCGCGCCCTGTTTTATTATTATGCACCATATTAACGGTTTTCTACAAGAAAATCAATTGCTTTGCGAACTTTTAGATCTTCTTTCATTGCGTCAGTAGATCCAATCGCTTGTTTGATATTTTCAACTGGCATGTTGTATGCTTCAGCCATTTTTGAAAGTTCTTCTTCCACTTCTTCGTCAGACACTTGTAAGTCTTCTGCAGCAGCAATTGCTTCAAGTGTGAGGTTAGATTTCACGCGTTTAGCAGCATCTTCTTTCATTTGCTCTTTCAGCGCATCTTCATCTTGACCAGAGAATTGGAAGTAAAGCTCAAGGTTCATCCCTTGCATTTGAAGACGTTGTTCGAATTCTTTCATCATGCGGTCTAGCTCTGTGTCAACCATCGCTTGTGGGATGTCAACTTCCGCATTTTCAGAAGCTTTCGCTACTAGCTCTTCACGAAGTTTTCCTTCTGCTTCGTTTTCTTTTGCTTCTTCAAGACGTTTCTTTGTTTTTTCAGTTAATTCAGCAAGAGTTTCTACTTCTTCATCAACATCTTTAGCGAACTCATCGTCAAGTGCTGGAAGTTCTTTTGCTTTAATTTCATGAATGTTCACTTTGAATACAGCTGGTTTACCTGCAAGGTCTTCAGCATGGTATTCTTCTGGGAATGTCACTTCTACGTCTTTTTCAGCGCCAGCTTCAAGACCAACTAATTGCTCTTCGAAACCAGGGATGAATGAACCAGAACCTATTTCAAGAGAGTAGTTCTCAGCTTTTCCGCCTTCGAATGCTTCTCCATCAACGAATCCTTCGAAATCAAGAACAACTGTATCGCCGTTTTCGATTGCGCCTTCTTCTTTGACAACAAGCTCAGCTTGACGATTTTGCAGTGCTTTTAGCTCTTCTTGTACATCTTCATCAGTGACAGTTGTATCGTCTTTTTCTACGTTAAGACCTTTGTAGTCACCAAGTTTCACTTCAGGCTTCACTGTTACTTTTGCAGTGAAGATTAAGCTTTCGCCTTTTTCGATTTTCTCAACATCGATTTCAGGGCGGTCAACTGGCTCGATACCAGCTTCGTCGATTGCTTTTGGATATTCAACTGGAAGAAGAATATCTAATGCATCTTGATAAAGAGATTCTACACCAAAACGCTGCTCGAAAAGACCACGTGGTACTTTCCCTTTACGGAATCCAGGGATAGATACTTGCTTGACAACTTTCTTAAATGCATCATCAAGTGCTTTGTTAAATGTTTCAGCGTCAACTTCTACAGTTAAGACACCTTCGTTACCTTCTTGTTTTTCCCATTTTACTGACATGTGTGTTTCCCTCCAAAAATCTATTCAGATTGTGCGTTGTTACATTCTAAAGCATCATAAAGACTTCGTCCAATCAAAAACCACGCACTCTGCTAAAGAAGCGGTATTATGTATACAACATTTGACTTGATTATACATATCGTCTTTCAACCGTTGGAATCTTACAACTGCACTATATATGCACAAATACAACCATTATATTATAACATAACAAGTCCGTCTTTCAACTAAATCGACAAATTACAAATAAGAAATTTCTTCAATATCTTTCAGCATTGTGCAAGCTTCTCTCAGCTCTCGTTCATTAAATTCATACAATAGATGCAATTCTTCGAGGTCAATCTCGATTCCATGCATTTCATAGCCGACTTTATGAAGTGCCGCTGCCCAAAGATTCGGATCTGTGTATTTAGGAAGAAATGGGTAAAGCACAAATAAGTGCCGGCGCCATAACTCCTCCACGCCTTGATAAAGGGTTGGGTTCTCATTGCCGAGCGTGTCATCGAGCATACGCAGGACTTGCTGAAGAAGCGGCATCTGCTCTGGCTTTACAGCCTCAGAAGGAACAAGTGTTAAAGAATCACCGAATTTCGTCACATGAACCGGCTTTGCCACATCATGATCTGACAGAAGCTGCAGGATCAATGATTTGACCAAAGGGTTTCCATCCGGTTTTTGTAAGATCGTATTTAATAGACCCATATGCGGTGTAATATTCCGGTCTTTCAGCGAATGGATGAACTGTACCAGCTCTTCTGGCCGCTCCAGCATATCATCTATATTGATATCACCGCTATCACTCTCGTCTTCGTCTAAGATCTCTTCAGGCGATTCAATCATCTTTCTGCTAAATTCGAGCAGCTTGTAAAAATGCTCCGCGCTTTCTGCTGGAAGGTGGTTCTCCTCGAGTACAGCCTCAATCGTCTGTTTGACTTCCTCGTATTCTTTCAGCTGAATTAAGATGGTCATATACACTTGAAGCACGGTGAAATAGTGTCCATACCCTTCATTTAACATCTTTTCACAAACACGCTTTGCATCCTGCAGCTCACCCAGCTCAAGAAAACAAATCGCCATGCCGAGGTGAATATCGGATTCTTCATCGTCATCATAAAATTTCGCTTCTGAAAATAACTGAAGCGCTTCTTGATACTGCTTATCTTTTAATGCTGCCATTCCTTTTTCAATCAGTCTTTCTTTCAGACCAGGAAACAAAATGACATTATCTTTCTTCTTGTCATGTTTCATGCTTACGTTCCTTTCGGGCGCATATTTTTTATCAGTTTACCAACGAAGGTTAGTAAACACAAGTAACGAGAGGTTTTCATGCAAAAAAGAAGCCGTCACACCTCGGGCGGACGGCTTCTCGTTGTTTATGCACGCAGCCAGCTGCTGCGCTTTTCTTCAAAGGCCTGAATGTCATCTTCTAATAATAACGTTAATGAGATCTCATCATAGCCATTCAGGAGCATTTCTCTCCAGTGAGGGTCTACTTCAAAAGGGGTCATATTCCCTTCATGGTCTTGAATCTGCTGTTTTTCCAGATCAACCGTCATCTCATACCCTTTGTACTCATATGATGCTGCAAATGTTTTCCACACATCATAATCAAGACGAATCGGAAGCATCCCATTTTTAAAGCAGTTTTGATGGAAAATATCTGCAAATGATGGCGCGATGACAATTTTGAAACCATAATCATCAAGTGCCCAAGGTGCATGTTCCCTAGATGATCCGCAGCCGAAGTTTTCTCCTGCGATCAAAATGGATGCTCCTTCATAGATTGGCTGATTCAGCTCAAAATCAGGATTGGGGCTGCCATCGGCTAAATACCGCCAGTCAAAAAAGGCAAACCGGCCATATCCTGTTCGTTCAATTCTTTTCAAAAATTGCTTCGGAATAATTTGATCTGTATCTACATTTATACGGTTAAGCACAGCGGCTTTCCCTTTATGAGTGACTAAAGGCTCCATCTATGACAACTCCTTACACGACTGTTTTCTCTTGATTAAACTTCCTGACATCGACAAATCGGCCATGTATTGCAGCCATTGCAGCCATTGCCGGGCTGACAAGATGCGTTCTTGCACCCTTCCCTTGACGCCCCTCAAAGTTACGGTTTGACGTGGACGCGCAGCGTTCGCCTTCTGGCACCACATCATTATTCATACTGAGGCACATACTGCAGCCAGATTCTCTCCATTCAAAGCCTGCTTCAAGGAAAATTTCATGAAGACCTTCTTCTTCTGCTTGCAGTTTAACACTTTGAGAGCCAGGCACCACAATCGCTCTGACATGATCAGCTACTTTTTGTCCTTCAATCATAGAAGCTGCTTGGCGTAAATCAGTCATTCGTGAATTCGTACATGAGCCGATAAAGACATGCTCGATCGTAATGTCTTCAATACGCTGATGCGGATGAACACCCATGTACTCGTAAGCTCGGAGCGCTTCTTTTTGATCATCTTCTTGTGCAAAATCCTCAGGTCCCGGGATCGATGCATCCACAGGCAGCACCATCCCTGGGTTAATTCCCCACGTGACCATTGGTGAAATCTCATTTCCATCTAAAACAATGGTTTTATCATAAGTTGCACCCGGATCTGTTCTTAGTTCTTTCCATTCTTTAATGGCTGCTTCGAAGTCTTCGCCCTGCGGTGCATATTTGCGTCCGCGGCAATATTCAAAGGTCACTTCGTCAGGTGCAATCAATCCTGCTCTTGCGCCTGCTTCAATCGACATATTACAAACGGTCATCCGCTCATCCATCGTCATGTTTCTGAATACTTCCCCAGTGTATTCAATGACATAACCTGAACCGAACTTCACGCCGTGTGCACCAATGACTGCCAAAATGACATCTTTGGCTGTTACCCCTTTTTGAAGCTTTCCGTCTACTCGAATTTCTAAAGTTTTCGGACGCTGCTGCCAAAGTGTTTGTGTGGAAAGCACATGTTCAACCTCACTTGTACCGATCCCAAAGGCAAGTGCGCCAAACGCGCCGTGAGTTGATGTATGACTATCTCCACAAACGATTGTTTTCCCCGGAAGTGTCAAACCAAGCTCTGGTCCAACGACGTGGACAATTCCTTGGTCTACACTGTGAAGGTCAGCTAGACGGACACCAAATTCAGCACAGTTGCGCTCTAGAGCACTCACCTGCTTTTTAGCAATCTCATCTTTGATCACAAATCGATTCACAGTCGGGATGTTGTGATCCATCGTCGCAAACGTGTTTTGAGGTCTTCTCACCTTGCGCCCTTTTTGTCTTAATCCTTCAAATGCTTGAGGTGATGTCACTTCATGCACCAAGTGCAGATCAATATATAAAAGGTCTGGTTTTCCCTCGCCGCTTTTGACAACATGCTGATCCCATATTTTTTCAATGATTGTTCGAGGCATAACCCTTTTCCTCCCTCTACCTAATTCAACAAGATTTCTATTTATACAATTGTTTTCGTACGTTGTTTCAGTGCGTCTACAACTGCTGTGGTGATATCGTCAGTCGTTTGATATGTTCCCTCTTTTGCCGCTAAATCCTTTGTGCGTTTGCCAGAGGCAAGAACAGCTTCCACGGCTTCTTCTATTGCAGCCGCTTCATCTTCTAATGCAAAGGATGTTCTAAGCAAGCTGGCTGCTGACAAAATGGTTGCCAGAGGGTTTGCGACGTTTTGCCCCGCAATATCGGGTGCTGAACCATGAATCGGCTCATATAAATGGAGGCCTGTGCTTGATAGACTAGCAGATGGCAGCATACCGAGTGAACCAGTAATCATAGAAGCCTCGTCACTTAAAATGTCGCCAAACATATTCTCTGTCACAATGACATCAAATTGAGCGGGCTTATAAATAAGCTGCATGGCGGCATTATCAACGAGCATGTGCTCATATGCGACTTCTGGATATTGGGATGCAACTTCTTCTGCCGCATCCCGCCATAGTTTACTAGACGCAAGAACATTCGCTTTATCTACAGACGTCACTTTTTTCCGTCTCGTTAAGGCCATGTCGAACGCTTCTTTTAATACACGGACAATCTCTTCCTTTGTATAAAGGAGTGTATCAACAGCAGCTTCTTTTCCTTCATCATCCGTATAGCGCTCGCTTGGTTCACCAAAATATAAGCCGCCTGTTAATTCACGAACGATGACGAAATCTACTCCGCTAATATGATCTTGTTTTAACGGCGACGCCTCGCTTAAGCTATCGAACACTTTGACAGGACGGATGTTTGCAAATAAGTCCAGCTGTTTACGAATGGCGAGCAAGCCTTTTTCCGGGCGAAGTTCTGGCGGGTTTTGATCCCACTTTGGTCCGCCAACTGCTCCTAATAAAATCGCATCTGCGCTTTTGCACACATCTACTGTTTTCTGTGGGAGCGGGTTGTTTTTTTCATCTATCGCTATACCGCCAATGAGCGCAGTTTCGAATTCGAATTCGTGTTGAAATTGAGCCGCTGTTTCTTGCAGGACAGCGACTGCTGATGCTACGACTTCCGGTCCGATTCCATCGCCGGGCAAAAGTGCAATTTTCTTTTTCATGAGGACCTTCCTCCTTTCCTATGAGATCGCGTGATGTTTCTCAATTTCAAACAAATTTGATTTAAAGATTAAATGCCTGTTCACTGCATTGACGTAAGCTTTAGCCGATGCTTCCAGTACATCTTGCGCCACACCGCGGCCTGCTGTTTCTTTTCCTTCTATTGAAACAGTGACATATACTTCTGCTAGCGCGTCTCTGCCTTTTCCATTTGATTGAATACGGTAGTCTAGCAAATGAATTCTTTCCTCCATACAGCGCTCAAGCGTGTTGTACACAGCTTCTACACTGCCTGCACCTGTAGCTGCTTCTTGAATGACTTCCTGCGTTTCTTGATTTTTAAGAGAAACCGTTGCTGTTGGCATTTGTTCTGTACCATAATGTACTTGAAGGCTTTCAAATTCGTAGCCAATTTTTCGGTCTGCTACTTTTTCTTCTAATATAATAGAAATCAAATCATCATCTGTGATTTCTTTCTTCTTCTCTGTTAAGTTCTTGAATGTTTCGAAGAACTTATTGATTTCTTCTTCAGTTAGCTTAAAGCCTAGTGTTTTCAAGCGGTCTTTAAACGCATGTCTTCCGGAGTGTTTTCCAAGGACAAGCACATCTGTTGTGACACCTACAAGCTCTGGAGAAATAATTTCATAGGTTGTTTTTTCTTTGAGGAAACCATCCTGGTGAATACCTGATTCATGTGCAAAAGCATTGTTGCCAACGACTGCTTTATTGCGCGGCACAATCATTCCAGAGTATTTGCTCACTACATCACTTGTACGCTTAATTTCATTCAATTGAATTGTTGATTCGACCTGATAAAAGTCTTTTCGAATATGAAGAGCCACTGCAATTTCTTCTAAAGCGGCGTTCCCTGCGCGCTCTCCGATACCGTTGACTGCTGTTTCAATTTGATCTGCTCCATTTTCGATTGCTGCAAGTGAGTTTGCCACAGCCATGCCAAGGTCATCATGACAGTGTGCCGATAAATTCACGCGGTCGATATTTGGAACGTGTTCCTTCATATATTTAAAGATATTTCCGTACTCTTTTGGCGCTAGGTATCCAACTGTATCAGGTAAGTTAATCACACTTGCCCCAGCGTCAATGACTTTCTCTACAATTTCTGCTAAGAAAGCAAGATCTGTACGGCACGCATCTTCTGCTGACCACTGGACAACTGGGAAGCGTTCTTTTGCGTATTTCACCATTGAAACAGCCTGTTCTACAACTTCCTCACGTGTTTTCTTTAGTTTATGCTTCAGGTGAATGTCAGAAGTCGCAATAAAGACGTGAATTCTTGGTTGAGCCCCATCTTTTAATGCTTCCCATGCAGCATCAATATCACCTTTCACACAACGTGCAAGCCCTGCAACTGAACAGTTTTTGATTGTTCTTGCAATTTCTTGTACACCTAAGAAATCCCCTCGGGATGAAGCGGGAAAACCCGCTTCAATGATATTAACCCCAAGGCGCTCAAGCTGCTTTGCAATGATTAGCTTTTCTTGTGCATTTAAGTTCACTCCTGGTGATTGCTCTCCATCTCGAAGTGTTGTGTCAAAAAAATTAATTTTCCGCACCGACGCTCACCGCTTCCTTTTTCTTTCCTTGTTTGACGAAAGGCATCATTTCACGAAGCTTTCTTCCAACGATTTCAATTTGGTGCTCACTTTCACTTTCATTGATGGCATTGAAACGTGGACGATTCACTTGGTTTTCAACAATCCATTCTTTTGCAAATGTTCCGTTTTGGATGTCAGTCAAGACTGCTTTCATTGATTCTTTTACTTTTGCATCAACAACGCGCGGTCCTGATACGAAGTCACCCCATTGTGCTGTATCAGAGATTGAATATCTCATGCCTTCTAGTCCTTCTTCATACATAAGGTCAACGATCAGTTTTAGTTCATGCAGACACTCGAAGTATGCAAGCTCTGGCTGATAACCAGCTTCTGTTAACGTTTCGAACCCTGCTTTCACTAGTGAAGTAAGACCTCCACAAAGAACTGCTTGCTCACCGAATAGGTCCGTTTCCGTTTCTTCTTTAAAAGTCGTTTCAAGAACGCCCGCTCTTGCTCCGCCAATTGCCTTCGCATAAGCAAGTGCTTTGTCTTTCGCTTGACCAGATACATCTTGATAGATGGCAAATAGTGCAGGTACACCAGCGCCTTGCTCATACGTTCTTCTCACAAGATGCCCTGGACCTTTTGGTGCCACAAGATACACATCTACGTCACTTGGAGGAACAATTTGATGGAAATGGACGTTAAATCCATGTGCGAATACAAGTGAGTTGCCAGCTTCTAATTGATCTTTGATTTCTTCGTCATATACTTTCTTTTGCTGTTCGTCTGGAAGTAATACCATCACCACATCTGCTTGTGCTGCTGCTTCTTTTACTGTGAACACTTGATGGCCGTCTTCTTGAGCTTTTGTATAAGAACCACCTTTTCTCACACCGACAATCACGTCTACGCCGCTTTCTTTTAAGTTCAGTGCGTGTGCATGACCTTGTGAACCGTAACCAATGATGGCAACCTTTTGACCATTTAATACGTTTTCTTGAATATCACCGTTATAATATACTTTTACCATTTGACTCTCTCCTTTTGTTTAGACAATTGAAATTGTTTTATTTGATTGCGGCTTTTGCTGATTATCTCTCGCAAAGGCCGTGGTGCCAGTTCTGGCGACTTCTTTAATGCCGTATGGCTTAAGTAATTCAATGAGTGCTTCAATTTTTGAAGACTCACCTGTCACCTGAATGACGACACTCTCTCTGCTCACATCTACAATAGAAGCTCTAAACGGTTCAATGACCCCTGTGATCTCCATTCTAGATGATGGTGCAGATACGACTTTTATCAAAGCCAGCTCTCGCTGAACGATTGATTGGTTTGTAATGTCTGTTACTTTGAGGACATCAATTTGTTTGTTCAGCTGTTTTGTCAGCTGTTCGATGTCTTTCTCTTGGTCTACATGGACGACGAACGTGATGCGTGATACATCTTGAATCTCAGAATGGCCGACCGTAATGCTTTCAATGTTGTAGTGTCTTTTTGTAAAAAGGCCAGTGATTCGGTTCAGTACGCCTGATCGATTTAATACAGTCAACACAATAATTCTTTTCAAGGTTTCACCCCCACCATCTCATGAAGTCCTTTCCCCGGTGCAACCATCGGGAATACTTTTTCATCTCTCGCTACATTGACATCGATGAAAACAGGCTCTCTAGAGATTAGCGCTTCTTCAAGCTGCTTTTTCGCCTCTTCGTCTGATGAGATTCTGATTCCTTTAATGCCATAAGCTTCTGATAATTTGACGAAGTCCGGCTGCTCTGAAAATTTAGAATATGAGTAGCGTTCTTCGTAGAAAATCTCTTGCCATTGTCTTACCATTCCAAGGCTGTGATTATTCAGAACAATCACTTTGACTGGAAGGTTCAGCTCACGGATAACGGCAAGTTCTTGCAGGGTCATTTGGAAACCCCCGTCTCCTAAAATGGCCACAACGGTTGCCTCTTGATCAGCTAGCTGCGCACCAATGGCTGCCGGTAATCCGAAGCCCATTGTGCCAAGCCCGCCAGATGTTACCCATTTATCTGCATTTTCAAATGGGTAGAACTGAGCAGCCCACATTTGATGCTGCCCGACATCTGTTGCCACAATGGCTTCACCTTTTGTAAATTGATGAATATATTCAATCAGCTTTTGAGGCTTAAAGCCTTCTTCTTCGTTTTCGACGTACCAGAGCGGATATTCTTCCTTCCACTCATCTAATTGGCTCTTCCACTCGTCTGCTTCCCCTTGCTTCCCGTCCTGCTTGATCAGCTCTTCAAGCACTAGCTTACTGTCTCCAACAACCGGGATATGGGTGTGAATGTTCTTGCCAATTTCTGCTGGGTCAATGTCAATATGAGCTACCTTCGCATGTTTGGCAAAATGATTGAGGTTGCCTGTTACTCTGTCATCAAATCTAGCTCCAATTGAAATGAGCAAGTCACATTGATGAAGGGCCATGTTCGCTGCATATGTGCCATGCATGCCAGCCATCCCAAGGAAAAGAGGATGCTTTGCCGGGAACCCGCCAAGTCCAAGCAGCGTATGAGCGACCGGAATTTGCTGCTGCTCTACATACTGCCTTAATTCTTCCGACGCTTTCCCATGAAGAACGCCAGCTCCTGCTAGAATGACTGGTTTCTTCGCTCTGCTTACAGCTTCTACTAATTTGCGGATTTGCAAATAGTTCGGCTCGATTTTCGGCTGATAACCAGGTAAATCAATGGGCTGATCATATTCAAACGTTCCTTCAATGCCCGCGACATCTTTTGGGATATCAATCAAGACTGGACCAGGTCTGCCTGTTGTTGCGATGTGGAACGCCTCTTTAATGACACCTGGCAACTCTTCTGGACGTCTTACTTGGTAGCTGTGCTTTGTGATTGGCATTGTGATGCCGAGCACATCCGCTTCTTGGAAAGCATCCGAGCCAATGACTGAGGTTGCCACCTGCCCTGTGAATACAACAAGAGGAAGTGAATCAATCATCGCATCTGCAATTCCTGTGACAAGGTTTGTCGCGCCAGGTCCTGACGTTGCAATGACAACGCCTGGTTTACCAGATACTCTTGCGTACCCTTCTGCTGCGTGAATGGCCCCTTGCTCATGCCTTGGCAGGACATGGAATAAACCAGAATCGTAAATTTTATCGTAAATCGGTAAAACCGCTCCGCCTGGATATCCGAAAATGACTTCTACTTTTTCTCTTTTGAGTGCTTCAATTAACATGAGTGCACCGTTCATCGTTTGTGGTGCTTTTGACTTTTCCGTCTCCATTTGTACATTTGTCCCCATTTGATTTCCTCCTCTTTGTCTTGCTTCAGTCAAGTCCTTTCATCCTTTTCTATTCAAGATAGAGATTTGAGACCATATAAAAAAGCCCTCTCACCCCACAATGACACTACTTTTCACTAGGTCAAAGGGGCGAAAAAGCTTTGTTTTTCGCGGTACCACCCTTGTTCACGGCAAATCATTCTGCCGTCTCATGGACATCTTTCATCCATTTTGGTAACGAGTGAAGCAATGTCACTCGGTCTGCCCTACTATCATTTCAAGCAGACACTCAGAGGTGAGTTCACTTTAGAAAGTAACACCGGTTTCCAGCTAGCACCGGCTCTCTGTAGATACTGACTCTAAAGCTACTAGTCCTCTTCAACGTTTATCGATATCTATTTAGCTTGCGTGAATGTTTTCATCTGTAAAGATTACTTTTTCTCCTTCTTCAACCACTCGTTTGCGGAATTGTTCAAGAAGTTTATTTGTGTGGAACCCTGGTTTTCCTTCACCGATTGTTCGGCCGTCAACCTTTACAACGGCAATGACTTCGGCAGCGGTTCCTGTCAGAAAGACTTCTTCTGCTGTATACACATCATGTCTTGTGAATGGTTCTTCTTTCACTTCGTAGCCTAAGTCTTCTGCGATCTCCATGATGGCGTTTCGTGTTATGCCTTCAAGAGCGCCGATATAGCCTGGCGGTGTATAAAGCTTGCCTTTTTTATAAATAAACACGTTGTCCGCAGAACCTTCCGCCACGTACCCTTGATCGTTCAGCATCAGCGCTTCGCTCACACCGGCCATATGGGCTTCAATTCGGACAAGAATGTTATTCAAATAGTTTAATGATTTCACTTTTGGACTAAGTACATCTGGACGATTTCGTCTCGTCGGTACCGTCACAATATCAATACCTGTTTCATATAGGTGCTTTGGAAAGATGGCCAGCGGCTCTACAATGATCACTGTGTTGGCTCTCCCGCAGTTGTTAGGATCTAAACCAAGATCACCCGCACCTCTTGAGACAACAAGGCGGATATAGGCATCCTTTAGGCCGTTCCTTTCAACTGTATGAATCATTTTTTCAGTGAGTTCCTCAAGTGAATATGGAATGTTCAGCATAATGGATCTGGCGGAATCATACAGGCGATCTAAATGTTCTTTCATTCGAAAGATATTTCCGTTATACACGCGTATTCCTTCGAAAACACCGTCACCATATAAGAAGCCATGATCATAAACTGAAATTTTCGCATCCTCTTTTTTCACGAGTTCATCGTTTAAAAAGATCCACTGTTCCTTTTGGTCTTCCATTTTCAGTGAGCACCCTCTCTTTCAAACAAAAAGTAGTTGAATTTTCAGACATTTTATATTGAAGTGTCTGACGCTTGCTCAGCGTGTTTGTTTAGCTTTTGTTGAACCCATCTTACGCCGCTTTCCATACAGTGTCAACAGCATTTTTAAAATTATTAGACAATTTAGACTAATCAAAACAAAATGTATACGCTTACACCTTTGCTAGACAAGGAATGAAAAAACTTAAAATTTTTTGTATTTTTTCTTCAATTTATTTACTTTACACGAACGGTTTTGATTTGAACAAACTTTTGTGATATTTTTTACCATTCTTTTTGATGAACGTTGTCAGATTTCATCACTTTCGTTTTTTCCTTCGGTATGCCTTTCTAAAGCGTTTTCCTATGAATTTATGATAGAATGAGAGCATCTTATAGAAGGAGGGCAATACATGGCTAACATCAGAGGTTATATCGGAACGTATACAAAGGGAGACAGTAAAGGTATCTATTCCTTTACATTAAATACGGACAAGCAGCAGATTGAACAAGTAGAAGTCGCTGCTGAGCTCGAAAATCCTACATATTTAACCGTGTCAGAGGATCAAAAGTTTGTGTACGCTGTGGTGAAAAAAGGATCGCAGGGCGGTCTTGCTGCGTATCAAATTGATGCTACAACAGGCAAACTTAGTTTCATCAACCAAGAGCTTGCCGATGGCGCTTCTCCTTGTCACGTCAGCGTTGACAGTCAAACGAAAACGGCTTTTACAGCGAACTATCATAAAGGAACAGCAGAGATGTATGAAATCGATGCTGAAAATGGCTCAGTGATCAGCACGCTATCACAGGCGCAGCATGAAGGAACTGGACCAAACGAAGACCGTCAGGAAAAACCGCACACTCACTTTATGGGGCTTACACCAGATGAAACATATGCAGTGGCTGTTGACCTTGGAACGGATGGTATTTATACGTATACGAGAGAAGGCGGCAAGCTGGAGCTCACGCATACATGTGAAACAAAACCAGGCAGCGGGCCTCGTCACATCACTTTCCACCCAACGCAGCCAGTGGCATATGTGATGACAGAGCTAAGCTCAGAGATCATTGTTCTTCGTTACTTTCAAGATGGTCATTTTGAAGAAGTCCAAACGATTGCGACCATTCCAAGCGACTTTACAGAGAACAATCAAGGCAGCGCCATTCATGTCTCTTCAGACGGTCAATTTGTTTATGCGGGAAATCGTGGACATGACAGCATTGCGGTTTTTAAAACAGACGCTGAAGGCCAATTAAGTCTTGTCGAGATTGCTTCATCTGAAGGAAACTGGCCTAGAGACTTTGTGCTTGATCCAACAGAAGAATTCCTCGTCGGATCAAACCAAGAATCTAGCAACCTTGTATTATATAAACGCGACAAGGAAACAGGACGACTCACTGTCTTACAATCAGACATTACCGTCCCTGATCCAGTTTGCGTGAAATTTTTAGGATAATGAAAAAAGCCTCCGTGTGTGGAGACTTCAGATTGTTGACAAAGGGCTAAAATTGATTTTAGCCCTTTGCTTTCTTTTCAGCGTACAGACGGCATACTGCCATCCTCAAGCTTTTGATCTATTAAAGACGTATCGGATTTTTCACCAAACCATTTTGCCAGCCTGTCTTTCGCTTTTCCTTTTACATCGTCATCAATGTACATCGCGACTTGAAGGAGAGCAAATGTAATCGCGCCTAAATCATCTGTGTACCCGACACCAATCAAAGTATCAGGTATCAGGTCAATAGGAAGGATAAAGTATCCGAGCGCTCCAATGATAAGCGTCTTCGCTTTCACAGGTACTTCGGGTTTTTGCAATGTATAGTAAAGTAATAGCACAGCATAGACAAGAGAGACCCCAGCTTTTTGTGCCGTCTTTTTTAACTTTTCCCAAAAGGCGTGATCATTAAAATGCTTCTTCGAACGCTTTAATAGTTCCTTTTTCTCAGAACGATTCATCATATCGCCTCCATATTCAGCATATCCCTTTCACCTTAGTTATACAAGATATCCGCCCATTCGACAAACAAAAAGCAGCAGAAAGCCGCTGCATTCTACTGCTCTTTGTAAAACTTTTCGATCGCCTTATCGATATACACCCATCCTTTATAAGACACATGAATCGTATCTTTAAAGAAATAGGGATCATACTCATGTGAAGTCAAATCTGCGACTTCATACCCGTTATCTCGAATTTGACGATTGATTTTTTCATAATACTCTGTACGTCCCTCTTTAGGGAAACCGGTGTAATCATACCATTTTCCGTTTACAGGAATCGTCACAAACAAAGGTTTTGCCCCTGCCTGTTTTAAAATATCCAGCATGAGCTGAAAATCTTTGTATTCTGGTGATTCCGCATAAGAGTTGTCTTCACGGGAATCCTTCATCTTTTTCATGATCCGTTTTAGCTTACGGTCAAACAGTTTCTGATTAATATAAAACGGGTTGTCCCCTGCTTTTTTCGCACCTAGTACGCTCGCTTCTTTTTCAAGCTCAGTCCAAGTTTTTCCTTTGACTGAAGGAGATGGATGAAGCTTGCGCTTA
Source organism: Bacillus sp. A015 (assembly GCF_053851875.1). Classification (NCBI taxonomy): domain Bacteria; kingdom Bacillati; phylum Bacillota; class Bacilli; order Caryophanales; family Bacillaceae; genus Bacillus; species Bacillus sp. A015. Next base: position 21,048 of record NZ_JBSPZB010000006.1, read on the forward strand.
TGCCCCGATCCAATCGTATAGTAGATGTCTTTCTTTTGAAGCATGCCATAATACATTTTCGCAATTGGCGAAATTGCGCCAAAAGCAAATTTGTTCCCAGAAAGCTCTGCTTTAAAAAGCTCTGTGATGACCATGTCGTTCTTCACTGCTTTAAACGTCATGATTCTCTTCATCAGCTCTTTTTTCACAGCAGGATCAATGTCTTTATTATAGGCTAGATCAAGTGCTTGAAGCGCTGAATAGTTAGGTGCAAAGTGATTCTCATCAGATCCCCTTTTCACAAACCACTGCGGGGACACGATAAATACGAGCTTTTTCCCTTTTAATTCATCCATGTGCGCTGCGAAGTTCATCGCATGAATTAATGATTGCGATCCACCTTTTCCAACAAGGTAAGGTGTGAACCCTTGAGGATTCTCATGAAAGAAATTCGAAGGGTGATATGGATCAAAACGTGATAGTTCAGAAGATCCATAGATCGGCAAATAAGTTGGATCTTTTAGCATTTCATCTTGTAAATAAAGCCCTTGAAACATCCCTGGATCTAATTCTGTAGCTGACTTTTGTAATTTGTCTTTTGGGATCAGATGTGAGAGCCATGCATTTGGTACAAGAAGAACACCAATGAATAGAACAGCCGCTAAAATAAGCGGCCCAAAAAAACGCTTTTTCATTACTTCATCTCTGCCAGCTGCTCAGCAATGTGGTTCGGTGTATCCCACACATCACGATCGAACTCTGTAATCGGAACAGTAATTCCCAGCTGACTTTCAATCGCCATAAGCAGTTCTACTGTACCAAATGAATCAAGAAGACCTTCTTCAAAAATCGCAATCTCTGGATTTTCTTTCACAACGTCGTCCTGACAAACCTCTGCAATAATACTGTATACTTGATTTTTAAATTCCATAATTTTCTACTCCCTTAATGATTAATGATGAAATGGTTTTCCTGAAAAAATATAAAATCCGAAACAAATCACATGGAATGTAATAATGATCGACACAACCATTGTGACCTTATTATCCGGCCACCACTTGTGCTTTTTATTCCATTTCTCAAATAAATTGTAACCGGACATAACAACTGCATGGTATAGTCCGTAAATAATATATTGAAGTGCGAGTCCATGCCAAGCACCCATCAATAAAAAGAGGACAAAATACCCAATATTCGATACGGCCATCCGGTTCTTGATCCACTTCTTTTTTGTCATAAAGAACACAAATCTCATAAACACGTAGTCTCTGAACCAGAAGGACAAAGACATGTGCCAGCGATTCCAGAAGTCTTTAATGTTCCGGCTGATAAACGGTTTATTAAAGTTTTCTGGTGATTTGATGCCCATGATATAACTCACACCCACAGCAAACGATGTATAGCCAGCAAAGTCAAAGAACAAATACATGCTGTAGGCATACATATACGTCAACTGCTGAACAAAGTGACTGCTGCTAATATGATGAATATTCATCAGAATATACGTGTGAATCAGATATCCAATAATGAACTTATATAAGAAGCCGATAAAAATTTTATGAATACCTGCGTATAGAAGATCACTGTATGCTCCCTTTTCAGGCGGCGTATCCATATCCTTTTCAAAACGGCGGTAACGATCAATCGGACCTGATGAAATCGTCGGGAAAAAGACAATGAAATAGACCAAACGATGAATCGGCATTTTCTTCTTAATCAAGCCGTCTCTTGTCTCAATAATTAACTGAACACCTTTAAATGTTAAGTACGAGATCCCTAAAAAGCTCAGCCAGTTCATTGGCGGCGGGTGATGCGGCTGATGAGTTAAAAAGAACGGTAAGATCTTTGATAGCACAAGCGGCAAAATAGATGCCACCACTGCTATATAGAATACAGATGCTTGATTCGCTTTTAGCCGGTACGCAAGGTACAGGCGTATGATCAAGACTTGCCACACTGTGAATAAGAAGAGCAGCAGTGCGCCATGTGCATCCTTTGAGAAAATAAGCGTGAGCGCCACAACCGTTGCAAACATGTTGTAGCCCTGCATTCTTTTGCCGCGAAGACCAAGAATGATCGTCGGCAAAAGAAGAATACCAATGAGAATGAAGAAAAAGAATGAACTAAACGGAATCATAGAAGAACCTCTTTCGCGATTCTCTTACGGTCAACCTTCCCGTTTGGCGTCATGTACAACTGCTCAAGATAGACAAACTTTCTTGGAATCATGTACGCAGGCAGTGAATCTGCCATCTCTTTCTTAATCGCACTTGTCAGCTGATATTCTTTTTCAAATGAATGCGCTGCTGGGACAATCGCTGCAATTAAATACTCCACATGACCGTTTGGCTGGAACGGCACAATCACACAAGCATTGACATAGGTTGTCTCGCTCACATGATATTCAATTTCTTCAAGCTCCATCCGGTATCCATGCAGCTTAATTTGATAGTCCAGACGGCCGTGGCACGTAATTAAGCCATCCTGTTTCACACCTGCGTCACCTGTTCGGTAAGCAGGGCGGCCTTCGTATTCAAAGAACACTTGATCCGTTAAGGCTTGTTCACCTAAGTAGCCTTTGCTGACGCTTGGCCCCACGATGACAATTTCCCCTTTTTCACCATCAGGAAGGGTCTTGCCTTCCTCATCTAAGATGACGATATCTGTATCCGGTTTGGCATAGCCTACTGGTAAAGAATCGTGCTGATCAAGAATCGCCTGCGTGACTTCAATCGATGTGATCGCAACAGTAGCTTCAGTCGGACCATACGTATTAAAGACCTGCGCCTTTGGAAAACGCTCAATGAGTGCACTTGCTACAGATACAGGAAGTGCCTCGCCGCAGAACAAGAAGACTTTCAGCTCTGGTAAAAGCTCCCCAGTAAAGGAAGGGTCCATTAAGCACATTTGCACAAAGGAAGGTGTTGATGTCCACACCTCAACGTCAGATTGACCAAGTGCTGCAAACATATCCTTCGGCTTATTGACGAGATCTTTCACTAAACAGTAAAGCGTGCCGCCTGATTGAAGCGCTGGATACAGATCCATCACCGATAAGTCAAAAGAAAATGGTGCTTGATTTAAGAACGTGCGCCCCTCGCCAATAGGGAAATCGCTGCACATCCACTCTGTAAAGCTTTCTAAATTGCTGGCTGTTACTTGAACGCCTTTAGGCTTTCCGGTACTGCCTGACGTATAAATGATATAAAAGACATCATCACCTTGAACCCACTGCGTGGATGGCGGTGCTTCTTTTTCAAGTGCTAAAAGCGATGCCGCACTCTTCACTTCAATGTGTTCTTCTACATCCAGTACTGTCTGCTCATTTGCACAAATCAATAGACTGGCTTTTGAGCTTTCAATAATCGAGACAATACGCTCGACAGGTATTGAGATGTCGACCGGAATATAAGGTCTGCCTGATTTCACACTGCCTAAGAAAGAAATCAGCATCTCTGGCTCCATATGACCGTATACAATGACAGGTGCACTGTCAGTTGCGACTGCATCAATCGCACCAGCCATTTGGTCTGATAGATGCCAAAGCTCATCATATGTGATCGAAGCATGTTGAGACACAAATGCTGGCTGTGTAGGTTTCGTTTGTTGGTATTCATGAATCGTGTGTAATAGTTTCATAGTCTAATCTCCAATTAAAAATCGTTGTAAATGAATGATCCCGTATTTGCTGTATGGAACCCGTAAATAAAAAACAATAATAGAAAAATAAGTAAGTAAAAACTTGTATATCCTATCCATTTTACAGACTTATTTTCTGATAGCTTTTTGAATAGCATATTGATAACCTCTTTTCTTTTGACACTTATAAAGACGCACGAATCATCCAAAGGTTTCATATCAAAACATAAAAATTTTAAGAAATCATAAAAAAAAGATGTCGAAAATATGAACGTACCTTAGGCAAAGCTGTCTTATTGTAACAAAGATTTAATGTATTTGAAATGAAATGGAAGCTTAAATTTGCCTTAAAATTGGTGAAAGCTGTCGAATAAACGCAAAAGCCACCTAGTTTGCCTAGATGGCTTTGATTTCAATTACTTCGAATTTGTGTGAATTTTATTTATCTAGAGAATATCTTTCAATAGCTTCTTCTGGAGACGTTTCTTTATCAAACACAAGATAACGACTATAAACTTCTTTTAGATGAACTGATTCTTCTAAATTATCTACTAATTCAAAGGTATCTAAAATTGCAACTACTTTGTTAGTAGTCATTCCACCCTCTGAATTTTCATAAGTTTCTTCTGGAAAGTTTTCGTGTATGATACTTTCAATTTCATCTGGTTTTTTTGTTTTTATTAGAAAAATTCTCTCTTCAAATATTTTTTCAGGGCTTAATCGTGGCGAAGTTGTTGATTCAAATAAAACTTTTACAGAATAAATATCGTACATAAATTATCACCTTTCATTTCATTTTTTCTTAAATCTGTTGTCTGTTAACAGTTTTTTAGCTTTTTTAGCATTCTTTTTTCCTTTTTTTGCGTCTTTGTTGATTTGTTCTATCGTTTTATTTAAGTATTCACTTGGAAACTCTTTTCTGATTGACCCTTTTCTATTCTTAGAGATGAATTGGTCTGCTGTCATTTTATGATGTTTGACAACTTGAGCCTCCCAAGAGTTTGAAGAAAATATCATACCACCTACAATGACAGCACCAGTTGCTAATACTGCAGCTTGTCCTAACCCTGGAATAAAGAAGAAAGGAAGTGGGATGGCAAATTTAGTTTCTGCAAGTTGATCAGGATTTAATTCTCCTTCAGATGATACAAAATCATTTGTGTTAATTACAACAGTTTCATTTTCTGATGCCTTTGCTGGTGCTTGTAAAACAAAGGTAAATACGGATAGAGCTAATAGTGTGGAAATTATTTTTTTCATCATGTTAAATACTCCTTATAGTTTATTAGAAATTTACTTGAATAAAAATATTATATTATATTAATTAGATTTTCAACGATCTTAAGGTAAATTTAAGAAAATTTGTTTTATATTAACGTCTCTGTGAATATTTCCTCCATTATATCTTGATAAAACCCATAGTTTCATGGGTATCTCATCAATCCATTATAAAAAAATCCGTCACAAGACAGGTGGGTTCTCCATTTTCATCCAGCCCCCAAAAGCTTGGGTACATACCGTCACCGATGCCTGTTGTAAACATGGCAATGTCCACCTTGTCATGAAAACGGGTAACGAGCCAGTCCCATGTATGCTTGTAGTTTTGCTCAAGGGCTTCTGCAAATTCTTCATAAAGATAGAAATCATTATCTTCTTTATGTCGTTTATCCTCATAAGCTTGTAAATATCGTGCTGCTTCCGCATCCATGAAACAACCCATTCCCGTATTCACACCGTAGCCAAAGAACTCATCTTCTAAAACCAGATGCACTCTATGAAACAGATAATGGACTAGAAGACGACGATAAAAATTATACAGAATATAATGCAAGATTATAGCCCCTTTATCCAATAAGCTCTTTGTATATCACCTTCTAAGAGCATGAGGATTAATGTTATTCAACCCATACCTTTTAGAATATTTATGGAGCTGCTTAGATATGGCATTATTAGTTGACTTTGTATCTAATGATGTCCCTTTGTAGCTTATAAGAAGATAAGAGTTTGTCTGTCCATAATACTCTCTTATCTTGTTATTCTGCATAATTAGAATTTCCATCAGATGCAATAGCTCATCATCAAGAGGTAACTTTAATAATTTGTGGTTTTTTAGTATTGTGCCGTTCATACATAATAGCTTTTTTTCAAAATCAATATGCTTTTCTTGGAGCTGTCCTAATGTATTTATCCTAACTCCTGTTCTATACAGAGTCAAAACTGCCACAGCATCCCTCAAGCCTATAAAGCTATTTAAGTCTAACAAAGCGAGTAAAACCATTACATCATTTTTCTTAGCATCTTTCTTGACCTGTTTATCAACTTTAATATTAATGCCATGCCAAAACCTTGAGCCATCCATTATTGAAACACTTTCCTAGAATTGCCATTAGACATTTTAACCTTGTCAATTTAGTCTGATTGGATACTTGCATTGAATCAAGCCATAAATAAATAGTGTCTGTTGTAATTTCCTCAAGGTATTCTACATTTGTGATTTTCCTAAATTGAGTCATATACCTGATATAGTCAGTAATAGTTCTTCCTCTATATCCACTTACCTTCATCTGCTGAATTATAAAATCCAATACATTATCTAAGTCTCTGCCATTTTTCTTGTTTGATGCTGTTCCTTTTTCTGAACCACCTAAAGACTTTTCTGGTACAGATGCTCCCTTTCCTTGATTAAAAAGGTTAATGTATGCAACTACATTAAAGATATCCTTCTTCTTAGTCATCCTGTCTCCTCCATTAAATATAAATTAGAGGTAGTAGAACCTTTCAGAAATATTGTAGGAGATAAAAAAAGAGATGCTCCCACAGTGTTCTAATCTGTGTTAGCATCCCTCCTCTGCCCAAAACCCTGACATATCAAGGCTTGAGATTGTAAAACTGTACGTCCCAGGAGAGATTCGAACTCCCGACCGACGGCTTAGAAGGCCGTTGCTCTATCCTGCTGAGCTACTGGGACATGTTGTTATGTAGTGCACTGCGCTCGATTACCTCAGCGACAAGATTTATTATATTACTATTGTTCTTTAAAGTCAACGGTTTTTCGAAAGTTTTTTTCATAAGGGGCAGATGCTGCACCCTTATGAAATACCTTCCAATGTCACGGTGTTTTCGAGGTCTTGTATCGCTAGACCCTCGTCCGTGTAAAATTGTACGTTTGCTTCGCTTCCATCTAGTGTCAGTATAGCATAGCTGCGCTCTTTTCGCACTCTTGGCAGGTGCACGCTGCCTGGGTTAATGAGGAGCTTTCCTCTTAGCAGCTCACTGCCTGGGATGTGCGAGTGGCCAAAACAGATAATGTCTGCGCCTAGCTCTTCTGCACGGTAGTAGACTTGAAGCAAGGATTGTTTGATGCCATGCAGATGTCCGTGGGTGAGAAATAGTTTTCCGCCTCCATCAAGGGGGAGCAGGAGCTCTTCTTCAAAATCGCCCATAAAGTCACAATTTCCTTTGACGACTTTGTATCCTTCGAGTGCTGGGTGGTTCGTTTCGAGTTCTGAATCTCCGCAGTGAATCATCATGTCTACCTCAGCCGCATGCCGTTTGGCGATGGTTTGAAGGTCGTCTGTGAGTCCATGACTGTCACTAATGATGAGTATCTTCATGGCTTCATTCCCCCTTATTCATTTGCGTCTAGCAGTGATGAAAGCTTTTGAAGCGCGACCGCTCGATGGCTGATCTTGTTTTTCTCCTCTGGTGATAACTCGGCCATCGTCTGGTCTTTGTCTTTGACGATGAAAATCGGGTCGTATCCAAAGCCGTTTTCGCCGATTGGTTCTTCTGCGATGAAGCCTTCTACTGATCCTTCTACCGTCTTTGTTTCTTTGCCCGGTATGCTGACAGCAAGGGCACATCTGAATCTGGCTGTGCGGTCTTCTTTTTCAATTCCTTTGAGCTCGCTCAGCACTTTTTCCACATTCTCGGCATCGTCTTTATGCTCACCAGCGTATCTCGCTGAATAAACGCCAGGTTTCCCGCCAAGATAATCAATCGACAGACCGGAATCGTCTGCAATCACCATTTCACCTGCTTTGGCCTGAATGGCCTCGGCTTTGATGAGCGCATTTTCCTCAAAGGTTTGTCCTGTTTCTTCGATCTCTTCTGAGAATCCGATGTCTGCTAGTGTTTTGACCGTGAAACCCTTTGGCTCAAGAATGGCTTTGAATTCTTTCGCTTTGCCCGGATTATGCGTTGCAATGATCGCTGTTTTCATCCTGATCAAACCCTTCTAGTTATTCGATGACTTCTCCTGTCACTGCTTTTTGCTTTTCAATTAATTCTTTGATGCCCTTTTCGGCTAGATCAAGCAATCCGTTTAGCTGCTCTCTTGAAAATGTCGCTTCTTCGCCTGTGCCTTGAAGTTCAACGAAGCGTCCAGCGCCTGTCATGATGACATTCATATCCACTTCAGCCGAAGAATCTTCTTCATAGTTTAAATCTAACAGAAGTCCCTGTTTAGAATCAATTCCGACGGATATCGCCGCTAAATAATCAGTGATTGGGTTTTCTTTCATGACTCCTTCAGCCCGAAGCTTTTGAATCGCAAGTGTCATGGCGACAAAAGCACCTGTGATGGACGCCGTCCGTGTTCCGCCGTCTGCTTGAATCACATCACAATCAATCCAAATTGTGCGTTCACCAAGCTTTTCTAAATCAACGACTGCGCGGAGTGCTCGTCCAATTAAGCGCTGAATTTCCATTGTACGTCCTGTAACTTTTCCTTTAGAAGATTCTCTAATCGTTCTTTGTGCGGTTGCTCTTGGAAGCATGCTATATTCTGCTGTGATCCAGCCTTTTCCTTCTCCTCTTAAAAAAGGAGGTACGCGGTCTTCGATGGATGCGTTACAAATCACCTTCGTATTTCCCGCTGAGATTAAGACAGAGCCCTCTGGATGCGTGATGTAGCCTGCCTCTATTTCAATTTTTCTTAATTCGTCATATTGTCTTTCATCTAATCTCATGATTTACCTCCGTTACGATATACATTCCGCGCGGGTGCCAGCGGGGTTCTCCTACTAACTTTGACAACCTTGATTGATTCTAACCGCTTGGAATAAAAAAGAGGCAGCGAATATGCATGCCTCTTTTTCTCCATTATATCAATGTGTGACGTTAAAAACTACCTGTATTCACTTGTTCTGGTCTTGAAACTGGCTTTGTGAGCTCTGCCCCTTTTTCATTCACAAGCTCTGCCTTGCCGTTAACCTTCACAGATACGCTTTTCACATCCGGCAGCTCTGTTAATGTGAGGACAATGCTATCAAGAACTTTTTGTGAAATGACCTTTTTCTTTTCATCGGCACTGCCAAAAATGGATTCATTGAAATCAAGTGTCACATGACCGTCTTTTACTTTTGGTACATCATTCAGCTTCACATCTTGATCAAAGTCTGTGAGCAAATGGCTTGTTTTGCTTGGCCCAGAGACGAGCTCATCTATGGCTGCTGTAATTGGATCATCCTCGTCTTTTGGCGCTCTTTTTGTGACTGGGACGTAATAGGTCTGCTCATCAGATTCAGATAAGTAGTAAACGGTCACTGGCTTTGTTGATGTCATGTCAGCGGCAGCCTCGTGCTGAATATTAACGCCGTCCTCTCTGCTTAAATCATCTGAGATCGGGGTGCCGTTCACAGGCATTTCTTTTAATTCATGTCCATTCATCTTCAAATTGACTTTGGCTACCGAATCAAACTGCGTTAACGTCCAAGTGACAGATTGCAAAATGCGCTGTTCGTCTTCTTTTTTATAGTTTTTGAATTCATTTGAAAAATCCACAACCGCCGTTCCGTCTTTAATATCGACAGATACGTTCGTGTCAGCTGGCAAGACGGCTCTAAATCCATTTGGCATCAGGTTGGAGATGGGTCCTCCATCCACGAGATATTCAAGGGTTTGTTTGGCACTTCCTTCGTTTTTCGGCAGCGGAATGGATTGAGACACGACATAACCGTTTTTATCAATTAAATATAATTCTCTCATAACCGTATCTGCCTGCTTCTCTTCTTTTCCTTCTTTGGCTGTTTGTTTGTCTTCTTTATTTTCTTTCACATATGTGACGTTTTGTGGTGGATCAATCTCTGTTTTCGCTTGGTCTGTTTGAAACAATCCGCATCCTGATAAAAGCATGGCTGACGCAATACACGTCACAGCTGCTGTAGTTCCTTTTTTCAGCATACTTCACCCTCCTCTAGTAGTTTGTACTACTATGTATACGAGCTCCCCCTGCGGATTAGACCCTTTTCATAAAAAAATAACCCACTTCAAGTAGAAGCGGGTTATTGCTGATATACCTGCTCAAGCGACACGGTCTCGACCTTCCCTGGCAGGTAGCCGAACCAGTCACGAGCAATGTTTTGAAAGTTTTGCTGCTGCCCTGTTGTGTAAAATGTATGAACAGGCGCTTCTTTAGAAGCATTTAACAGCCCTTTATATGAAAGAATGGTACTTGCTTCTCTAGCTGTCTCATCCCCTGATGAAATGATGCTTACATCACTGCCCATAAAGCGCTGAATCGGCTCTTTTAAAATAGGATAGTGCGTGCAGCCAAGAATGAGCGTATCAATTCCTGTTTCTTTCATCGGTTCAAGAGAGGCTTTCACGACTTCATCTGCTGTATGATCTAAAAACGTACCGCTTTCGACAAATGGGACAAGCAACGGGCAAGCCAGACCTTGAACCGTTAGACCTGCTTTTAAAGAAAGCAGTGCTTCTTTATAGGCCTCGCTTTTGATCGTATTGACTGTTCCGATGACACCAATATGCTGATTGCTTGTCACCTTGATCGCTGTGCGGGCTCCGGGCTGAATCACACCAATAACCGGAATATCGAGCGTTGCTTTGATTTCATCAAGTGCAATGGCAGTGGCGGTATTGCATGCAATGACAAGCATTTTAATATGATGATGTCTCAATAAGTAATGCGCCATTTCCCATGTATATTGTAGAACCTCTTCTTCTTCCCGAGGGCCATACGGACATCGTTTCGTATCGCCTACGTAAATGATTTTTTCTTTTGGCAGTTGCCTCATGATTTCCTTCGCAACGGTTAAACCGCCAACGCCGGAATCAATGACGCCGATTGGTTGATCCAACAAAATCGCCTCATTTTCTTTTCATTTGCTGCTGTAGTTTCGTTAAAGATTGGTTGAAAACGATGGCTTCTTCTTCTGAGAAAGCCCCTAGAAGTTCACTGACGTATTCTTGGCGTTTGACAATCACTTCTTGAATGATCCGCTCGCCTTCAGGCAATAAATGAATGCGAACCACGCGGCGGTCAGAAGGATCTTTCACCCGTTCGACAAGTTCACTTTTTTCCATTCTATCAATTAAATCGGTTGTCGTACTGCAAGCCAAATACATCTTTTGTGATAGCTCACCTATTGTCATATCTCCGAATTCATAAAGCCACTGAAGCCCTACAAATTGAGGTGGTGTAATCGTATATTGATTCAGGATTTCTCTGCCTTTTTGCTTAATAATTGCGGCAATGTGACGCAATGATTTTTCAATCTCTGCAACATGGTCGAACTCATTCGTTTCCATTTCATTGATACCTCACTATAGCATCTCACTTTGATTAAAATGTACATTCCTATTTTCCTCGTTTTTCAAAGAAAATGCAAGAAGAGACTCAAGGAAATCACATAGAAATAACCGGTTCCTCCCCGATGCGGAAGGAAAACCGGCTGACGTTAGAGCTCTAGCTCACCCATACGCAGAAGCTCGACTACGGCCTGTGAACGACCTTTAACTCCTAGCTTTTGCATGGCATTTGTTATGCATACCTTTTACAAATGAGTATAACTTACAGGATCATTTAAATCTATAATGAAAATTCATTTTTCCGTTTGGGTGGATAACAATATGATCAATGAGCTTATCGAACACATGCTTTAAATCTTTCTCTTTGTCTTCAAGCTCTCGAAGAACCGCTTGCATTTCCATCATTGAACTTTTCTCATCATGCACCTGCTGTAAGGAAAATAAACTCTGTTCAAGTTTAATTATATTAGATTGAATTTCATTGCGCTTTGTTTGGAACTCGGCTTTTGAAATAATCTGATCTTCTAAATAAAGTTCCAGCAATCTTTTATTCTGTGTTTCTAAAGATTTCAACTCTACTTTAACAGACTTCATTTGTTTTTCTTTTTGTTCAATTGCATTTTTTCTGTAATCATGTGATATATCCTTGGAGAATTCGATTAGATTTTCAATGACTAAGTCCCTGACCTCTTCATAAGTAATTGGAACATGGTTAACACAACCTTCTTGACCAGCTCTTCTGTAATTACTGCATTTAACGTATTTCCAATACGTTTTTTCACCATTTTGTTTGGCTCTGCTTGTTTGGATAATCACCATATTAGAACCACATTTACCACAAATAAGTAATTGTCTCAACTCATTCCACGGTGTGAATTTAGTTTTTTTATTGACAGTCAGTTTATTATTTGCTTTTTCCCAATCCTCTCTTGAGACAATCGGCGGGCAAAAGTCTTCGTAAACGGTCCATTTTTCGGGTGGATTCCGAATGAATTTTTTTCGACCATCAACTTTTATTGTAGTATGCCTATTAGCTATATGCACGCCGCAATATATAGGGTTTCTCAAAATGGTTTGAACTGTTGTGAGCTGCCAATTACTACGTTTTTTTGGAGGTGGTATTTCACCTAGCTTACATTTTTCTTGCAAAGCGTATGTAACCCTTTTATGGCCCAATCCCTCGTTATTATAAAGATGAAAAATTAATCTTATAACTTGAGCTTCACTTTCATTAATTACTAGGTGTTTACCATCTTTCTGGTAACCGTAAGGCACTCTTCCTGAATGCTCACCACGTCTGGCTTTGGCTGCAAGTACACCACTTATATTGACTGACATAGACTTAGGTAACTGCTCAGCAAAAAGAGCTGACATTTCAAACTTCATTGACGCTTTACTTTCGTAAAGGCTGTCATAGTCTTCTTCGAGTGTAACGACACGAACTCCATTAGACACTAAAATCTCTCTTATGTATAACGCATCTTTTAAGTCACGTGCAAGACGTGTGATGGATTTAAAAATAACCATTTTTATTTCTTTCTTTTCTGCCAATGAAAAAATGTATTTCATTGCTGCCCTATCTTCAAGGACGGTTCCGCTTATACCGTCGTCTAACAAAACAGAACGGTCATCCCATTCATAGTTGTGTTGCTCGATCCAATATCGACAAACGTCAATTTGGTTTTCCTTAGAACTTATTTGCTCGTCTCGGTCTGTCGAAACCCTTGTGTAGACCTTATAAGGGTAATCGTCATATTTGATGATTTCTTCAACTGATTCTTTGCCGAAATGCATATAACACACCCCAATTGTGAATTGTTCTTACTAAATTATAACATCCTGACCATCAATTCCGTAATATTCTTAATTTGAAAAAATATTATTTCTCCTTTTTCCAATTACATATTATGGTATACTCATTTGGAAAATATTTGTTTCGGAGGGTCTGTATTGAATCTTATTAAAACTTTTCTCTTTATGATTTTATGTACCTTATTCTTATCTGCTTGTGGCAAAGAAGATAACACATCCACTAGTAACTCTAGTAAAAAAGAAGAAATCATGGAAAATAAAGAAAAATTAAACGTAAAGATCACCTTGAATAAAAAAATTAAAGATAATAAAAAAATTCTCATTAGCGGAAAAAGCAATTTACCTAAAGATACAGCATTATCAATTGATCTAGAATGTCCGGAATGTTCAACCTATTATCACGACTTCTCTACTGATGTAAATGTTAAAGAAGGTGGAATGTTTGATTATGAATTTTCTAATGAAGAAGGCGAGGAGTTTGAAGGGGGGAAGTATATTGCTTATGTAGAAACGTCACCCGAAAATCTGCAAACTGACCATGTTAGAGAGATTTTCGGAAAAGATGGTACTAATCTTTCTGGTCCTAATGTTAGTGATTCTGGTCGCGTAGCTACTGCAGAAATTAATTTTAAAATTAAGAATTCCTCGAAAGTTAAACAAAAAAGTAAAAAAAACAACGCTGCAGGAGTTACTAAAAAGAAGGATGAAGAACTGTCTACTTTGAAAAGAGAGGCGGAATATGAAATTGAATCTATTGTAGAGGATAATTACAAGGCTGCCTCAATTGAAAAGATCGAAATTAATCAAGATATGAGTACTGACCAAGATAACAAACTAATCGCTCTTGTTTACCTCTCGTTTGATTTTAAAAATTCTGCTCAAACTTCTTATAATATGGTGGAAATGTTTAGTGATGATTTAGCTTCAAAAATTGGAACTGACAATAACACGATTAACCAAATCGCTGTATTTTGGAAAGTTCCTTATATAGATGAAGATGAAACATTAGCTAAATTCTCATACGAACGTTCAGGAGAACATATGATAATCACTGATAAAGTATCTTCTTTAAGATGACCCTTCGACTTGAAGGGTTTTTTATTTACATTTATAATCGAACATACATTCTTTTATAGAAGGGTACGGTGTGACCGATCTTGAAAGAAAAATTTACCGAATCATCTACAACATGAGCAGATTCGGAAAGAATCCCTCGATGGATGACCTTAAAAGGAAAACGGGTAAAGATGAGCCAACGATTCGTAAGACGGTTAAAAACTTAGTTTCTCGTAAGGAAATGACGTGGGATAAACAGAAGAAGGAATGGCGGTTCAAGTAATGTAAAAAAGCCGCCCAAGAGGACGGCCAACAATTTTTATTTGTTTATGTTTTTCTTTAAATCCTCAATTTCATTTTTGATGGATTTATTTTCTTTCTTGATTTTCGAAACCTCACTGACTGTAAATAACAAAGTTGCAACTATAAGTAAAATCAAAATATACTCAAACATGTTAAATATCCATATAGTAGTCATCAAAGCCAAATGTAGCTGCAATTCCGATAACCGGAACTAATGCTGCTCTGAAACCCCATCTGTGTTTTTTATAAGTTGATTTCGTTAACTGCTTGCGCTTGTAAAGTTGATTGGCGATATAGCGACCAGCAGCATATCCACTCCCCACAATTGCGGTCATCCCAGTAATTATACCGATCACAACAAGTATAGGATTATGTACTGTGGCTTTATCTTTTTTGTCGAAAAGACTGTCGATTTTAAAGATGTCATTGTCAGTTAGGCCAAGATCTAACGCGCCTTGATATAATTCAGGATCGTTTTTTGTAAATGATTCAGACGGTGTTTTTTGTTCATATTGTGGCTGATTAGCTTTTGCATCTGCAAACTCTCCAAGCGTACAGGAGATACCCAACGCAGCTACAATGGACAAAGATGTTCTTTTTATCCATTTTTTATTCAAATAAAACCCTCCCCTTTAAATACAGATTAAGCATAACTTAAAATATACAGTAATTTCCATAGTTACAAATAACCGAATGCCTAAGGTGGATTAGTAATAAAGTATGTAATTTACGACAAACAAAACAAGCCCCTCCAATAAGGAAGGGCTTTTGCTTTTCACTTTACTTCAAGAGTGCTTCGAGTTTCGCTTTCGTTTTCGGTCCATAGATACCATCAGCAGCAAGACCATGCATGAGCTGGAACCGCTTGACCGCATCCGCTGTTTTTGGTCCGTAATAGCCATCAGCGCCGTTATTTTTGGCGCCTTTGTCTGGATAGTAATATACAGCCGCTAGAGCTTCTTGAATTTGCTTTACAGCCGTTCCTTTCATCATAGGTGCTTTTACCTTAAAGATGCCTGACGGAAGCTTGTACGCCTTCTTAGATGCTTTTTTCTTAGGTTTTGTTGTTGTTGATGTTTTCTTAGGTTTGGAAACAGAAGTTTTTCCACCTAATGTCTTCAGTTCTTTTTCAATGGCTGCTTTAAATGAGTTCCATCTACCTTCTCCAAGGATACGGTGAGGACAATACTTTCCGTTCCAGTCTTGATGCTTGCGAACTCGATCAACACCCCAACCACGTTCTTTAAGTAACTGCGCTACAAACTTAATGGCCAATTTTTCTGCGGCTTTGTATCTAGCACCGCCGGACTCGCTATAACAAATTTCAATGGCGATTGACTTGCGGTTACCAGTACCATTTGTGCCGTCACCTGAATGCCACGCATTGCGGTCTAAGGGTATTGCTTGGATCACCTCTTCATCGTCCACTGCAAAATGATAGCTCGTCGAACTTAGGTTATTGATCATATAGTTAATTTCACTTTCTGCTGCTGCGTCATTCGCTGTATTGTGGATTGTAATGTATTCTGCGTTCATTTTGTTCGGACATTTTAAGCTGTATCTACTGGAAGGGACCATTTTCTTTTTCACTTTGATTGTCACATTCATCTACTCCCTTAAAATTCGTATTTTTGGTATTAAAAAAGAACCGCCTGGGGCAGCCCTTTATTTTGTTAACCCTTTTTGTTTTAGGACTTCTTTTTGCAACTTGCCTTTGTCGGTCACATAGTTATTTTTAAACCATGCCACCAAGGTTGTGATAATTGTAAAAATCATTGATCCCGCAAGGTACAATGTGTCAGCCAATGAAGTGACTTGATCCTCATCAATCGGCAAAACAGGTTTGCCAAACATGATTAGTGCCTGGTTGATTAATGCAATAAAAAGAAGCACCGTGCGAATGACCGTGCCTTTGTCAAAGTTTTTCATATTAAATTCCTCTTTTCGTTTTATTTTTGGTTTCTTTCGATACGATCTAGTTTTTCAATGACAACGTCATATTTCTCACTGAATTTTTCTAAAACGTGGTTTTGAGCATCTATTTGCTCGTTAAGCTTGTTTTCTCGCTCTTTAGTTGTATTGAGCACATAAAACAGCACCCAACAAAAAAGAACCGCAAACGGTCCTTGTGTCATTAAATATTGAGCCAAATCCATCTCCACCATACTCACTCCCTCATTTTGTCCACCCCCTTAAAGAAGGCAAAATAAAAAGCACCTGTTAAGATGCTGTTGTTCCTAAATCCACTGAGACAGCAGGCTTATCAAACTTCAATCCTGTGATCTCTTCAAATTCTGTTTTAGTGATAACTTTCAATGAAACGTACTCTCTCATTATTTCAGGCGTATACACGCCCCAATCCCAAAATACTTTTATGTCGGCCGCCGTTGGATAAATCATGATGCCCCGCCCCTCTGTATCTGCGATACCTGCAATGTGAGTAAAGCCATTTGTTTTTTAAGTGTGGGTATATCATTGGGTAAAGGCGTTTTAGGCTGCAAGCTCTCAATATACTCTTTAGATGCTGATTCAAACCACTCTCTCTTGTTCGCATCATATTCAGGAAGATATAAACCTTTTTTCGGCCGTACATCCGTAGCGTTCTTTGGCAGCTCGTCATAATCAATTACATCTTCGCCTTGATATTTAAAATTTTCGTCATAGTAATAAATGTGCATGATGCTTCCCCTCCTTTACCACAACGGGATTGATTCGTTAATTTCGAACCTGCTCACATAAGAGTTGTCATTGGCGGACATCCCATCAAAACGTAAAGAGCCGTCTGTATCAAGTGTAAATCTAGCAGATCCATAAGACCCTACCGTTGCGCCGACAAACACAGTTTTAGCTGACGGTTTTTGAGCAAAACGAGCAATGATAGTATCGTTCGCTGGTATGCCCTCAAAAGACCCCCGAAGGTGTAAAGTGTTTAGACGTATTGAGAATTTGAGAGGGTTTCCCGCAAATTGTTTTACTGTTCCAGCGACTAACGTTACCTGGTTCCATGTGCTGATTGAATCATCATCCGTCAGCATCCGTTTCCATCCTCTGAACGATCCGTCCGTATGAGTCGTTCCCCACCAATGCTTATTATCTGCGCTCCTTATCACATGGAGTGTTTTACGATTGTTGCTATTGTCAAAAACATAAATGTTAAACCACGATGAATCGGTTTTACTTGGCATATTGACTACGTTTGTGCCTACCGCATAGTAGTAGCCGGAAGGCAGCGTTAATATGTCTGTGCCGTTCGGAAGCAACTGACTTGTACCTAGATCTGTCGTCAACTTATATAGCTGACTATTATTCCATTTGTCTTTTTCAGCCTCGGTTACCTTATCTTCCTCAGTCAGAACACGTGTCCATTCAGTCCATGAAGAATCGGTTTTTTTAATTCTGTAATACGAATTCCGTCCTGCTGTATCATAGATAGTTTGTAATAGGGTAGTCTTATAACTGACTACAATCATAAAGGCTCCATCAATAAATTGAGGCGCGTTTAAACCCTTGTTATAGATAAGATAAAGACCGGTATCGGTTATCTCGTTATAGTCGGTGGTCTCGCTTACCCCTTTATAAATAGGCTTACCATTATTTTGAGTCAATCTATACAGTTGCCCCTTATTCCAACTACTTTTTTCTGATTCTGTTACGTGAATCTTTTTGTTTTCAATGTGAGGATCGACGTACTTTTTGGATGCTTCAAGTGCTGCATCTGCTTTTAATTGTGCCCCTTCAGGTGTTTCTGCATGTTCATCTGTGTATTTCTTGGCTGCTAAAAGTGCTGCGTCTACTTTAGCCTGTGCGCCTTGTTTTGTTTCGATCTTTTCCAAGTCCTCGAACTTGGCATTTAATTCATCAATCGTTAGGATCGCTTCATCGTAAAGCTCATTTATCTTTACTCTTAAAGCCTCGAACTCGTCCACATAATACTCAGTGATTGGCACAATGTCTTGATCTATAAGAGACTTAGATATTTGGAAAGAGAATTGGTGCACGGACATAGATTGATTATTCGCATAGTACAAACTTAGCTCAGCTTGTACTATGCCGTAGTGCTTAATCTCTTTGTCTGACAAGATATACTCCGCATGACCGTTCACTCTATCAACTATCGTTACGTCTCTAATGAATCGGCTGCCGTCTGACATAACTAATACAAGTTTTCCTGTGACAGCTGCTAGAGGCAAAGGGACTCCATCTTTAGAAAGTTTAAATACTAACCTTGCTGTCTGGCGATCCTGCGTCCAAAAATTAATATTGGTTGTAATGCTTGAACTAGTATAGGCATTTACATCAAAATCAAGTGGACCATTCTTCCGAATCATGTTATCACCTCTCTTATGTCACATTCTCTATTGTCTTAATAGGATCAACGCTGTTGTCTTTTAAGCTGCCCTCTGCGCCAGCTCCTTTAAGCCTGTTTCCAAAATGCTGAATACGAGAACACTTGCTAGTAAAATACATCGCGTATCTGCATTTCTTTCCACGCACTTTGTTGAATCGAACTGCTGAATCGGTGACCCCGTCCATCAAAATAATTCCGTAATAGGGATTAGAAGTGGAAGTTCTTTTTCCCGCATTATCAATGTCACTGAAATCTACGCTAATATTTTCTGAATCTCCTGAAACAGAAATCCCCGAATATCCAACTTCACGTAAAGTTGTGTTTGTTATATCAACATTTTTACAGCCTAATTCCACACGCACGCCGTTTCCTTCGATGTCTCGTCCAACGCTTAAATCGACTTTGCCATTGCTGCAGCGAGTTAAGAGCACCCCGTGATGCTTGATGTCTCTAAATTGATTATTAAACACCGAAAAGCCATCCACATCTGATAAGTGAATAGCATGCTTGACCTTTACGCCATTGATTTTATTGCCGGAAACATCCACGTCATCAATTTTTTGAATCCCTTTACGGCCGTAAATCTGAATAGCATGACGCACTTTAATGTTTGTGAAAGTGTTATCTTTGACTGAAAGACGCTTTACCTTGTTAACCCTGTTTGTAGGATTGCCGTTCGCGTCTTGTGTGTAAACTGATTCTACTCTAGGAATCATAAGCCTCACACCAGATGCACAATTCTTAAATCTGTTTCTGTCTATCAGAACATCTTCCCATTTGTTTCCTGATATTGCGTATTCAGTCGTGTCCTCAAAATCATTATTTTCTATACGGATGTCACTATACCAATAACCATCAGTGCTGGTGTGTGAATCTACACCGCGCGCATATCCCCCTAAATTTTCGGATCTGCTGAAATAGCAGTCTCGTATAGTGACATGCTTGCTGACTGTTTGATCATAAGCTCCAAAAGCTCCAAAGTTACCTGCCAATCTCATCAAGTCCAGCTGAATTGCAGCAGAAAACCACCTGTCTCCCTTATAATCAGCAAAACCTTTAAACCAGACATTTTCTATTAAGACGTGCTTATTGCCTGCGCAGTCAAAGGCATGACCGCCGCACACATCTTTGATCGTGATGTCCCGGATGATAATGCGCTCAGCATGAGCGAATCCCAAGACTGAACATTGTTCTTTGATTTCACCACCTGCGCTATCAAGCACCCCTTGACCGTCGATCAGTAGGTTTCCGTGTCCCTCATAACCTTTTGTTTGATCGTCTTTGTCACCATTTACAAGCATTGATCCTATAAATCCGCGCCTAATAACTGCGCCAGCTTGTAAGGTTAAGTGAGTGTTTTTATAGATGCGTGCTGTCTCCATTAATTTGTATTTTCCAGGAGGAACAACAATGTGCACAGGATATAATTTTGCAAGGCTAAGAGCTGCCTTGAATCCTGCCGTAAAACTTCCGTACTTTTTAATAAACCTTTTTAGGTTCAGGGAAACGGTAGCGTCTTCTATTTCTTGCTCAAGAATTTGAAAGTCATAGTCTAATCTGTCTTTTGCTGTGGGATGAATAGATGCATCCCTAGCGACACGAATATCAACGACTTCTTTTACGTCTTTTCCATCGTGATTTAATACTAGATTGATTATCCTTGACCACATGTTGTCTATTCGATTCGCAACAGAATACAATCCGTGTTTGATTTGATTAGACGTATGAGCTATATCGCCTGTTTTATGTCGTTTCAAATCATCTGCATTCTGATTCAAATGATTTTCTATAGACTGCATATCTTCTCGCAGCTGCTCTGCGTATTTCGAGTTTCGTCTAGTATCATAGTCCTTTCTAAGCCTCACCATGTTCTCACTCTCCTTTCTTTTTTGGCAAAAATAAAAAGACCCTATCTAAGCGTCTTGAGCATGTCGTTTATATATCGTTGTAAGTTTTTCACTTGTTTTACTTGATCTACTGTTATTCGTTGTATGTCCTTGCGAAAGTTCGCAAATGTTATCGTTGGGCTACTATACGGATTGAGAGGGTTATGCTGAATTGATACGACCCTAAGATCATCCTCAAAGGTTATTCCGTCTGCAGTGTCGGCGATGACGTGGATCGTGTCACCTAACCAAAAATCTTGTTCAATTTCAAGCAATTTCGGTTCATAGATTTTTTGGAATTCTACTTCCACAGTCATTTCTGGGTAAGGATTAACATGTTTCTTTAACGCAGAAATGATGCTACCAGCTTTCTTGTATCTCTCATCTTTAATTGGTTCCGCCCAGCGTGGTTTGCCTTCTATGAGAAATTTATCTTCATCAGGATGAATATAAAGAACTGGTTCAAATACATACTCAGGCTCTTTCTCTTCATCTTTCGTTACTTCTTTACCATCTTCTGTTGTTTTGTCATCCTTTGATTTAGAGACGGAATCCACCTCTTTTTGAGCACCATATCCCCATGCACGAGTGGTACAATTCTGGGAATCTGTCGTGATTGTGATCCCAGGCATGTTATAGCGACTATCAAGCACAAAGTCTATTTTTTGGCCCATCTTTTTGTAAACATGGATTTTGTAATTATCCACGTCTAACTCTATGCCATAATCTTCGATAATTTCATCCATAAGTTCTGTGGAATTCTTCTCACCGAAGTTCTCCTGTTCCGCAGATGGAATTTCTCCATCTTTTGCATGAATGACATATTTGAAATCAGTTCCTTTGAGAGCAATATCAAGCGCTTCTTTAATGCTTAATTTCTTAGAAACTGTTTTTTCAATTCTGTTATTAATCAACAGGACGGAGAAGATATGCGCAGCTGTAACTGTTTTTGTCAGCATCCCATTCTCTTGATGAAGACTCACATTTGTAATGTAGTATTTTTGATGATTATATTTCTTTTCATCAAGATATAAAATGTTGTCCACAACCAACAGCTCAAACTCTGCGGCATTTTCTTGAGTGCGAGGCAATGTGAAACTGAATGATTTTTTACCTGTTGGATCGGCTGTAAAATCAACAGACACACCCGTTATTTCTATGACATCCTTTCCATCCTTGCTTGATACGTGAAGCTGTGGAAAATCCACATCAGACGGCAAATTTTGATTGAGTGGCATGTCCTTTCCATCGTATTCCTTGCTTGGATAATCAGGACCCGTTGGTGTTTCCGGCTCGTTTGGTTCATCTGGAACATCAGGAATATTTTCATCATCGTACTTTGTCAAATTGTATTTTTCGATGATACTGATGAGTTTTGAAGGGTAATTCATATCAGTAGCATATCCAGCTTTGAAAACGGCTTCAGTTGCCTTTTTATAATCTTTTTCGCCAACCACTGCCTTGTAACGACTCAAACGTGTATATAGACTCCCAAGATCAACTAAGCTCTCCGCATATGATGGATACTTTCTAAATTTAGCTTGTATTCTGGTGACGCTCCCTTTTTTGTCCTGCTCACTGGTCCACATTAATACGTATTTGCCGTTATAAGTTCCTTTGACTCCAAATAAGTTGTTAGCTTGTTTAGATAGACCACTTGATCCAAATCCACTCTCTAAGCACCCTTGAGCGATGACAAGGCTCGCAAGCACATTATATTTTTTATAGACTTTCTGCGCACCCGGTGCCAGTTTCTTAATGAAATCAGCCGCAGCCATGTCATCCCTCCTTATGCATAATAGAATCTTGTGTTAAAAACAATTTCAATTGCGCTTGCGTTTTGTATTTCAAAGTCGTTTCGGCCAATATCAAGTGATGGAAGTCTGCCTGATGTTTTAAGACGTTTCTTGTTAGAAACGGTGTACTGTTTAATAAAAGAAACTTCACGTGACTTAGTCAATTCATCTTCTATTTTCAGACGTTCACCGTTCGTGTGATTGATGATGGTTACACCTTTTCCCTTAGCTTTCAGCGTCACTTGGTAATCATGACGCAATGGATTGATTCTAAAATCTCCAATGTTATAGATGCTGAACGTTTTTTTGTTTTTGAATGAATACTCTAGATCGTCACGTATCTCGATATTCATTCCGGGACTCCATCGTTCACCCTCAAATGTTTGAGGATTAAGCGATGTACTTTTCGATTCAGCAGCACCCAAAACATCGGTGAATTCAACACTAAATACAACATGGTTCTTTTCTTTTTCCTTTGGAGTAGTGAAATTCCCCTCACATGTCACTAAAAACCTTCTGTTTGGAAGCAGGTCACATGAAATGTAGTATGGGAACGGTTTAACTAATAAAGCATATAATTCACTTCTATAGCTGTAGAAATTTTCAGCAATGATTGAGTTCATATATATTTCAAGCTGAATCTGTCTTTCTTTGTACTTCACATCCCGCGGATGTTGCGGCAATACAATACCGTTAATTCGTGGTAATGACACCGTCTCAAATTCTACGATTGGTGAGGCAGGTGTCAGGCTTAACGGATGGAAATGAGGAAGCAAGTCATTTAGGCTTTGTTCACCCAATCCATTGTTAAAATCAATATATAATTCCATCTACCTCACCCCACTCATAAATGCTTCTTTTCTAAAACGTTCACCTGTCGTTTGATCTAGCTTTCGACCATCCATGTAGTTGTTGCTATCTTTGGAGATTAACTGTTCAAAGCCTTTTTGCATCATTATTAATCCCTGAGACAGCAGGTCTATTTGTTGAGCCATAAGACCAATTTGCTTGTTTTGATTTTCGATCATCTGCCTCATATCAGCCCCATCTTGCTGCCTGCTCTGAGGCTTGTCTCCTTTGTTACTAATGCGATCAAGCATCTGTAAAGCAGTGGAGATCATACCATCCCCAAAACTTGGCACTCCAAGCTCTTTGCCGAGATTAGAATACAACTGCAAAGAGCGTTTACGATACTTAGGCTCAGTCGTGATTGCATATTCACGCCATCCGTTTTCACCCAGCTGTGCGATTTGATGATTGTCAATGACACCACCAGATGCATAACCGATGTAAGGTCCACCACGCGCCATAGATTTTAGTCCCGGATGATTGTAGATGCCGCCATAACGCTTGTTAAGATAGTTAATAGCCGCAACAATTTGATGTACCGGGTGTTTGATGTTCCCATAACCGGGTTTTTTATAGGCGGCAAACGTTGTCGGGATAAACTGCATAAGTCCTTGTGATGGATGCCCCGCTCTTGCATTGCTATCCCATCGGTTAACTAAGGTCGGGTTTCCACTTGATTCCTTCATCGCTATTGTTTCGAGAGCCTTTGCGTATGAGGGAGAAATACCAGTAATGCTGATAGCTTGTGCAACCCACTTTTTGACTGCAGCACTACCGCCTACACCTTTAAATGATCCCCCATCTCCTCCAAAATCACCTAACGATTTTGTTAAAAATCCTAAAGCGCCTTTTTGAATTGTCTTTAAAATACCTGTTCCAAGCCCGTCTATCCCTTTTCCAGTTTTAAACGGGATAAGACCGCCGAATATATTGCTGATGATTTTCTTTGGTCCGGCCATAACAAGATCAAACATATCTGATCCAAAATCTTTCACCTTGCCGACTACTTCACCAGCTTTTTTAACACCCTTTTTAAAGAAGTCGCCAACACCGCCTGCATAACCCGGTAATCCCTGTGAAGTGATTTTTTTGGTCTCGTCATGTGGCAAGACTGATGTTCCGCGCGGTAAATCCCAAATTTGAGGACCTCCAACGCCGACCATATATGTTCCAATACCAGGAGTGTGAGCAAGCTCATATCCTTCCTCACCAACCAGCGCACGACCGCCCGGGTGGTAGTCAGTACCTTTCGCATATGAATGCTTGGCGCCTTTCTTTTTACTTGCGTATCCTTTAGGTTTCCACTCTGGGATTGTCTTCGCATTCATGAATTCGAGAACTTTATTGATACCGCCAGTAATGGTATTGACGACACCAGCTAAATCAACAAGGAATGTATTCCATCCATCTAGCACTTCGCCAGTCTCCCAATCAACTTGATCGATATGTCCTTGTGCTTGTTTCTTTGCTTCTTTCACAACGCCCTTATGACTTTTTTCAGCTTCATTTATTGTTTTTTCTTTTTGTTTTTCCGCTGCCTTTACTGTAGCATCATGTTCTTTTTGGCTAATAGTGCCTTTGACGTAACGCTGGTCATCTGCAGCTTTTACAACAGCGTTGTATTGTTTTTCAGCATTGCTAATGACTTTGTCTTTTGCTGATTTACTATTTTTCACCGTTGCGGCAGCTTGCTTTGCAGATAAATTAGACGACTCTTCTTTTAGCTTTTTGGAGATGAGTGTTTGTTCATCCTTGCTTTTTGAAAGAGCCGTTTCAATTTCTTTGTTCATTTCCTGTGTATGTTTTTTGACTTCTTCCCACTCTTTTTTCGTCAATTCTCGATGTTCTTTAGCTGCTTTTTCATATATTTTTTTTACTTTATTCTCGTGTTTCTCTATTTCCTTTTGCTTTTTCTCATTACCTTCTTTGATGTTATTAAGAATTTTCTGTTCATCTTTACCCTTAAGGGAATCATTTTCTGCATAGAATTTCCCTAACACATCTAGAGCTTTATCAGCACTGTCTTGGTAACCTTTTTTCAACGTGCCTGCCATCTCTGAGAATTTACCTGTCATATCTTTGGCTAAATCATCTGTGATCTTTGTTTGATTTCGATAAAGGCTGTCTAGTTTTGCATTGGCTTTTGTCTCCATATCTGTATAAGCATTTATAGCTTTAGAAGTGGATACAGATACTTTATCGCCAAAATCTATTGTTGCTGGTAAGACCCGTTTTTGTAGGTTGTCATAATATTTAAACCCTGCTTCACCTAAAAGCGTGACACCCGTTATTAACATCCCTACAGGACCACCAAGCAACGATAAGCCGCCTCTGAGCGCACTTACAACACCTGCGCCTTTTTTAAGGATGTTAAACAGGCCAAAACCGCCCTTTGCAAGTTTCAAAAATCCTCCTGCGCCTTTTACGGCGTTTACTCCTGCCATGACTATACCTTTACCAAATTTAAGTATCTCAGGAAGAAAAGAGAGCGCAAGACCGCCAATCATACCCATTGGTCCACCAAACATCATTAAACCGCCGCCAGCAATTCGAGACGCACCTCCAAGACCACGCATTGTCCTTGATGTTCTTGTTGTTGTCTGATTTAAACGGCCAATTCGAGTCGTCGCTAGACCTGTATTTTGTTGTAAACGCCCCATACGAGTGGACATAACGGCTGTTGATGCTGCCGCTGTATTAATACCAGTTGCCGCAGTTCGTGAAGCAACTCCCGCTGCAGTCACTTGTGTCGCGTATACTCCTAGACTTGCTGATGATCCTCTGACAGTGCCTGTCAGATACGTGCCAGCAGTTCTAAGCACTCTCCACCCTTCGGCCATTCTAGGAATGAGACTCAATAACAATAAAGAAGCCCCACCTAAAAGACTGAAAGCTGTTACGGCTGCTCCAGTAACGGCAATTGTTTGCATAACAGAAGGAGGCAGGTGATCAAACCAATTCACAACTTTTGTTACCGCGTCTGTTGTAGCTCGAATAACGGGGATAAATTGATTCCCTAATGTAATGACTGCGTTATTTGTTGCAGATTTGAGGTATTCCATAGATCCGGCAAGGTTGTCCATTTGACCTTTTGCAACTTTTTCAGCTACACCGCCACTGTTCTCTATTTCCTTTGTGAATTTGTCGATCTTATCACCGCCTGCATGAAGCAAAGTGATAAAACCAGATAAGGCATGTTGACCAGCCAATTGTTTAGCAATACGGATTTTTTCGGTTTCTGTGTAGTTCTTCGTCTTTTCGTTAATCTGATCAATTATGTTCGATAAAGGTTTCATACGGCCGTTTGCGTCAGTAATACTAAGGCCAAGCTCATGAATCGCATTACCAGCTGGCTTTGGAGGTGCCGCAAGCCTTGTTAATGTGGATCGTAATGCGGTACCCGCCATATCCGCTTTAATTCCGCTGTTCGCCATGATACCCGTTGCGGCCGCTAACTCTTCCATGCTGACACCTGCTGTTTTTGCCGCTGGCCCCGCATATTTCATTGTCTGGCCAATCTGTTGGAGTGTGGCGTTAGAGTTTGTGAAAGTGTAAGTCATTGCATCTGCTACCCGGTTTGTATCTTCTGCAGCAATATGAAACTCCGTTAAGATGTCTGATACAATATCTGACGTTACACCTAAATCTGTTTGCCCTGCTGCCGCAGTAGCAAGCAATCCCGTCATGGCACCGATAATGTTATTTGTCTTATAACCAGCCATTGCAAGGTATTGCATGCCTTCTGCGACTTGGCTATCTGTAAATTGTGTTGATGCACCTAAATGACGCGCCGTTTCTGTGAGACGGCCCATTTCGTCATTCGATGCATTCGCTACGGCACCGACCCTGCTCATAGATTTCTCAAAGTCTGCGGCCACTTTAACCGCACCGCCAATGGCAACGGTGCCTGCTACACCGATACCTGTTAATGCCTTCCCTGCCATTCCCGCAGCAGAGTAGACAGATTGCAATTCTTCTGATACTTCCCCAGCATTCTTCTTAAAAACAGAAAAAACACCAGCTGCTTTATTGCTGGTGCTTTGCAAATGCTCAAATTCATTAGAAACCTGACGAAGCTCTTTTTCTAACTTCTGATGGACAGCGATGGACTCATTGAGTTTTCGAGCGTGAATTTGCGTTTCTCTTTTATCGCGCCCTTTTTCTCTGACCAATTGTTCATAACGTTTACGGTGCTCTTCTACTACTTTACCTTGAATACGATATTTATTGTTAAGTCCATCAACTTTGGCTTGCAATTCTTTTGCTCGATCACCGGTATTCTTATAAATCTCAGTAGCCGCTTTAAATTCAGAATTAGCAAGACGCATTTGCCTTTGAAGCCCTGTTATACCTCTATTAAAACCCGAGTCATCCAGATTGACTTTGGCGACCATATTGCCGATTGCTTGAGTCATTTATGTACCACCCCGCTTCCCTGACGAAGATTTCAAGACTTAGAATATTTGATCAATCGTCACTTCTTTTGCTTTGCTTGATTCAGCGTTCAATTCTAAGAAATGAAAAATATCCATTTGATCAATTTCATGCATCTTCCAGCCTTGCTCAAGTAATTTGGTATAGATTTTATTTAATTGATCTTTTCCGTTTTTTAAAGGCTCCTCTACGCCTTCATGTCGGGCAAAAAATCTTTTTCTTCCTGTGTTTCTGCTGCTTTAAAGCCCATGATCTCCATCATGATTTTTCTAACCGCATCCGCAATTTCAAAGGATTGAAAGCCTTCTTGAAACTGATCGAAAGTAAATTGATTCTGAAATACACGTACAATGAATTTGATTCGTTCATTCAGACTTTTAACAAGTTCTTTCGCATTATCGGCACCCGCTGCTTTTTCATCTAACTCAAATGCCTCATAAAGTGTTTTTGCGTTTGTTCTTGGCGCAATAAACGTTTTGTGTTTTTTCTCTTCTTCGAACCAAATAGAGATAGAAATTTGTTTTTGAGTCATAGTGACTCCCCCTTATTTTTTATTTTCCAATGAAAAAAGAGAGCTTTTCAGCCCTCTTAAGCACCTTTTCCAATATCAACGCTGCTGCTGTTTTCTGTTTTGTCATCTTTGTATGCATCACCAAAAACTGATTTGTAAAAAGCATCAAGATTAAAGTTTTCAGCATCTTCATCAGTGACAACCTTGAAAACGTCATCCTGCTCACGATCAACAAATTCAGCAGATAATTTAACCGTTTGGAAGTCTGTCTTTTCTTCTTTTGTCTTCCACTCATCACCTGGTAATGAAAAACGCCCTTTCACTAATCCGACATGACGAGATTTTCCATTTGCTTTAGGACCTTCAAACGTCATTGCCACCCACGGCGCAATAATGTTCTTCTTGTACAAGTACAAACCATTCTCGTCCGGCTCAATGCCTAGCAGCTTCGCGAGAATTTCCATAGGAAGATCCCGCATTTCAATTTCTAGTTTTGTAGAACCTGTAGAAACAACCAAATCAACCAGTTTGTCATCTGCATACTGCTTTTCAGTTGATGTCTCAGTTTCCACTTTCATATTGATTGCATATTCGTATTTTAAAATCTCCGTAGGCACATATAATTTACCTTGTTTCTTTAAGGGTGCAAACCGAGCGTTTTTTAAACCAGTTACTGAACTGTACTCCATAGTAATCCTCCTAGTATTATATTTTTTTCAAAACGATATCCTTTTCTGATTAACCTCTCTTTCTCTAAAAAATCAGAAATGGGTATCGTTGGGGCAAAATCTAAACGCTCCATCACATCACCAATTGCAGCCATGATGGGTTGTGGATCGGCATTATGATAAATATCTATTTGATAGGTTGCGCTATCTTGTATGGGTCTGTTATCAGCCCATTTGATCGGTTTGTAGTTGATTTCTTGCAACACGACATACGGCGGACTCGACTTTGTACCCTCTGGCACTGCAAGCTCATGGATGTCACCTTGGTCTATTAAAGACAAAAGCGCTGGATCATTCTCCAACGCTTCAAAAATGGCATTCTTGCAATAATCTGCACGCCTTATTAAATTTTGATTGATCATAGTTTACTCAACGCCTGTCGATATTTACCTGCGACTTTGCGTATAGCCTCGTCCCATTTTCCTTCTACAGTACGCGTAAAGAATTTTTGCGCAGGCTGATGTAAGGTGCCGAATTCAGGGAAATGGATTCTCCATTGAGTATCCTTCCGCGACTTCGATTTAGGCCAACCAACAGCCACATATTTCACCCCGTCACCATCAGTGCGAAGCCGGGTAATATCAAGATCATCCTGCATGTGTTTTTGGGCCTTGTCTGATCTCGGTGTATTTGGGTGAAGTTCATCTTTTATCACTGTTGCGCCAGCTGTGAGAGCTTCTTTATGCATCTTGCTGACCTTTCTTTGCATGTTGCCAATCGCATTCTCTAATTCCTCTAAGCCGTCGATTTGTAAATTAAACATCACTTCGCCGCCTTTACTCTAGCTCTAATTGTGAGGAAATGAAGTCTTGAATAATTGGGTGTAATAGATTCAATTTCGTAAGTTTTCCCTTTGAAAAGTAGTCTCATATGTTCGTCAATATCTTCACGATGACGAATGGTGAATTTGATTGTATGTTCTTTTTGAATGGCAGCTGCAGCATAATATTCAGCACCTTTTAAACCCTCTGCTTTAGCCCAACACTC
Organism: Bacillus sp. A015; assembly: GCF_053851875.1. NCBI lineage: Bacteria > Bacillati > Bacillota > Bacilli > Caryophanales > Bacillaceae > Bacillus > Bacillus sp. A015. Next base: position 50,927 of record NZ_JBSPZB010000006.1, read on the forward strand.
AACCACGGTTTTCCAGCCATTGTCACCATCGACAGGCAAACGACTCTTTTCTTTTTTCTTTTGGAACTGAATGCGATGCCTCATGTCATTCAACATCTTTTTCACCGTCCACAACCAAGTATTTGAGTTGATTGACCATTGTTGTGAGCACCCCGTCAAGATTTGATGTCGTGCCAGATATTTGCCTGTTCTCATACCAATGTGTTGTAAATGACATGACTGCCAGCTCTGCTCGGGCTGAACTATTAGGAAATTTCAGACCCGTTGCATTCGTGATGTACTCTTTTGCTGCAGCGATAAAATGTAAAATCAAATCATCCTCCGCATCACCATCAATGCGGAGGTATTTTTTCGCTTTTTCAAGCTCTTTTTGCTCTGCCTCAGTCATCCGGCATCACCTTTATTCAGATTTTGGGTTTTCTAAAGCTTCTACTCTATTTTGCAATTCGGTGATCAAGTCTTTTACAGCTGAATTGAGATTTTCCCACATGACGCTGCCAGTACCGATAGTACGAGAATTGACAGATTTATCAGCTAGGTGTTCATTTTTAATAGTGCCTTCCTCAATTACAGCAGCTTCACCCTTATCACCTTTCGGCCCCTGCTCTCCTGGATCGCCTTTTTCTCCTTTTGGACCTTGAGGACCAGTATCACCTTTTGGTCCTTTTTCACCTTGCATCCCTTGAATGAAGAGAGGGTTTTCTTCACTGTTTCCTTTTAAATAAACAGGCGTGATAGGTTTACCGTCTTCTCCCGCCTCTGCAGATGTGTATACTCCATTACTTTCAAACAAATAATCTTTAGCCATGATAGATCAATTCCTTTCAATTTTTGTTTATTTTCCAGCGTCTACGGACTTATCTTCAGAAGGTGTTTCAACTTCTGCTTCTTCACCTACAACTAAATCAGTAACAATTACTGCGGCTTCTGGATCAACTACTTTTCCGTCAAATCGTTCAATACCTCTGAAATATGTTTGATCTGTTAGGAATGCATCTGAGCCGATGTCAGTTGATTTGATCTCGAATTTTTGACGATCAAACATAAAGTATGCATTTTTAAAATCACCGAATAGAATATGCGTTTTTTGTTTATCGTCTGTGACAATCTCGTCATACACTTCAACAGGTCTTCCGAATAAAAGGAAGCTATCCTCATTGCGTGGGTCCTCGGCTAAAATCCCGCGGCCGTTTTTATCTTCAATGTTTGCTAATGTTTCAAATGCCTCTGTATTCATGACCCATTTTGCATTTTTGCGATAGCCTCTTTTGATTTGATTTTTAACTTTTCTCAAGAACTTAATTGTAATAAGAGAAGGGGCTTTGAGAGATTTAAATTTCTTGCTTGTGATAATTCCCTCTACGTTGTTTTCTCCGCCTTTTCCATAAAAGACTTCATCATTTTCAGTTACAGTTGCAGATTCAGAGAGCCATTCAACAATCTCCCTCACAAAATTAAGGAAAGAATCATTCAATAATTCGTTTGGGATGGGTAAAAAGCCGGCAAACTTTTTGACGTTATATGTGATTTGGTCAAACTCCATATTTTTGAGTTCTTTGATCGCTTCTTTTTCAGCAATGTTGTATAACTTTCCAGCAGCTCCCTTTCTTACTGGATAGCTGCCTCCTGGTGCCGTCTTTGGTACAACCCGTACCAAGTTACGTACAGAATTTAATTCTTGAATGGACTTAATAATCTGTTTTGAAATATCATCCGGTACTGTATACCCGCCATCCTTATCATTTGTGGATGAAAGTTGTCTATTTTCTTTTAGAACTTCCTGCAGCATTTTCCGTTCTTCGTTCCCCAATTCATCATCACGGCCAGTCAAAACCTTGAACCATGCGTTTCTATATTCTTGGGTTCCTGTTAAACTGCGTTCTTCCTCAGATAAATCAGATTCAGGATCTCTTTTTTGTTCCGGTACATAATGTCTGTCTTCTTGAATGTCTGGTGCATCCAGCTCTCTTTCCTCAGACATCATTTCAATTCTTTTTTGCAGAGACTTTGCTTCATCAAGCATAGAGCGTGCTTCTTCATCTTTTCCTTCACTTATTAAATTCCTAGCTTCTTGCTTTTTCTGTGTGAACTGCTGGCGCAATTGACGTTCCTCTTTACTCATCATTACTGGCATAGATTTTCCTCCTTGATTTTGAGCATAAAAAAAGACCCACTATATAGTCAGGTCTAATAAGTCTAGTTCCAGCTCAATCCTCTTATTTGATGTGTTTTTTTGTCTTTTTAAAACTTCTACTTTTTCTAGACTTCTTTCTCCTACAACAGCTTCCGTATCGCTGTATGCAGGAGTTGTAACAAGTGAAATGTCAAAAATGCGATTGATTCGATTGATTCGGCGCTCATATAACTTTTCATCTTCATTTCTTGTCCATTCATCAGGTTCTTCATCACCTGAATGATCAAGAGAAAACGAAAAAGAACATTGATTGATCACGCCTGCTCTCAAATTCTTCATCAAATCTTGTCCGTAAGTGGTGTCTGTTGGCTCAAATCTAAATTTCAGCCCAATTGCATCAACAGTTAATTGGAGACTACCAGCGCCCGTTGAAACAGTGTTTCTTGCTAATGGATAATCAATTTTATGATTAAATAAAGCAATTACATTGGACATATCTGCTTCGTCCAACGCTCCACGGCTGATGATTTCCTTAAACCACCCAAGACGCTCAGACCATTTTTCAAATTTAAGGGCATAACCTTCTACATATTCACTTTTGTTTTCATCATCAAGTGACCTAACTTCAATTTCCGTCGTTAGCTGTCTGATTTCCTTCGGCATTATTCGGATCACCTCCTTTATGGCCTGCTTTAGCCATCTGATATTGATCTAACATATCTAAGAAAGTGTAGTTAAGTGAAACTAGATGTCTGTTTCCATCAGGAATAGCATTCTTCGATTCAAGAGCACGAATTTCATTTATATTCATAGCCCCTATTCGTTCCATAATTTCATAGAACTCAGCTCTTGATTTTGAATCACCGCGCAATTCACTATTAACATTAAATTGAACATATAACCCTTGTCCGATTTCAGCATCAGTAAACAGCTTTGTATTAATTTCTTGTTCAAAGGAAACGATCCACGGCTGTAAAGTGTTCTTCACATATTCTATAGATTGATGTTCGATATTACTGAATGTAGCGCGGTCCAATTCGTTTATCTTATGAAGAGGGACCTTGAATATGGAAGCAATTTGAGCCTTATTGAATTTCATAGACTCTACAAATTCGGCATCTTTTAGAGGCATTGAAATAGATTGATAATCAAGACCAGCATCAACAATCGCAATACTTTCACCCGCATTTACCCTTTGCCATTCTTTCCTTGCAACTTCTTTGGCTTCTGGTTGTAAAAGGGTTGGGATTTTTAAGATACCTCTTGGTGTTGCATCATTTTTGTACAATTTTGCATTAAACTTTGTTGCAGCAGATTGAGCACCAATATGTTCCCTTGCCACCTGAATTGGACTGAGGCCTACTATTCCGTCTTCCGTCATTCCTTTAAAGTGCAGAACTTCTTCCGCATGCAATTCAGCTCGTTTGTTATTGATGATTGTTTCGTACCACAATATACCTGTGTTTGGATCGAGATAAGGATGTGTATTCGCTGGATTAAGAGGGATTAATGTTTTAATATCACCTGTTTTATCTGAAAGAATCAAAGAATATGCATTTCCCCACGTACAAACATGCGTCATCATTACTTTTTTCCAAGTAAAAGCTGTCATATATTGATTGGGCTTTAAATAGAGCAATTTAAAAACAGGATGGTCACGCTCTCCTGAAATATTCTCTCCCAGCCTCCGAAACATATGGACAGATAGTTTTGCTATATCATCTGACAAAACATTGATGCAAGAAAAAACATCAGGATGTTTTAACGAGGTCGATTCACTCACTTTCTCTCCGCTTGCTGTTTTACCACCACCGAAAATATCAAACACCCATTGCGGGACCTGCGACATCCCCCAGCCACTGTCTGAATCTGCTGATCTTTTAGAGAACATACCTTCTAATAACAATTAATCACCTCCTTCGGCTCATTAAAATTGCTATAAATATAAAAAAACCACCAGTCACTAAAAGACCGATGATTTCATGTATTTTATAAGCTGCTATTGTAATAAAGATTGCCCCAGCAAAAAATACTAGGTCATTTAAGATTGAGAATAGAAAAATCATAATTTTTTTTATGATATTTTTCATTAGAATGAAAAGCCTCCTGACAAAATATACTCATTCAAATCTAAATGATCATCATTTTGACTAGCTCTCACATGAGCGTTAATGAGTGCAGCTGCTGGGTCAATACGTTGTGACGATTTTGATTTATCAAGCATGATATTCTCCTGCGCGTCAATCTTTGTCACAGCGTTACCCATCGCCCAAGTCAGAAGGTCATTATTATCATGAATGATCTTTCGCGCTTTGACTTTCTCGCGAAAATCCTTTGTCGGCTCGGACAAGGTTTGCACCCCTTGCCTAATCTCGATCATGACGTATCCATCAGCTTCCATCTGCTGCGCAAACTGCGTGGCGTTATATGGATCATAACCAATCTCTTTAATTTTCCAACCTTTTTCTTCCTCAAGTCGTTTGATATAGGCACGTATATAATCGTAATCAACGACAGCACCATCAGTAAGCGTGAGCCAGCCTTTCTTGACCCACAGATCATAAGGGACACGGTCTGTTTTCATACGCTCATGAAATGTGTCTTCCGGCATAAACCCATGTGATGTCACAAAATACATACCGTTTTCAAGTTGGAATTCAAAACTTGCAGCAGTTAAGTCGATGCGTTTTGACAAGTCGATGCCTACATAACACTCTTTACCATAAAGATCTGGAAGACTCTCATGTTTCCCGCAATCAGACCACGCTTGCATGTCCATATATCCACCATCACGCATGTTAACCCAGATGTTCATGTTTTTTGTTAAGAAATTACGCATTTTTTCTGGAACTGCAAGGGCCACTTCTAACTCTCCACGCAAGAAATTCAATCCATGTTCATTTGCGGCAACAATCGGATTTGCTTTAATCCAATTTCGTTCATCTTTGATGTCATCATCTGGATCAAGTTCATTAATCATGACAAAATATTGATCGTTTGTTTCTACATTGTTTGGATCAACAATTTTAGAAACATATTGGTACTCTACTCGGTACGCAGGATTATTTAATTCAAATCCAGCTGTCGTAATAATCATCATGAGTGGTTGTGTTCTTGTTGCCATCCCTGATGATAAAACATCATAGATTTCTGATGTTTTATGTGCGTGATATTCCACTTTGTTATCGTAAAGGCTTTTTATCCTTTACTTCTTACAGTTTCCTGCAAGGTCAGCATACATTTTCACCTTTAACTAAATAGTAAGGTGTCAACCACTCGTGGGGGCATTTTTGCTCTCTTAGCGCTCAACCCCTATGCGTTACGGTGGCGAGTGATGTTCTCGCTTACCACGGTATTATCATGAACCATTCTTTAAATATTCAGTAACAGTAGTCCTGTGTAGACCCAACTTTTCTGCGATATCCTTATTCATCAATCCTATATTTTTTAATTCGAAAACTTTATCTATAATCATTTGTTTTCGCTGGTTATAAAGGTCAGATGTCATTCTAACATAAGTCGTTTTCGAGATACTATGTTTCTTCATTATCTCATCTTTGGTCAAACCCTCTAAAAAATCTTTTCGTACATTTTCTTTTCTCTCTTGTATAATTTTTTTTGAGGTGTCAATTCGTTTTCTCTCATCGCGTTTTGTTTTCATCTTTATATCTTTATCAGTTTTAATTTTTTGTTCAATTTTGATTTGAAGATCTTCCCTTACCCAATACCAATTAACACCATTAATAATTTTATTTATTGTTGATAATTCAACTCCAAATACCTTTGCTATTTCGCTTTGTTTTTTGCCCTCTAAAAACAATAATTTCATTACCTCTATGTCTTTCTTGTTGAACAAATCACTAGCGCCTCTGTTAGATAGCGTGATTTTCTCAACGAAATCTTTTGAATGCTTTCTACCATACATAGGATTTCCGTTTCCTCGACGAGTTTCTTTTAATTGTTCGGAAAATTTCTTATTGGCATTTCCACCACTCTCAAGGTTATAACCTCTTTTTCGGTTCATAGAATCTCTATTATTAATGAGTTGCCGTTCTTGTAAGTCTAATTCTTCTATTGGACAGAAAACTTCAATAGCGAAAACAAAATTATCTTCTCCAAATTTATTAAACTCTCGTTGCAAATAAGTATTATGGTGTTTACCTTTTTTTAATAAGTATTTATGGTCATTTAATCTTCTTTTCACATTAACTGATTGTCCGATATAAATTTTACTGTTACACATATTTGTTATTGAATAAATTCCCGATTTCATAAGGTCTCTCCAATTACTATGATACCTTTACTTTATCGTTAATGTATCAATAAATAAAGAATATGGTTTTTAGACTTCACCGTTTTTGGTTGATTTTCACTAACTTATTTCTAAGTTAGGCGACAAATTTTTCATCGATAATGCCGCACTGCGGGTTAAAACCGTCTCCTGTCTTCCCAGCATCTTTAGATAATGCCTCAATCTTTGACAACGTTTTAAGATGTTCTATTTGACCATAGGCTACACGGTACTTTTGTTCAGGCACATTAAGCAATTCGCACTGGCTGATTTGAGCTTTAATTTCATTCCAACATATTTTGGCTTGCTCAGTTTTTGTTGCACCAATATACACCTCAGACATGTATTCATCGTTTGCAAATGCCTCGTACGACCCCACACAAGCAAGGCTTTGTGTCTTGGCATTTTTCCGGCCGACTTGCCAGTAAGCTTTTTTGAATCTCCTGTATCCCGTGTCTTTATGTACCCAACCGTAAATATTACCAAAAATAAAAATCTGAATGGGTTCAGGTACAATATTTTCACCTTGCAAAGGACCCTTTGTATGTTTAAATTGTGTCATCCAGAATAGGAATCGCCTTGCCTTCTCGTCATCAAAGAAATAGGGGAAATCTGCTGTTCCTTCTCTTTCAATATCTTTTAAAAAGCGTTCACAGGCCCATTTGTGTTTTTGGCACGCCAATATTTCCCCTGATAGCACATCACGGGAATAATCAATCATAAATTGTTTAATAGTCATACATTAAACTCCTTTTCTGCTGCCGTCTTTTCTCTGATCTCCTGTGTTTTGGTGATAGCCAATTTTGCGCGCGCTGATGGAGTGAGACCAAAATCATTTGCAGCTGACTTCATTTGATCAAAAAAGTTTTTCTGCCGTTTCAATAAAGGATGTTCTTCTCCAATTAATTCAATTGGATTCCCCCCTTCATCAAAACCTTCTTTATGAACCATGAGGCCATCTTCTTCGATCACTTTAGTTATTGAAATGTATTGTGAATATGCATTACAATAGGCGGCCAACATGCTGATATCTGCCTCCGTTATAATGTCCACTTCCTTTAATAGCCCGGCAATCCGTTTGAATTCCTTTTTAGCAACCTTATCTAACCAGGATGGAGGTTTAATAATGTTTGATCGCATTTTCATTTTCTGTTCTTGTTCGGCGCGCATGGCTAATTCATCTGTGTTTTTCTTATTTGGATTGCCCTGTATTAATTGAAGCGTTGCGGATTTTGCAGGTCTAGGCATATTTTTCACCTCATTCCGTTTCGAATTTTAAAATTTATGCTTGTTTTTGATCAATTTCGTTGCTATGATCGAATTAACAACAAAACCAGTCGTACCAAGCCCTCTCGGCATTTTCGCCGAGAGGGTTTTCTGTTTTTCGGAAACTTTGAAAAGCGGTGTTTGTTTGCAGACGACGGCTCACCGATCTTCACGAAGCCGTTTTCTAGGGATTTAACACCGGGGGGTACTATGACCCTCGCTTGCCATGAACCTTGTTGTGACAGCTATTACACATGCTTTCGAGGTTATTTATATCTAATCGTTTGTTCCAATCCTGTTTTAGCTCCACTATGTGATGAACCGTGACAGCAGGAACGACACGATCTAGTTTTAAACAGCTTTGACAAAGGTAATTGTCTCGCATTAGAACAAGTTGTCTTGTCTGTTTCCATTCTCTTGATTTATAAAAACTTGTTGATTGTTTATCTCGAACATGTTTGTTGTAATACTTTGCTTCCTGCTGCTTACCATCAGCATGAGCAGGACAATAACCATCCCTTGTTAACTCCCTACACCCTCGCACCTTACACTCTCTCAATGGTTTAGGTGGCATCTAATTCACCAGCTTTTCTCTCATCTATCATTGCAAACAAAACAAAGGCATGAAGATGCCCTACTTTCTGCACGGCATAAAACTCCCTGTACTCCCTTTGATATGATGCTAGATAGGATCGAACTTCTTCATAGGTCATAGTCTGGCTGACATGTAGGAGGCTGTCTATAGCTTGCCTATCCCTCACACCATAAGACCCAAGCATCCCTAACCCCCTGATAATCTCCCCATCCGCCCATACGCATCCCCTTTTATTAAGGGCTTTAAGACCGTTATACAATTGGTCTGTCCTTATTACGTGTCCAATTGCTGTGTTAATGATTAGTTCCCTGAGTGAGTTGCCCACGTTGTGTCCCTCCCCAAAATAAAAAGCACCCCGAAGGATGCCATTAGTATTTAAACTTTTTATTTATTGAATTTTTTAAGCTCAATATACTTGTTTTCAAGTTGCTCAAAAGTTTTATGAAATATAAGACAAAACTGTTCAATCTCCTCAAAAGCTTCATAATAGTTTATGTGTTTTTTTACCTTACCCGACGTTGTCATTTTTTTATTTAATGAGGTACGAATTTCTTTTGCCTTTTCAGCAGATTCATAATCGAGAACACTCATGTAAGCGGCCCTATCTTGAAATATAAGCTCAGTAAATTCTGGAATTAAATAAGATTGTTTACTTAAAAAATTTTCACGTTCATCATTATCAAAATTTCTTGACATTTCTAACCCACCATATGCCAAGGTTTGATAATTAAAATATTTCCTTATTAATTCTTGACAAGTCTCCATTTTAATGTGTACCGTTTGCAAAAATAATTCCCTATCTCTATGGTTTAATTGCATTCTAATACCATAATAAGTTATTCCCCCACCTAAAACCGCACCAGTGAAACCTATTATTCCAGCCCACATTGTTTCCTTCTCTTCAAAAAACAAATTCAATAATCCTGTGTAAATTATAAGGTCACCTAATAATAAAGAAATAATAACAATAAAGAATACAGTATTTGAATACATACTCGACTTTTTCATTTCTAAAAACCTCCTGTCTTTATATCGACAGAAATCAGAAAATTGCAATTAAAAAACGTCCCTTTAAAGGAGACGTTCTCAATCTTAATTTTCACCCAATACCATCATAACTTCTCTCAGACAAAATGCTTTGCCAAGATCGTGCCAAAAGTGTGCCATTTTTATGCTAAATTAACTTCTTACAGGAAATTTAATATCTGTAAGGAATTTTTGATCGATTGATTTCTATTCTCTTCAAATCATATGTATTTGTTGTCAAAAAACTCTTTAATCCTTCTTCAGATATATCCATTTTGTTTTTTGGACCAATAGTTATTCCTCTAATTACATTCTTATTGAAGCTTAATTTAACGTATGGAATAAATGCACCATTCATAATCCGATGTTTAATAGGAATACCTTTTGTTTTTGTGAAAAGTACAATTCTCCACTCTTCTTCTTGTTGAAAACACGAATCTTTAAAAAATGAAGCCATTACTTGAAAGGCAATATGCATATTTACTAGGTTTATTTCATATTCTTCGGCGCTTTGTTCATGGTTAAATAAGAAATGTTCAACATAAATATCAGCTAACTCACTTAAAGCCACAATATGTTTTTCCTCGTCATATATAACTTTTGATTTAAAAACAACAGCTTCTCCTAAGTTATCATCTTCTTGGATATATTCTGAAAATCTTAAAAATTCAGGGTCAAATTTAATGTTATACCCATCATCTTTTGAATAATTTGACCATAATAAATTTGAATCTTTGTTTGTGGATAATGATAAAACAAATGTTGGTGCAAACTTTTTTTGAAAAGATTCTTTTATTTTGTCAAGTAAAGCATTAACATTTGGATGCTCTTTTAACTCATCAGATAATTCGGCTTTAATTTTTTTTTCAATTAGATCCAATAAAATATTTTCAGAATATAAGCGCTCTGTTTTATCATTTAAAAAATCGGTATGGGACACCCATACCTCTTTGCCATCCATTATGCCTTCTAGTCCATAAACACTAGTATAATGATACAACGGTGGTATATCTGTTTGTGGGTCAAGGTGTTTAGAGATTAAATCATTAACTTCATCATAATTCATGCAAACCATCCTTTTTTATTTTCATATCGGTTTTTTCTTTTTTTTCTAAAGAAAAATAGAGGTTTTTCAGTCTGTATTTTCTCATACAAACAAATTAGTAGATTGATTTATCAATAAAATTTTACAAATTCACACAATCCACCAATAAACCTATTTATTAGGGTGTCTAACTCAGGGAATCATTAAAAACAGACAGGAACGTCTTACATCAATTAAAAAAGCACCCCGAAGGATGCTTTTATTTACTAAATATTAGCCTATAAACCATTTTTTTGTTTCGAATATTTTCCTTAAACTTTGATCTGTCTAATGAATAGACATACCATTTGTCATGTTTTTCTGAAAAATTAACCAACTCGGTTTTAACAATGTCAGGAAAACTGTATGTATACTCCTCTTTGGTTTCTGGATTTTCCAAATGAACGAGCAAAAGAGCACCTGATTTTGTATCAAGTAGATCATGACCTTTTATTCTATGGTTTATACTTTCATCAAAACCTGGAATATCAGGTTCATAACTAAGTTGAACTTTGCTATAACTTTTTAAGCAACTAATTAAACTTTGATCAAATTCCAATTGTATCACCTCCATATAATTAAAATCGGCAAAAACATAGTAATGTTTAACAAATATACAAAATTATTCATAAAATCAATTAACAATTTTTTAAATGGTTTTACTTTAGATATAGCGACTCAACCTATATCTATCAATCTCAACGGAAGCCGCTATCGATTTATCACCTAATATCATCATAACCGCTCTCGCGCAAAACGCTTTGCTAAGATCGTGCCAATAATGTGCCATTTTCAAATTAAAGTCCAAATTGACCCATTGACTCATCAATTCTCTTTTGCTTCTCCATACTACGCTGCTTAGCTTTTTCACTTAGAAATACATCATCAAATCTTGAAGTTTTATAAGTATATGCCTTCTCGACATTTAATTTGGGTTTCAATATATTAATTATGTAAGTTTCATAGATGTCTCTTTCTGTTTCGTCATCGCAGAAGAAACCACTCACTTCGTCAAAGTTATGAGCCACATCTTTTAGCGATGTTGTCCCTGCGAAATGACCTTTCACTCTTCCTCTCAATTCTTTCGCCTTACCAACATACAAAACGTCATCGTTACATCCAAAGATGATATATATCCCGCTCCGATTCGGGATGTTGTGCAGTTCATCCTTTTTAAAACTGAATATCATTTGAGGAATTTCAATCTTTATAGACATCAATATTTCTCTCCTTATCACTACACCATAACACATAGTGTGTTGTACTCGTAGAATCGCTGAAATCCTTGTCACATAAAGCTTTCTCTAAATCTCTTTAATGACTGCACTCTTTGATATTTTTTGGTGCAGATATATCTAAAAAAAATTATATCTTAAACTTCATCATTGCGGAATCCATGTTGTCTTGGTTGATTCCGATGTATCTCAATGTGATATCTGGGCTGGCATGATTGAATATTTCTTGAAGCATTGCCACGTCCTTTGTCTGTTTATAAAAATGGTAGCCGAAGGTCTTCCTTAATGTGTGCGTGCCTATTTCAGTAATGTTCACTTGTTCAGCTGCTTCTCTAAGAATGCGATATGCCACCGATCTATCTATTGCTTTGTTTTCCCCTTGCCTGCTTTTAATCACGTATGATCCGTCTTTTAGGTCCTTAGCATAGGCAATCAATTCATTTCTAACTGATGGCGGTATACGAATTCTCTTTTGCTTCTTTGTTTTTGTTTCTCTGAGGACCAGATGTGTTTTCAGCAAATCTTCTTTTTTGACCTTGAGGATATCAGATATCCTTAAGCCTGTACTGATCCCCAATATGAACAATATATAATTCCTTCGGTTTTTCCTTTTTAGATAAGCCTTCATTTGCTCCACCTTTTCAAAGTCTCTTATCGGCTGAACAAAATTCATGACTTGTCCCCCTTGTACACTTCTTCTCTAAGCGTGAAGGCTAAACGGTAAAAGGCTTTATTTTTGAATCGGTAATAGTTCCGCTGGCTGAGACCCATTTCCGCATAAATTTCATAGTCGTACATTTCTTCGTCTTGCATGTAAAGCGTGACCAAGATGCGTCGCTCTCTTTGGGTAAGGCGATTAATGCCTCTTTCAATTCGCTTCATGAATTGATCACGCTCAATCTCCCAATCCATCTTTTTAAGAGCTGCACCCTCGGTCGATGAATGAAACTGATTGGAAAAGCTAGGCGGCGTAATGGTATATGTTGTTGTGATCTTTGGAAGAAAGTCTTCTGGCGTTTGCAACCTAAGCATTTTATATTTCCCCATCATCTTTTCCATTTTGAATCTTGTTTTTTCCTCGTCGATCTGCGGAATGTCTAAACTTGTTTGATTCATGATAATTCCCCCTTTATTTTCTCCGCATGGCCCCGCCTTTGGCTCTTTTTAACCGCTGCATGTTTTGCCCCATCAGCTCTTTTAAATCTCTATCAGTGAGCTTTTGCGTGTTCTTTTTGGGCTTTTCCTTCTTCATGTTCATCCTCCTTTCCGACAAATAAAAAACGGACACCAACCAGCACCCTTAAAAGGTGTTGATCAGTGTCCGCAGGCTCTCCGTCTTGGACGTACTGTTATTCAATATGAATTGTTTTTTCATATAAATCATCTTTTTTTAGAAGCATAGTTTTCTCACATGAAATATAATCTTTATGATCTCCTACTAAGAATGAATTCTTATCTATAAGATGAATCAAATACCATTTGTTTTTTTCATCATCTTCCCAGTACAGCACTTTATTTGTATACCAATTTAAAAGATGTGAAACAGGCTTCATTATAAAAGGCACTGGCAATGTTGTTATAAATAAAATTACCACTATAGCTATTATACCTTCAAATGTCCCACCAATATCAAATTCTAAAACCATATTATAAAATCCAGAATAACAACATAGCAGACATACAATAAATAGAAGAATAATTATTAATTTCGACCATTTTTTTGATGTTATTATTTGTACAAGTTTATTTTCTTTGTTTGTATACATAAAAAGAATTAAAAACCATATAAATTCCGCTACGATTGCCATCCAAAATATGAAATTTCCGCTTAATTTTATTTTTGAAGATTTAAATAATGTTGCAAAAAAATATATAATAAATGCCCATAGTAATAGCTGAAATATATACTTAACAGCATTAAAAACAAATAATTTTTCTTTTGAAAAAAACTTTCTTTCAACTAATCCTGCTGAAAAAAAAGAAACTGGCTTAAAAGCACTAAGAAAAAAGAAAATAGACAATACGATACCCGGAATTTTAAAAAACTCATTCATTCCCTTTAAAATTTCTTTTAATTCCATTTTTTTCTCCTTTTTGATTTTTTTGGTATGGTGAAGCGTGGAAAATTTTAAATATTAAAGTTAATTATACAAAAAAACACTTGAAAAAAGGCGCTATTTTATCAATTATTTAGCATTTTCCTTCTTCATGGCTACTCCTTTCTGACAAAAAGAAAACGGACACCAACCAGCACCCTAAAAAGGTGTTGATCAGTGTCCGCAGGCTCTCCGTCTTGGACTTATTTAATCTTCTAATGGAATGTCGATTCCGTAATTCTCTCCAAAATCTTCAATGTACTCTTTCAGAAAATCATCTAACTTAGAGTGGAAAAGCATGTCATCTTCCACACCGTTAATGAATCTCTCTATGTTTTTTTCATTAAGCTCTAATTCTGATAAACCTTCTCCATTCTCTAACTGGAATTTAAAGAAAGTCCTAAATGCTTGTCTTGGATCAATATTCATATTCATTCTCCTCGTTTTGTTTTTAAAGTACGGTCAATCTGCTCACCTATTGTAATTAAAACGGAATCAACCTTTGCAGTCGTTAATAAAAACGATTTCCTAAGAATGTGTATCTTGTCCGCTAGAGTTTTGGCTGTTCCAGCTGAATTTCAAATTTCTTTTTCGTAATTCATTTGATATTGAATTTAACGGACTCAAAGGTGCCGATGTATTTTTTCTTTTCTGAATCCGTGTAGCAATCAAGCTGGATCACGTATGTTCCTTTTCCGGTACGCTTGCGGATTTCTTTAACACTAAACGACTTTAGAGGCGTTGACGCTTTGAAGCTACCTCTTTGTACAAGGTTCGTATCAGTTAGCCCGCCACCGCTTCGCTTTTTATAAACGCCAGCGGTGTAGTAGATCGTGCTCGATCCTTTCTTTTCCGCTCTCCAATCGACCGTTTTTGCACCTGCATAGTAATTGGTATCATCGGTGAAAGCTCGCGCTTGGTGACCATATCCCTCCGTTTGCCAGTTTGACCATACCGCTTGAGCAGACGGCGCATAAAGCACCGCCGCAATAATAATAGTTAGTGTGATTAGTAGTTTTTTCATTTGTCATCCCTCATTTCGTTCATTTCATATATCTCTATTTCCGCACTGTGAGGACTTCTTAAGTCATCGTCTGCATGCTCCAACACTTTTAACCCTTCAATCTTTTCAAGAGCATATGACACATCTAGTCCACTCGATGCTGTCTTTTCAACCTCATCAAGAACATCATCTAAGACATCTTTCGAAAAATCTTCTGGAACCTCAATAAGCATGCTGCGGTGGTATTTTAGTATCTCTTCTATTTCTAGTTTGATTTTTTTAGTTTTCATCGTGCTTCCTCCTTTAGTGATTGCATATCAACGTTTAAGACCTGTAGCATCCAAAGAAGAGTAGCCATTCCGGCAACAGCTTCTTTATCCGCTCCATTCGAACGAACTCCTCTTTCTCCAAAGTCGTTCATTCGCTCAATGATTTGATTTTGTTGCTTTTTATTGAGCTTCACTCCGCGCCCTCCAATAGATCAGGATTTTGATAGATGTTGCCGATGACTTCGATATGCTGATGTTTGTTGAAATACTCATGAGCATTCCAAACTCCTAACATGTAGCAGCCCTTATGCATACACACCTTTCGCATGATTGGATCAACATCACCGTGCAATCGGAGTGACCCTTGAACTACATCCCCCTCATAAATATCAACGTTGTTCTTATCTCTCAATCCAGTAAACTCCATTTTGTGACAGCTAGGATAATAATCAAATTGATCGCTAGCCTCGGCATAGTTTGGAATGGAATAAGGAATTCCCCCCGGTGTCAAACCTACTCCATAGACCATTTCTTGAGCATTCTCATCCCAAACACGGAATTTAGTATTTCGCATCAAACATTCTCCTTCCAGTGAGGGTAATCTTCAAACTCTCCTATATGCTCATCATGTGATGCGGCATACTCCTTTTTTGTCATGTCCCAGCATCCTTTACACATGCTTGAGCCGATGTCACCCATAAAAGGTGAAGGGCGTACTTTGTTTGATAGTTCATCGCAGTAATCACACAAGCCGCCATTATGAAAATCAAGCTCGATCTTTGCTAGTTGCTCATCGCTTATTTCAACTTGTCCGATTGGTTCCTCGCAGAAAGTATGTGTTTCTACTAATTCAGGCACGCCACTAAACGCTTTATGCTGGCTTTTTTCGCCCGCTCCAAGATCAATTACGAGTCTGTCGTCAATCAAATATAGTGAGTAGTTCATAATCTAGTAACCCTCCTCATGTCTTTCCTTGATTGTTTTATACTGATCAAGTGTTAAATCCACGTGAACAGGATCGTAACAGTTTTTGAGATCGTTAAAATCAAAGAGGAAAGTTATACCGCTACACCATTTGTAAAAATCGGATAAATCTTGATCAGTTGGTTTATTGCGATCTATCCTGATGATGCACAATGCATCTGTTAAATCTGCTACATCCCCGTTAGGATCGGTTAAATCCATAAAATCAGGTCCATCACTTAGGTAACGTTCAGTGTTTTTGTTTTTAAATGCAATCGCTGGTACAGTGTTCATAATTTAGTAGCCCTCCTGCTGCCGCTTATGATTGACGGTGTTCTTGTCCATGTATGCGGATTCGATTTGGTCGATAGTGAAACCGAAGCCAACGATTCCAATTGCAATAAATAGCCACCATGCTAAACGAAAATTTGATTCTTTTGTGTATTCATCACTAAACATTTGAGAGTTCAGTAAATGCCACTGCATTTTTAAAAATGCTCCTGAAAGTCCACCTTCAAAGCCTTCCCTTTGGAAATCTTCAATGGATTCTTCTAATAAATACAGATGCCAGCCCTTTTTAATCGCAATTGATAAGAAGAAGTGCAAGCAGTCAACGTATTCTTCTAAGAGTGGGTTTTTGATGCCTGTATTTCCCATTCCATTGCATGTGTTGCACTGAATATATTCATGTCCTCCGTAGCCTTCTGCTTCCTCTACAATTCTTTCGTTGTTCTCGTCGCCCGTTCCATTGCAAACGGAACAATATATCAATCTTTCTGTTTTTGGCTGCTGGTCATCACTCCAATGCTTAAACCAGCGACCTTCATTCGCAAATTCTCCTAGTTCGGTGATGAGTGCAACATATGTGTTAGGCAGCAGGTCTTGACCTTCCAGCCCTTTTTCTCGGATGATTCGGCGGTCTAACTCCGCCTGCATTTCGAACATTTTTTCAAGGTTCATTCCGTTTCCTCCTAAGCCGCAAGGCGTTAATTTCCAAGTAATCCAGCGATCGTTATAATCGCCATGAAACCAATCAAGGTGAAGATGACAGGCCCGTTTGATTCCCTTTTCGCCATGATGACATTTCCCTCTATGATCAGATCAGGGCAATAATCAGCCAGCACTGGAACAAAAAACTTGGGTACGCCTAGATGTGCAGCTGCATCATCTATTGTCATCGCTTGATGTTTGCAGGCTTTGACCGCCTGCGACAGTTCAACGTGTTTTGGTAGACTCATTATTTCCCCGCCTCCATTAGCAAAGATCGCTGTAAGTTTTTTAGTTCAATGGTGACATCCCCCAGTTTTTCTGTTGCTCTGTTTGCCTGTGTTTCAGCCTTTTTCCAATCGTTCAAAAACTGTTCGTTCTTTTTGTTTGAGATTCTCAATTCTTGCTTTAGGCTCTGTATCTCGTTGTATAGGTCCATTTCCGTTTTACCAATTGGCACGTCTACTTTTTGCAGAAATTCAACGGCGAAGTGTCCTGAAAAACCTTCTAGGAAAACAGCAGGTGCGCTTGGATTAAATTCATCGGCCGCACATTTCCACACTCTACCTTCGTTTAGCACCGCTTCCACGCATGTATGCATGACGACCATGTCGCCCTTTTTTAGTTTCTGACTCATGATTTTTCACCGTCCTCTGCTTTTCCGAAAATCCTTTTATACGCTGCGTCAACCCTTTTGTATGCTGCATCAACTTCATTGATCTGTTCCCCTAATATTTCTAGTTCTTTCTTTGCGTTTTTCACTATCTTTCTTTTCTCTCGTATCCAATTTTCTGCTTGGTCGCATTCTTTTTTTAAACGTTTCACCTCACGCAAAAGGTCGTCAACGTTTATTTGATCTTTTGATAACATCGCAATTCCTCCCCCGCAGGGGATGATGAACCCCTGCTTATTTATTGAATTTGAATCCGTAGTCAAAACGTATTCGATCTAATTTGCCTTTGATGGTTTCGACAATCGTATGTCCGTGTTCAGGTGCTTCTGTTATATGAGCTGTGTTATTAATTCCGTCTAGGACAATCACTTGAATTTTTCCCGGTTCAACATCAGCTGTAAAAAGATCGTTTTTCCCTAATGTGATTCGTTGTGGTTCATTCACTTTGATCACTCCATGTGATATAATAAAGTTCTGTAGGTTTTATTAATCACATGGAAATCATGGTGATCACTGAGACTCGACGGATTGATCTGTGCGCTGCCAACGCCAGTCTTTACGTTTGAGTCTCTTTTTATATGGTTTGGGTGGATGTTGCTGCCTATAATCTGCTAGTTCATCCTCTGACATAACCCACGATTTTACTGGACCCGCTTTGTATGGATTCGCTACTGTTTCCAATGTGTTCACCTCCTTTTATTCATCCCTTTGAGGAACGTTGAGATTATAGATTCTTTCTAGCTCATCGTCAGTCAGTTTCTCGCAATACTCCCGCCCGTATGCCCCATTTGTAAGACTCAACCACTCGATCAAAAATTCTCTCTCTTCAACTGTCATCACTTAATGCCTCCCCTCTGTTTGAGGTGGCGCACGGCTGCTGTCTTTATCTTCTTAGGACAATCTTCATATCTCGCAATGACTTCCAGTTGACGTGCTGTCGCTTTCTCAAATGGCAACAGGATTCTTTTTCTTTTCATGCTTGTACTCCTTTCCTAGTGCCCCGCCTTTACGTGGTGAGATTTCGCCTAACTCTGCTTGATCGATAATCAGCAGCATGACATCATCAGCCTTGCGAGCCAAACGATTGGCGATATGCCTAATTGGCTCATGGTCCTGCCACATCTTCCGAAAAGCCATGATGTCCTTCTCGCACCAGATGAAGTCACTGTGCGGACAAGCGTAGTAAACTGGTTGATCTTCAAACAACTTGCGTAATTCTCGCTTCTTTGCGCTCATGACACTCTTTTTGATGTACATAGGATCGTTTGCGCCTACGCCGTTAGGACGCTCCTTGATCTTTCCTCTTTTCGAAAAATCAATCATCAGCAGCAATACTTCTTCTGACGGTCGGTTAAATAACTCTGCCATCTCTTCGATCGACCTGCCTTCGTACCAGTAATCAAGAAAACGTTTAAGGCCAACAATCGTCCATTCGAAATTGACATGATCCAAAATGATTCTAGTGACACTCATTTCGCAATTTCCTTTCTGCGACCGACCTCTTTGTGTACAACATGCACAGATGTCGCCAGATTCTTTTCTACGAGCCAATAAAGTGGGTTTAACCCATTTACCACTAAAATCTTTCTTTCGGCTCTCGTGGGCTTTCTGCCGCCTTTTTTCATAATCTTTCCTCCTTTTGTTTTTCATAGTCTTTTAAACTGGCATCCAATTGAGCTAATAAACCCTCAACCTTGAGTAGTGTTGAAACATATTGGCTACAAGATTCCAGCAATTCGCCGATCTTTTCCTGTTAATTTGAGGGTCCGGCAGCCATGTGCCATTCGTGACAAAATGCGTCCACCATGCCGCCCGTACTTTTCTGCCAAATCTTTTGCATTGTAATTCGTGGTGTAAATGTTGGCTTTGTTTTCTCTTGATTCAACAATAGTTAGCATCAAATCAATTCCCCAAGACTCTGCATCGTTCGCTTCTTTTTTGACATACTCTGCACCAATATCATCCAGAATAAATAGGTCACAATCATTTATTTGCTGTAAAATTTGAGATTCACTAATTTCTGAAGAACCGTAGGTCGATTGAATCCGTTTCAACAAAAGTTTTGAGTTTACAAAAATGACTTTTTTGTATTGGTCCTTCAATGCGATAGCAACACTGTGAGCTAGATGACTTTTCCCTAATCCGTATAGACCCTGTAGCAAGAAAGACTTGGTTTCTTTCAAATTATCAAACTCTTTTACATATCTTTGTAGCGTGTGTTGAGCATCTGCTTGGGATTGGTCAAGTCCATTGGGATAGAAATTGTCAAATGTCGCTTTTCTTGTTTCATCAGGAACGAGACTGTAAGACTTGAAAAACCTGTCGGCCTCAGTTCTTATCCGAAACTGTTCCATGCTTTCTTGAATGTTTTTGTTGTCACATGAAAGACAAATACTGATCTCTTTGTCTCTTTGCAAATAGATAGGCACCATTTCATTACAGTTAGGACATTGCCTTTCACCAATCAGTTGCGGTGCAAGATGTGATAATTGAGCACCTACACTAGAAAAGGTTGTCATACGGCGTTGTTTCTTTTGCTCTTGCTTCTGCACGTTTTATCACCCCCGCACCTTCATTCAGGTATCCTTCAAACTTTGTTCCAAACAATGTCGTTGGCTGCAAGTATTTATTCATTTTTTCGTCTTTAAGCCATTGATTAGTTTTTGTCAGGATCACTGTTTTAAAGTCTTCAATTCTAAATCCGTCATTCCAGCGTGCTTTAATTAATCTTTGTGTAGCAGCAGACGTATGTCTGAATGACTTCCCTGTTACTTTGTTCAAAAGATCAACAATCAGCTTAAATGGAATTTCAGATTCTTGAGTTTCAGGATCAACAGTCGGGTTACCCGACAATATATCTTTTAATTCTTTATCTTTATCTAATTCTTTATCTATATCTGTTGCGTGACTTGGTGTGACGTTGATCGTGACGTCACGTGACATGTCATTTTCAGGTTGTGGAAGACTCTGTTTTTTGCGTTGCTTTTGCTTTCTCAACCGGTTCTGCTTCCTGATCTTTTCGAGAGCATCCAAATTCTGATGTTTCTCCCAATTACATATACTGATATAATTCTGTTCATTAATTTCTATCATGCCGAATTTCCTGAATGTGTCTAAAGCCATACGAACAATTCCTAATGGTCTTCCAAAGATATGCGCTAACATTTCGTCTGTGTAAGGCACGTTTTCGCTTAGATAAATAAAACCAGATGCGTTAGTTTTTCCTGCTTGAGCAAGTAATTTAACCCATATAATCAACAGAGTGTCAGATTCAGGCATTTGTTCAATGAGTTTAATTTTTTCATCATCGAACATCTGGGTGCTTAGTTTCACCCATTTGACTTCCCCCATCTTCAAAAGCCTCCTAATGTTTTTTATGAATAGTTTTCTCATTAAAGCTTGTCCTTTAAAAAAAGGTGAAACAAAAGTTTCAAGCCTCTTTATTTTTTTTGTTCTTCTCTTTTTTTACTGGTGTGTAATAAGGCGCCACAGCCTCAGTAAAAAGTTTTTCTCTGTCTTCTTCCCCAAAGAAAACTTCCCCAACGAACAGGTTGCTTTTTCTCTTTTTCTTGTTCTTAGCCATAAAGATCACCTCGAAACATAATATGCAATGTGGACAGTAGGACTACCTACCAAAAAAACATTGGAATATTTTTCGATATAAGACATTTGCCATCTCAATATCGATTTTCACTTGCTCTATCTCCTCGTAAAATTCTTCCTACAGGAACTTTATGATTAAAAAAAATAGCCAATGTTTAAATTCAACTTATTACAGAATTGTAGAACACTTTTTATAGTCGGGTTAATCTTATAGTTCTCTATTTTAGAGATGTAGGAGCTTGTGAAGCCTGTTAATTCAGCAAATTCAATAATGGACATCTTTTTTTCTGAACGAATTTGCTTAATTTTTTTACCGAAAACAATCTTAAAATCCAACGTTGTACACCGCCTCTAATGTTCCTGTAGGAACTTACAAGACAAATATAACATCGTGTCTAACCCGTTGTAAAGTTGTTTTTCTAATTTTTTTCCCAAAGGAAAAAACATGTTATAATAATATGTATATCGAGCACTACAGAAAGGTGATTGCTGTTTATGGATGATATTAATAAAGTCATAGGGCGAAATCTAGCCGATTTAAGAAAAAGCAGGAGTTTAACACTCGCGCAAATATCAGAAGAAATAGGGGTTACTCATAGTTATTTATCGAAATTAGAATCTGGAAAAATAAAAAAGCCGTCATTTGAAAATTTAAATACAATTGCAAAATATTTTAATGTGGACCTTTCTTATTTCGTAACCGATAAAGAAGAACTTAATAAAATGAGTGATGAAGAAAAAGAACTCGTCTTCTCAAGAAAGTTAAGCCTGGATCTCATTGAGAAGGCAGATATTATAGATAAACATGGTAATAAAATAACAAAAGATGAAAGAGAATTTATGCTTAATGCACTTGAAAATTATCGAGAATCTAAAGCGAAGTTTTTAGGAAGAGCTTCCGTAGAAGAAGAATGAGATGGTTCTTCTTTTTTTGTTGGTTTTGATACCTTTTTAAGTAATTCTTCATAAATAATTGACATAATATCCTCCTAAACAAGAACATACATTCCCATTATATTGTATTTTTTATCTTTTTGAAAGGGTTTCCTGTTTTTAAGTTTTTGTAAAACAGGAAACTTCCCTTTAAAACACGAAAGACGTTACCATTTCTGGTAGCGTCTTTTTTACATGCCTACTTTTACATCTTTAGTTTGATAAACCGTTTCTTTTGCTGACACAGTGGTTTGATACCCTGATACAAACAGAATTACGCTGGCTAAAATCAGCACTTTAGTTAATTTTTTCATGCTTTCACCTCCTGACTATTAGAGTTTATAGTCTAGTTCCAATTTTTGCAACTCTAATTTAGGAATGTTAGCTCTGAAATACTCACGTTTTTCTGAGAAATAGTGAAGTGATAAAAGAATTTTATCTGCTCTAGCTTCTTTAATTCCATCGAATAAGTACGCATATGGCTTAAGACGCTCATCACTATAATAATCAGATAATATACTGTGCTTCTTTAATTTTCTGGTAAAATCAGAAACGTTATATCTTGAATCTATACTAGCTTTCCAGTAATACTGTAGAATTGCAATTTCCTCTTTATTTTGAATAATCTCATCTACTCTTTCTGGATGCTTCTCCATGAGATTTAAAAATATATTGTAATACGAAATTGATTTTTCATAAGATGTTAAGAAATATGAGAGTGCCAACAGATGGTTAGCGGTTATTTCATGGCTTTCACTCACTTTATTCTCAAGAAGTGATTTAGCTGCGAGTCTTGCAAACTCAACATTGTTTTCTTGCTTCAAATAAACATTTGCTAATACCTCATCTATTCTTGCGCTAAAACTTTTCCTGAGAAATGGATCTTTAATTTTGGTAATGTATGATCCTGCTTTGCTAATATAAAAGTGGGCCATATCGTATTTGCCTAAATTATAATAACCGTAAGTTTCAAGGATTAATAATAATGTTTTTGCCTCTATAGATTTGAGATTATTATTACGTAACTTACTGATGTGTTGCATGTCAAAATTTCCTCTATAATTTAGAATCCATTTGTAAAGCGAGCAAGGTTCAGGTGCAACCGCTGAGTATTCTACAATCAAGTATCTCATAACATCAAACATTTTTTGGGTATAACAATACTCCAAAGCACAAAACAAATACTTTTTATCAATACCGCTTTTGCAGTAATCTCCCATCAACTCTTTTTCTTTTTCTGGAAGTATGCACTTAACAGCCTCTATCACCATCCAGAAAGCTATCTCTTTTCCGGATAAGAATTTGCTCATGTAGCCCTTAGTAATGCCGATTTTTTTTGCGATATCTAATTGAGTCATTTCAGATGAAATTAAACTGTCTTTGAGAATTTCCCCTATTTCTTTTTTTGCAATTACACTCATATGATCACCTTTCAAAATCAATTTAGCACACTAAAGTCGAAAAAGCTGTCAAAAATTGTCGAATAAGTATGAATTTTTAATAAGAATTGTTACACTGATAATTGTATTATAATCCATTTGTGGTATAGGTTTACACATGACTTTTGGAGCTATTTTGTTAAATGTTGTTTCTGTTTGTAAAAGGTATGCTTAGCATTCGAAATATGATTTCGAACAGTCTTTTCGCTAATAAAAAGCTCGCTTGCAATTTCTTTTGTTGTTTTATCTTGGACGAGCAATTCAAATACTTCTCTTTCTCTTTTGGTTAATAGCGGCTTGGATTGAAACTCTTTCTCCTTCAAGTATTGTAACCCTCCTTGCTAAGGTGAGAGCTCTAGTCTCTATAGAATGGGATTCTGTATAGTCGAGATATCATATGCCGCGTATCAGAGGTAGGTGACGTTAAAATCAAGAATTCCCGCAGATCAGCGTCCAATTTCATACACTTAGAGCAGCACAAAAAAGGACGAGTCTCCTATCGAGACATCGTCCTTTTCAAACAGGCATTTAAAATATGGAAATGGCTCCTGTTAACAGAGCGATCAGTGTTGTAAAAAGGGCGGTTAACACAGTCCATAACAGTGCGTATTTTTGCAAATCACCAATATCTTTGTTCAGCATACTGACAAGAAGTAAGGTTGAGGCCACAAGTGGACTCAGTAAATGGACAGGCTGTCCGATAATAGAGGCGCGCGCAATTTCCACCGGAGCAATGCCATAAGCTGCGCCCGCTTCAGCCAAGATTGGCAGCACTCCGAAATAATAAGCATCATTTGAAAGAACAAAAGTAAATGGCATACTCGTCAAAGCAACAATCAGCGGGAAAAATGAGCCGTAGGAATCCGGGATTAAATAAATTACTAAATTGGCAATCGACTCAACCATTTTTGTCCCCGAAAAGATCCCTGTGAAAATTCCTGCTGCAAACACAAGGGTAATGACCGTTAATGCATTTCCTGCATGCGATAAAATTCGCTCACGCTGGTCTTCAACTTTTGGATAGTTGATCATGAGAGCGATGACAAATCCAATTAAAAAGAGAACAGGAATCGGCACGATATCGAAGACAAGTGTGGTCATGACAGCCATCGTCAGGAAAAAGTTGACCCAGATCAGATTTGGTCTCTTCATATCCTCTACGCCATCCTCAATTGATGCAGCTAATTCAGGAGAGATGGATACCTCTTCTTTGTGCTGAATCTCAGCAATACCAATTCGCTTCCGTTCTTTTTTCCCAAGTACATATGCAGTAAAAAGTATAAAAAGAGCGCCCCCTAACATCGTCGGGAGTAATGGAATAAAAAATTCAGCGGCATCTAATCCAAGCGCAGCGATTGCACGAGTAGCCGGACCGCCCCAAGGCGTCATACCGCTCATAATTCCTAATGATAATAATGAGATGGTTCCTAAAATCAGCGGGTTCATCCCAATTCTTAAGAAAAGTGGCAGCATAGCTGATACTGTAATCATGTACGTTGTTGTCCCATCACCATCTAATGCAACAAGCATAGACAAAATCGCTACCCCAAAAGCAATTTTGACAGGATCGCCTTTCACAATACGTAAAATGAGTCTAATCAGTGGATCAAATAAACCCGCATCCAGCATGACACCGAAGAACAAAATTGCAAATAACAATAAAGCAGCAGATGGTGCAACAGTTTTGAGTCCATCAAGCATCATGTCCCCTAAGCCGCTGTTAAATCCACCGATCAATGCAAATATGATAGGTACAACGGTTAAAGCCACCACCGGATGCATTCGTTTTGTCATAATGAGAAATGTAAATGTCAAGACCATCAAGATCCCTAAAATAGCTAGCACTTTATATCCCTCCATCCTCTTCTTTACACGATCAACAAGCGCCCCTTGCACTTGCGACCGGAATGTTAGCGCTTTCTATTTCAAGGATATAATAGGTTTTTTTATAATGAAAATATTGATTTTTTCGTTTATTCAATAAATTTCTTTTATAATTAACCTTGTCGACTTCTTAAAAACTCAATAAACGCTTTCACAACAGACAAATGAAGTGAGTCTGGCTGATACATGAGCCATGTATCTCTTAAAACTGGTTGTCCATCTTTATACGAAAGCCCTTTGACAAATAGCTCATCACTTGGTCGGAGGCAAATTTCTGGAACTATGGCATAGCCCAAGCCATGCTTCACCATTTCTTTCGATGTATCCTGACGGTCTGTCTCCATCGTCACAAGCGGCGGCATCGTAAACGTTTCCTGCCACCATCTGTTAATCAATCGTTTCAATGAACTGTCCGTGTGATAGTCAATGAGCGGCAGCTTCGGCAGGTCCTTTAGCTGTATATCTGATTTTGAAATGATACAAAGCCGCTCTTTATCAAGCAAAAACCGTTCTCCATTCCAATCGTAATCTCCTCTTAAAATCCCTAAGTGCACACTGGATGTCCCTAACAGATCCATTACCTTTGTGCTCCAGCCTGTGTTCACCATAAATTGAACATGTGGATACTGCTTAGAAAATTCTCTTAAAATTTCTGGCAGTTTATACTGGGCAAAATTACTTGAGACCCCTAACCGGATCGTTCCTTTGACCTTTTTTTGCATATTGAGCATGCCATCTTTCGTTTGCTGGAGCTGTTTGAGCATGTCATTTGCGTATTCAGCCAAGTACTCGCCCTCTGACGTAAATTCAATCCCTCGTTTTCTTTTGAAGAAAAGCTTCATATCAAACTCCTCTTCAAGCTGCTTCAATCGATAGCTTAAGGCAGGCTGCGAGACAAATAATTTTTCTGCCGCCTTTGTAATGTTCTTTTCTTCATAAAGTACTTTTAGAAATCGCCAGTCTTTCTCATCCATTGTGTAGTCTCCTTTTTCATTATAAAAAAATTTTATTGAATTCTCTATAAATAATGTATTTAACTTATTTCTTATTATACTTTACCATTTTGGTTAGATAAACAGTTAATTAAAAAATTGAGGGTGAGAGCAATGAGAAAAGTTCCAATCACTATCATGCGAGGCGGTACAAGCAAAGGGGTATTCATTCAAGCAAACGATGCACCCCATGAACACGATGAGATCGAGGCATTTCTTTTAGACATTATGGGCAGTCCTGACCGGCTGCAGGTCGATGGAATCGGCGGCGGTAATTCTTTAACAAGCAAGGTGGCAATTATTGACAAATCGACTCGTCCAGATGTTGATGTAAACTATACATTTGCACAAGTCAGTATTAATGAAAGATATGTAGACTTTAAAGGAAACTGCGGGAATATCTCATCAGCTGTAGGTCCATATGCCATCATTAAAGGGTTTGTTCAAGCGGTTGAGCCCATCACGACTGTACGTATCCTCAATACCAACACGAATAAAATCATTGTGGCAGAGGTAGAAGTCGAAAATGGTGAGGTTAAATTCGAAGGACATGCAGAAATTCCAGGAGTAAAAGGGACAGGTTCTCCCATTTATTTATCCTTTGAGAAGCCTGAGGGCGCTGTCACAGGTAAAACCTTTCCGACTGGGAACCGCATTGATACAATTCAAACAAAGTTCGGAGAGATTCCCATCTCGATCATTGATATCGCAAACCCGATTGCCTTTATCCGTGCGAAGGATATCCACTTAAAAGGAACGGAATTGCCTGAGGAGTTTACAGAATCATTACTGAATGATATGGAGGAGATTCGTTCCATTGCTGCTGAAATGTGTCACTTCTCTCCAAAGGAAATGGCGACATTACAGTCTCCTGCTGTTCCAAAGCTTGCGATTATTAGTGAACCAGCTGATTATGTAGATACAAATGGGATCATGAGACGAGCAGCAGATATGGATATCATCGTGCGCATGCTATCGATGCAAAGACCCCATCAAGCACTTGCCATTACCGGGTCTGTCTGCGTGTCAGCCAGCTGTTTTATGGAACAAACGCTTCCTGCACAGATTTATCAAGGTCAAGATGAAACGCTGCGAATTGGGCACCCTGCTGGTATTATGCAGACTGAAATTGATATGTCCCAAAACAGAGTCAAGGTCATTCGAACCGCAAGAGAAATTCTGGACGGGGTTGTCTTTACGAAACAAGACTATATGGTTCAGCAACACATTAAAAGAGAAGCCTAAAGCAGACGAGGAAATCGTCTGCTTTTTTACTTTTGAAGAGGTGCATCGATATCTCCGGCAGAATGGGCTTTTATATGTCCTTGGTCATCTTTTAGCTGCAGATGACCGTAGCGGTTGACCCCGCAGCAAATGCCTTCTTGCCATGTTTGTTTTTCTCGATCTAATGAGATGCGAAGCGGTTGATTCAGACGAAATAACCGTTTGTTGTAGAGGGCAGTGAGTGCTTCAAATCCCTCATTTTGCCAGCGTGTATGGTATTTTTCAAAAGCCACTGTCAGTTCTTTCACAAGCTGATCGGCTTTCACCTCTGTAAGCTCTGATAAGCAAATGGTTTTGTACGGGACATGCTCCGGCTTTGTCTCTACATTAATGCCAACACCGATATAGATGGCGCTGCGGTCTGCTTCAATCAATGTGCCGGATACCTTTGCTTCATTAATGAGAATATCATTTGGCCATTTGATCGCGAGCTGATCCTCAGCTCTCATGAGTGATTTGAGTACATCATAGATCGCTAGAGCCGTCAGCGGGGCAATCATTGACTGGGTGGAGAGATCTTCTGGCGGCATGACCGTCATGGTCACCGCGACATTCCCTGTAGGTGTTTCCCACGGTCTGCCGAGCCTCCCCCTTCCTGCTGTCTGCTGCCGGGCATAGACGGCAAATGAAGGCACTTTTCCTTGTTGAATCAGCCTCTTCGCTTCATTATTTGTACTATCAATGGTGTCATATTGAAAAATCTTCATGTGTTCTCCTTTTGTTTCTTCTTGATATGATCTTTTTATTATAACAAAACGAAGCATACACGTTTGATCAACCGTTAATTTCGCTGAGCCTGAAATATTTCTTTTTCTTCTTCTGTAAATGGGACAGATGCGCCTGTGTCTTTACTAATTTGCACCATCGTCACAGAGCCAGTAAAGCATGGTTCCTGCTGTTCATTTTCTCCTAGGTAATGAAGAATGAGGGAGCTTGATCCGACTTTTTCCGGCTTTACATACACACGAAGCCTCTCACCGATCTCCACTTGTTTGATGTAATCACATTGCAGGTTTGCAACGACCGTGATGGTCTCTCGCGCGCGTTTCATTCGTTTATCAACAAGCCCTGTTTTTTGGAAAAAGGCAATCCGCGTCTCTTCGAAATACACAAAAGGGGTGACATTGTTCATGTGGCCAAACATATCCGTTTCTGAAAAACGGACGGTCGTTTCCACATAAAATCGAAACGAAGCCCTCCATTGCTCAAACGGTTCTTCAATATATGCCGGCAGTCTCATTTGATCCACTCCTTATTCCCAAACAAACGCCTCTCCCGTATTGGAAGAGGCGTTTGTTATGTGTTGCATCCAGCCTCTTGTAAACACTCATCATGATTAGCAACGAGGACTGAATGTGATGTTATTCTGCGTGATCGCTTCCGAAGAAGTTACGGAAAGCTTGTAATGTTGTATCTCGGTTTAGTGCTGCAATTGACGTTGTCAGCGGGATTCCTTTCGGACAAGACTGCACACAGTTTTGGGAGTTCCCGCAGTTAGCTAGACCGCCATCACCCATAATTTCTTCTAGACGATCAGACTTATTCATCGCACCTGTCGGATGTGCGTTAAATAAACGAACTTGCGAAAGCGGTGCAGGGCCCATAAAGGAAGACTTATCATTCACGTTTGGACAAGCTTCAAGGCAGACACCACATGTCATACATTTAGAAAGCTCATACGCCCATTGACGTTTTTTCTCAGGCATTCTTGGTCCAGGTCCAAGGTCATATGTGCCATCGATTGGCACCCATGCTTTGACTTTTTTCAAGGAATTAAACATACGGCTTCTATCAACCTGCAAGTCTCTCACAACAGGGAATGTCTTCATCGGCTGGAGACGGATCGGCTGCTCTAACTTGTCAATTAAAGCTGTACATGACTGGCGCGGTTTTCCATTAATGACCATGGAACAAGCTCCACACACCTCTTCAAGACAGTTCATATCCCAGTTGATGGCCGTTGTTTTTTCACCTTTTTTATTGACCGGGTTACGTCTAATTTCCATAAGGGCGGAAATGACGTTCATATTCGGACGGTAAGGGATTTCGAATTCCTCATCATAAGGCTTTCCATCTGCTGTATCTTGACGTGTGATAATGAATTGAATCGTGTTTTTTTCACTCATCTTATTTCTCCACCTTTTTCTTCGAGTAATCTCGTTTACGAGGTGCAATTAACGATACATCGACGTCCTCATAGTGGAATGCAGGCTTCTGATTTTTCCCTTTGAACGTAGCCATCGTTGTTTTTAGGAATTCTTCATCGTGTCTTTCTGGGAATTCCGGTTTATAGTGTGCTCCTCGGCTTTCATTCCGGTTGTATGCCCCGATCGTAATGACTCTTGCCAGCTGAAGCATGTTGTCAAGCTGACGCGTGAAGGCAGCGCCTTGGTTGCTCCATGATGCTGTATCGTTGATGTTGATATGCTTATAGCGCTCCATCAGCTCTTCAATCTTCTGATCTGTTTTTAAGAGTTTGTCATTGTAACGAACCACTGTCACGTTATCCGTCATCCATTCTCCAAGCTCTTTATGAAGCACGTATGCATTTTCTGTTCCATCCATGCTGAGGATGTTGTCCCATTTCTCCTGCTCTTTCTTCACGGCGCTGTCAAATGTTGCAGAAGAGAGGTCTTCCGCAGACTTTTCAAGACCGCTAATGTACTTCACAGCATTTGGTCCTGCGACCATTCCGCCGTAAATCGCAGAAAGCAAGGAGTTCGCTCCAAGTCTGTTTCCGCCATGCATAGAGTAATCACATTCTCCGGCAGCGAACAAACCTTTGATATTGGTCATTTGATCATAATCGACCCATAGTCCGCCCATGGAGTAATGGACAGCAGGGAAAATTTTCATCGGAAGCTTACGCGGGTCATCCCCCATGAATTTTTCATAGATTTCAATGATTCCGCCAAGCTTAATATCAAGCTCTTTTGGATCTTTGTGAGAAAGATCCAGGTATACCATGTTCTCTCCGTTGATGCCAAGCTTTTGCTCGACACATACGTCGAAGATTTCACGCGTTGCGATGTCACGCGGTACAAGGTTCCCGTATGCTGGGTATTTTTCTTCTAGGAAGTACCAAGGCTTCCCGTCTTTATATGTCCAAACACGTCCGCCTTCACCACGAGCTGATTCACTCATGAGACGAAGCTTGTCATCTCCTGGGATCGCTGTTGGGTGAATTTGAATGAATTCTCCATTTGCATAATGAGCACCTTGCTGATAAACGATTGATGCAGCTGATCCAGTATTGATCATGGAGTTCGTTGATTTACCGAACACGATTCCAGGACCGCCTGTTGCCATGATCACGGCATCTGAACGGAAGGATTCAATTTCCATTGTCGTCAAATTCTGTGCGACAATGCCTCGGCATACTTCCTCGTCATCTAAAACAGCGCCAAGGAATTCCCAGCCTTCATATTTCGTGACAAGCCCTGCTACTTCATAGCGGCGAACCTGCTCATCCAGTGCGTATAATAGCTGCTGACCCGTTGTGGCACCAGCAAATGCTGTACGGTGGTGCTGTGTTCCCCCGAAGCGGCGGAAGTCCAGTAATCCCTCTGGTGTTCTGTTAAACATCACACCCATACGATCAAGTAAGTGGATAATGGACGGCGCTGCTTCACACATTGCCTTTACTGGCGGCTGGTTGGCTAAGAAATCTCCGCCATATACCGTGTCATCAAAATGCTCATAAGGTGAATCCCCTTCACCTTTTGTATTCACCGCTCCGTTGATTCCGCCCTGTGCACATACTGAATGCGAACGTTTTACAGGTACGATTGAAAATAGTTTAACAGCTGTTCCCGCTTCTGCTGCTTTTATAGTTGCCATGAGACCAGCTAAGCCGCCTCCGACAACGATGATGCTAGAATTACTCATTGTAGCCCCTCTCCCTCTTCTACTAATCTATTTCCTCTTAAACAAAAGCGAAAATTGCTCTTAGCCCTACATATGAAAGCGCTATAAATATACCTAATGTCACATATGTGGAGATTCTTTGTGAGCGTGGTGAAACGGTAATTCCCCAGCTGACAGCAAATGACCACAAGCCATTAGCAAAGTGGAAAATAGTAGATAAAACGCCGACAATATAGAAGCCTAGCATAAATGGAGAGCTTAAAATATTCGCCATCATGTCATAGTTTACTTCAGCTCCAAGCTGAGCTTGAATTCGTGTTTCCCATACGTGCCAAGTGACAAAAATCAATGTGATGATACCTGTAATCCTTTGCAGTCTGAATAACCAGTTTCTTAAGTAACTGAAGCGTGACGTGTTGTTTTGTGCCGTAAAGGCTATGTACACCCCATAAACAGCATGATAGATCAGTGGTAAGAAAATCACGAACAGCTCAAGTGCATATCTGAATGGAAGCTGTTCCATAAAGTGTGCAGCTTTGTTAAACGCCTCTGGTCCATTTGTCGCAAAGTGGTTAATCACTAAGTGCTGTATTAAAAATAGACCGACCGGAATGACGCCAAGCAAAGAATGCAATCTCCGATAAAAAAATTCTTTGTTCCCCGACATTACTTTACCCCCTAGTAAAAAAAGTGCAATTGCTTGAAAATTGTCTTACCCCCGCTTCTTTCAAATGTAAGCACTTTATTCAAATTTATTGACAATTTCATTTTACTCCTATGTCAAAAAAGCGTCAAGAAACCGCGTACATAAATTAAAATTTTCCGAAATTTAAAAGTTTTAATTCAAAATTCGTTTTACTACAATAAGAATTTCTTAGACTTCAGGGAAAACTCTGTCATCATATGCCCACATAAGCTATAATAAATTGTTGAAAGAGGGGAGCCGTACAATGAATAAATTTGAATCTAACTTAGAACAGCTAAAAGAAATTGAAGTTAATGGATTTGCCTACGAGCTGATACGCGAAGTTCTGCTGCCTGACATTCTTGGTCAGGATCATTCATCTATGATGTATTTTGCGGGTAAGCTGCTTGCTCGTAAATTTCCTCAAGAGTCATGGGAGAAAATCCCCGAATTTTTCCATGATGCCGGATGGGGGACACTCACGATGGCCCATTCTAAAAAACAGGAAATTGAGTTTGAGCTCGAAGGTCCACTTGTATCGAATCGACTCACCTATCAAAAAGAGCCATGCTTTCAAATGGAGGCAGGTTTTATTGCTGAACAGATTCAGCTTCTCAATGAGCACGTTGCTGAATCCTATGAGCAAGTGAAAAAGCGTGCTGATAAAGTCATTTTAACCGTTAAATGGGATT
Source organism: Bacillus sp. A015 (assembly GCF_053851875.1). Classification (NCBI taxonomy): domain Bacteria; kingdom Bacillati; phylum Bacillota; class Bacilli; order Caryophanales; family Bacillaceae; genus Bacillus; species Bacillus sp. A015. Next base: position 83,928 of record NZ_JBSPZB010000006.1, read on the forward strand.
TAAGAGACCCTAGCTAACACTGTTTATGAAAGGCGAGGACTACCGGTCACGCCTTTTTTTATATGTCTTCTTCTATCATAGCATACTTAGTGAATGGGTTTATGCACGTGTGTTCCTTTCTTTATGCGGCTGATTCAAATATAAAAAAGAGGTGCACTCTTTCATGAGATACACCTCTTTTTATTCTTTTAAGAATGAGCAGCTGCGCTCGCTTTCGATAAATCAAATGCATCATGCAGGGCTTCCACCGCTTTGACCATATCATCACGGCCAACCACTGTGGAAACTTTGATTTCAGACGTACTGACCATTTTCACTTGAATGTCTTTTTCAGCTAACACAGCGAACATTTCAGCAGCTACGCCTGGATTTGAGACCATACCAGACCCAACGATGGATACTTTGGCTAATTTGCTTTCTGTCTCAATCTGCTCATAGCCAAGCGCCCCTTTATATTCTTCTAGTACTTCAACTGTTTTGGACAAATCATCTGTTTTCACAGAGAAAGAGATGGAAGTCTGATTTGTGCTTGTGACGGACTGAATGATGATATCAACATTGATATTTTGCTTAGCAAGCGTCGTAAAAATGGTCGACAATGTTGTTAAACCGCTTGACAGGCCGCACACCGTCACGCGTGTCATCTGATCTTCAAATGCAATTCCTCTTACGACTAAATTTTGTTCCATGGATGATTCCTCCTCAATTAACGTACCCGATTCATTTACAATACTAGAACGGACTTCTAGTGGGACTTGATAATTTTTCGCAAACTCAACGGCTCTCGGATGCAAGACGCCTGCCCCTAAATTGGCCAGCTCGAGCATCTCATCGTATGAAATTCCTGCAAGTTTTCGCGCGGACGGTACATAACGCGGATCTGTCGTAAACACACCCGGTACGTCCGTGTATATATCACATTTGTCTGCTTTTAATGCAGCAGCAAGTGCCACAGCCGTCGTATCTGATCCCCCGCGTCCAAGTGTTGTGATATGTAGGTCATCTGCAATTCCTTGGAAACCTGCTACAACAACGACTTTCCCAGCACTTAGTTTCTCTTTGATTCTTGATTCATCGATGTCCACGATTCTTGCATTTCCGTGCACCTGCTCTGTTTTCATACCAGCCTGCCAGCCTGTAAAGGAAATGGCATCATAGCCGTTTGCTTGCAGCGCCATCGCCAATAATGAAATGGTCACTTGCTCCCCAGTTGTTAGCAGCATATCCATTTCTCTCTTGCTTGGATCATCTGTGAGTTCTTTGGCAAGGTCTACTAGAACATCCGTTGATTTTCCCATCGCCGACACAACCACGACCACATCATGACCTGCCTTACGTTCAGCGATGACTCTCTCTGCGGCTTTGCGAATTTTTTCTGTCGATCCAACAGATGTTCCGCCAAATTTTTGTACAATTAGTCCCATGTCTACCACCCTTTTTCAAAAGATCACGTGTGAGAGAAGAGCAAGAAGCGGCTTTGGAGACTGCCCACTCACTGCAAATAAAAAAAGCAATGAGAGAACAAATCTCCCATTGCTTTGAAATCATCATTAAAAGATGCAAACAATGAGATAGCCCTCCAAGAAATAAATTCTTGACAGCCCTACATTTCTTCAATGTACAGCCAGCGAATAAAATGAGTGGATTTTATTCACTTCGGCGACGCTCCCCTTTCAGCCCTCTTCCTAGATCCCATCGATCTCTGAAGGCCTACTCTTGAAGTTCGCACCTCTATCTTCAACAAACAACACGTTCATTTATTAAATTAGTCACATCTTAACAGACTTTTGGAAAAAGTACAATCTATTTTTTTAATGCCTCCATTAAAAGTTCGGCCGTTTGTTTCGGAATGCCAGCCTCCTGAAAATCTTGGACAGAGGCTTCTTTCATCTTTTTCACAGAGCCAAAATGTTTGAGGAGCTGTTTTTTTCGCTTCTCTCCAATACCTGGTACATCATCTAAAATAGACTGGAATGCATTTTTTCCGCGCAGCTGCCGGTGAAAGCTAATGGCAAACCGGTGCACTTCATCTTGAATACGCTGCAATAAATAAAAGGCCTGACTGTTACGCTCTAGCGCAACAATTTCAAGTGTATCACCCATCATGAGATTCGATGTCCGATGTTTTTCATCTTTCACAAGACCTGCCACTGGAACAGACAGATTCAATTCATTTTCGAGCACGTCTATTGCTGCGTTGATCTGTCCTTTTCCTCCGTCAATTAAAATTAAATCTGGCAGCGGCAGCTCATCCTTTAACACGCGTGTATATCGTCTTCTGATGACTTCACGCATGGATGCATAATCATCTGGCCCTGCGACAGTTTTGATTTTGTATTTCCGGTATTCCTTTTTATATGGCTTCCCGTCCTGAAAGACAACCATGGCGGAAACAGGATCTGCTCCTTGAATATTTGAGTTATCAAATGCCTCGATCCGGTATGGCATATAAATATTAAGTGCGTCCCCGAGCTGCTTCACCGCTCCAATTGTCCGTTCTTCATCGCGCTCAATGAGCGAGAATTTTTCTTTCAGGGCGATTTTGGCGTTTTGGTGTGCAAGTAAAAGCAAATCTTTTTTCTTTCCTTTTTTCGGCTGGTGAACGTTCGTCTCAAGCAACTGCTCGATCATCTCTTGATCTACGCTGTCTGGCACCAAAATTTCCTTCGGCAGGAAGTGGTTGTTTTTTTCATAAAATTGCCCCAAAAACGTGAGGAATTCTTCCTCTGGATCTTGATACATAGGGAACAAGCTGACATCACGTTCAATCAATTTCCCCTGTCTAATGAAGAAGACTTGGACACACATCCAGCCCTTATCATAGGCATAGGCAAATACATCTCGATCTGATAAGTCACTCATCGTCATTTTCTGCTTTTCCATTGTTGAGTCGATGTAAGCGATTTGATCTCTCAGTTCTTTTGCCCGCTCAAACTCTAATTGTTCGGCCGCTTCCTGCATCTTTTCGGTTAGTTCTTTCTTGATTTGCTGGTGCCCTCCATTTAGAAACCTGGTGATTTCATCCACGAGCTGTTTATTCGTTTCTTCAGAAATGTCATACACACATGGTGCGAGACATTGTCCAAGATGATAATAAAGACAGACACGATCAGGAAGTGTCGCACATTTTCTTAGAGGATATAAGCGGTCAAGCAGCTTTTTGGTTTCTCTTGCTGCTTGTACGTTCGGATATGGACCGAAGTATCTCCCTTTATCCTTTTTCACATTGCGGGTGACGATCAGCTTAGGATGCCGTTCATTCGTAATTTTAATAAAAGGATACGTCTTGTCATCCTTGAGCATGACATTGTATTTTGGGTCATACTTTTTAATTAAATTCAGCTCTAAAATCAGTGCCTCAATGTTAGATGAGGTCACAATGTATTCAAAGTCCGCAATTTCACTGACAAGCCGCTGCGTTTTGGCATCATGAGATCCAGTGAAATAAGAGCGCACTCTATTTTTTAATACCTTTGCCTTCCCCACGTAGATGACCGTATTTTGTCTATCTTTCATTAAGTAACAGCCTGGTCGATCAGGCAGGACTGACAGCTTTTCTTTGATCAGTTTGTTCATATTTTCATCCGTCCTTGTTTTCCTCTTTCACTCCTTCTAGTGTATCACGAACATTTGTTTTATACCATATTGAAAGAAAAGCGGCTCTCGTCTATACGAGAACCGCTTCAGTGGTCATACCGCAATGGCATGGTTGTGTTTATAGATGTTTGTTGACAAGCTCAGCTAGTGCTTCTTTTGGTTTGAAACCAACAGACGTTTCTACGACTTCACCGTCTTTTAAAACAAGAAGTGTTGGGATACTCATCACGCCGTATTTACCAGCAGTTTCTTGGTTATCGTCTACATCAATTTTTACAATTTTCATTTTATCGCCCATTTCTTGATCAAGTTCTTCAAGAACTGGAGCAATCATTTTACAAGGTCCGCACCATGGTGCCCAAAAATCTGCAAGAACAACACCTTCTGCAGTTTCTTGTGAAAATGTTGCGTCAGTAGCTTTTACGATTGCCATTATTCATTCCTCCAATGTAAATTATGCTTTTTAGTATAGCATCTACCAATGTGACTTGCGAATGAAATGCTTACGAATCATTTTTTATGAAATGAATTAAAAAACAAACCGTATAATCGCACCAATAACAACAATCGCACCGATGATCATCAGAATGGTTCTAAGCATATGACATAACTCCCTTTCCGCTTCATTTACAATGTATGATGCCCCAACATTCTTCTCATCAAACATCAAAATATGTGATCAAGTCAGATCGACAGTCATCATGACAACCGACATAGGCGGGAGATCTATGGTTAATTCGCCGGGCTTTACAGCAAATTGCTGGAAGTCCGCAGGCTGAACGGATTGAGGATCATCGAATGTATTGTGCGCATTCATCCGATCAGCTGTCAGCACGCGGCCAGTGGCAGTCGTTTGTGGATCAATCCCATCTATTGCAAGGGATACCTCTGCTTTTTCATAAGGGTTCAGGTGACAAAAACTAATATGCATCTTGTCAGAGGAACGTGAGGCTGACACGCTGACCTGAGGAATTTTTTCACCTCGGCGTTCATACGGCGGTGAATCAAACTCCACTTCAAGTGCTTCTTCCTCCTGATGCACTTGAAACATGTGAAATACATGATAGGTAGGGGTCAGGATCATCTTTTCGTCCTTCGTTAACACCATCGCTTGCAGGACATTGACCGTCTGGGCAATATTCGCCATGTGAATCCGCTGGCAATGACGGTGAAATATATGAAAATGCAGGGCACAGACAAGGGCGTCTCTCAGTGTGTTCTGCTGATATAAAAACCCCGGATTGGTCCCTGGCTCTGGGTCATACCATGTCCCCCATTCATCAATAATCATCCCGATTCGCTTGTCTGGATCATAACGATCCATGATTTTTCCATGATCCATGACAAGCTGCTCCATCTCATAGGCCTTTTTCAACGTTGTAAACCATTCATCCTCATCAAAATCAGTCGCAGACCCTTTCTTCTCCCATGTACCAGGAACGGTATAGTAATGTAAACTGAGCCCATCCATCCATGGTGCAGCCCGTTCCATTAATACTTTTGTCCAATTCACGTCATTTGAATTCGCGCCGCAAGCTATTTTATAAATACGGTTACCAGCAAACTCTCTCACATACGTTTGATAGCGTTTATATAGGTCTGCATAGTATTCAGGTGTCATATTCCCGCCGCAGCCCCAGCTTTCATTGCCTACGCCAACATAAGTCAGCTTCCAAGGCTCTTGTTTTCCATTTTGAATGCGCCAATCGGACATAGGTGTCCCCTTAGGAAATGTGATGTATTCTACCCATTCCGCTAATTCTTGAACAGACCCGCTTCCAACATTGCCGCAAATATAAGGCTCACATTCAAGTAATTCACACAATCGCATAAATTCATGTGTGCCAAACGCATTTGATTCAATGGTACCTCCCCAATGAGTGTTCACCATCGGCTTTCGTTCACTCAGATCACCAACGCCATTTGCCCAATGATACTCGTCTGCAAAACAGCCGCCCGGCCACCTAAGCACCGGGATATGTAATGCTTGAAGCGCCTTTAGCACATCGGTTCGAATTCCTTCAATATGGTCAATTGATGAGTCTTCTCCTACCCAAATCCCGTCATAAATCCCTCTTCCTAAATGCTCTTGAAAGTGTCCATAAATGTGTTTAGAAATGCGTCCGATCACGTCATTGACTTTTACTGTACCCTTCACTTGTCAACCGCTCCTTTGTTCCATAATGACATACAAAAAAACCCAGAATACCTAGGCATTCTGAGTGTATGAGCGTTACGAGTGGATATTCATCTTTTTTAACTCTTCATTCAAAAGCGGGACCACTTCGAACAAGTCACCAACAATTCCGTAATCGGCGATTTTGAAGATTTCAGCTTCAGGGTCTTTGTTAATCGCCACAATGACTTTACTGTTAGACATTCCGGCTAAATGCTGAATCGCGCCTGAAATCCCGCAGGCAATGTAAAGGTCAGGTGTGACGACCTTACCGGTTTGACCAATTTGCAGGGCATAATCACAGTAGTCTGCATCGCAAGCTCCACGCGAGGCACCGACTGCTGCGCCCAGCGTTTGGGCGAGTTCTTTCAGCGGTTCAAAGCCTTCTTTGCTCTTGACCCCTCGCCCTCCAGCGACAATAACTTTTGCTTCGGATAAGTCTACACCTTCTGACGTTTTTTTAACGACTTCCTTCACGATCGTTCGCAGGTTCTGAATATCGACAGAAACTGGAGTGACTTCTCCGTCTCGTGACGCATCCCGCTCCAGCGGTGCCACGTTGTTTGGCCGAATGGTCGCCAAAAGCAGGCGATCCGTCGAGATGACTTTTTCGAAGGCTTTTCCAGAGTAAATCGGTCTAGTGAAAACGAGATGTTCTCCGGTAACGCTTACATCGATCGCATCTGAAATCAAGCCTGTCTGCAGGCGTGCTGCTATTTTGGGTGACAAGTCTTTTCCGATAGACGTATGGCCAAAGAGCACTGCATCCGGATTGACCTGATCTAATATGGCTTGAAGCGCCTGCGTAAAACCATCAGATGTATAATATGAAAGGTGAGGATGCTCCACAAGCATGACATGATCTGCTCCATAGTAAAGCAGTTCATCGGCTTGTTCTTTGACTTGATCCCCTATTAATACGCCAATGACCTCACCGCCATCAGCCACTTGATGAGCGGCAGCAATCGCTTCAAATGTCACATTTCTTAATTTACCGTCACGACTTTCTCCAAGTACAACAACTTTTTTACTCATCTTTCAAGCTCCCCCTTGTTCTCGTGATATCGTAAAGTGGATATTTAGATGACTTTTGCTTCATTTCTTAGTAGATCTGTCAGTTCTTTGACTTGATCCTGAGGCTCACCGCTCAGCACCTTTCCACCCTCTTTTTTCTCCGGTAAGAAACGTTCAATCGTTTTGATTTTATATGGCACATCGTCTTCATCGAGATCTAAATCATCTAGTTCCAATTCTTCTAAAGGCTTTTTCTTTGCCTTCATAATGCCTGGTAACGATGGATAACGAGGCTCATTAAGACCTTGCTGCGCTGTGACAACAAGCGGGAGCTGGGCGGAAATCACTTCCACGTCACCCTCTGCATCTCGTTCAATTGAAGCTGAGTCGCCGTCTATTTGAATACGTGTAATCGTTGTGACATATGAAAAACCAAGTAATTCAGCAAGACGAGGAGCAACCTGGCCAGAGCCGCCGTCAATCGCCACATTCCCTGCCAATATCAAGGAAGCATCTTTGTCCTTGAAATAGTGATAAAGAATAGTAGAAGCTGAATATTGATCCCACTCCTCCAAGTCATCTTCAACATTTAATAAAACGGCCTGATCGCAGCCCATAGCAAGCGCTGTTCTTAGCTGTTTCTCCGCATCCTCGCTGCCAACTGTGACAACGGTCACTTCTCCTCCGTGCTCATCCCGAAGCTGAATCGCTTCTTCTATTGCATACTCGTCATAAGGATTAATAATGAACTCTGCCCCATCTTCTTGAATTGCACCAGACTGAATGGAAATCTTCTCTTCCGTGTCAAACGTACGCTTCATCAAAACAAATATATTCATTCATTTCTCCCCCTTGTGTCATACTAATCCCTTATTCCCCTTTAAAGTTCGGTTTGCGCTTTTCGATAAAGGCTTGAATGCCTTCTTTGGCGTCATTTGATTGGAAAACCTCACCAAATTTTTTGGCTTCCAGCTTCATTCCACCATCATATGAGTACACTTTTGCCGCATTCAATAACTCAAGCACATACTCGAGCGTTTTAGGGCTTTTCGCTGCAAATTTCGCCGCAAGTGTTTTGGCTGCATCCAGCGCTTCTTCCTCTGTTTCTGCAAGCTTTGAAACAAGCCCGCAGGCAAGTGCTTCTTCTCCTGTAATCGGCTCAGCTGTTCCCATCATTTCAAGTGCTTTAGCAGATCCAACATAGCGAGGCAGGCGCTGCGTGCCGCCGAATCCTGGAATGATGCCGAGGTTTAGTTCCGGCAGCCCAAGCTTCGCCTCTTTTGTTGCGATTCGAATATCACATGACATCGCCAGCTCAAGACCTCCGCCTAATGCTGCTCCGTGAATAGAGGCAATGACTGGTTTTGGACATTGCTCAATTCGTTCAAAGACTTGCTGTCCTCTGTCTGCAAGACTCGCATAATCAGACTCTTTCTGTAAGGTCGTAAATTCTTTAATATCAGCACCTGCTGAGAAGAATCTGCCTTCTCCGTGGATCACAATGGCTCTCACTTCTTCGTTTTGTTCGAGCTGGTCAAACATATCATTGAGCTCAGTGAGAAGCTGAGAAGATAAGGCATTTGCAGGTGGATGTTGAATCGTGATGAGCGCTATTTGTTCTTCTTGATGTAAGCTGAGTATCTTTTCCATATCAATCATCCTTTTTCAATTGTCTTTAAGATTGATGTATTCCGTTTAAGAGAAGATCATGTACGTTTTCTGCAAGTGCAGTCAGATCATACTTTTGATCATTCATGACCCATGTTGTAGCGGTTTCATCAATCGTCCCAAATACCATTTGTCTCGCTAAGCGGACATCTAGATCTTGTCTGAATTCTCCTGTTTTCTTTCCCTCTGTTAAAATCGAGTCGAGCATATTTAAATACCCTTTCAGCACCTCATTGATTTTTTGCCGCAGCTCAAGGTTTGACTGTCTGAGTTCAAGCTGTGTCACAAGGGCCAAATGATGATCTTGCGAAAGCAGGCGAAAGTGCTCCTGAATCAGCAGAAGAAGCTTTTCTTTGGCAGACGGTTTCTTTTGAATATCTGTTTCCATCCGTTCGATGAACTGTCCCATTTTTTCTTTGAATAATGAGATCAGAATATCCTCTTTGTTTTTGAAATAGAGATAAATCGTTCCGTCTGCTACCCCTGCTTGTTTGGCAATCTTTGAAACTTGTGATTGATGATAGCCGTTCTCTGCAATCACCACAACTGCTGCATCAATAATTTGCATGTACTTCGGTCTTTTCTGCTTCAATGTGCTTCGTCCCTTTCTAAATTGAATGAGCATTCATTCATAACTTCATGTTAAAAAGAAACGAGTGATTTGTCAAGTGCTCTTCTTTTTTCTTTTCAACCTTTAGCATACTAGAGCAGACAGTCACAATTCAAATCATCCGGCCGCTGGACCGGATGATGCAGGTTATTTTTTCAATTGGTCAACAGGCGCTTCAAAAGAAGATGATTGCTTTCTTTTTTCTTCTTCAATTAACACTCTGCGCAAGATTTTTCCTACGGCCGTTTTAGGCAGTGACTCTTTAAATTCATAGACACGCGGCACTTTAAATGAAGCAATTCTCGTTCGAACAAAACGATCGAGCTCATCCTCAGTTAAATAGGCATCCTTTTTTGGGACAACAAATGCTTTCACTGTTTCTCCCCTGTACGGATCTGGAATACCTGCAACGACTACTTCTTGCACAAGCTCATGCTCATAAAGGGCTTCTTCAACCTCTCTTGGATAAATATTATAGCCGCTCGCGATGATGACATCTTTTTTCCGATCTACTATATAGAAGAAACCGTCTTCATCCATATATCCAATATCTCCGGTGAAAAACCACCCGTCCTTTAACACAGCCGCTGTCTCCTCTGGCTGATTCCAGTATCCCTTCATGATCTGAGGCCCTTTGACAATGATTTCTCCATGCTCATATGGCTCTTTGAGTCCTCCGGTTTCCTCGCAATAAATGCCGGCATCTGTATTGGGCCAAGGACAGCCAATACTGCCAGTTTTGTTCGCTCCCCATAAGAAGTTGGCATGGGTAACTGGTGAGGTTTCTGAAAGACCATATCCCTCCACTAAACGTCCTCCTGTTAATTTTTCAAAGCTTTGTTTGACTTCAACAGGAAGAGGCGCAGAGCCGCTTAAACAAGCCGTAATGGACGACAGGTCATACGTTTCAATATTCGGGTGATGCAGCAGGGCGATATACATCGTTGGTGCTCCTGGAAACAACGTTGGCCTCTGTTTTTCAATGGTTTTGAGGGTATCAGCCACGTCAAAACGAGGAAGAAGAATCATTTGATGACCTTCTTTGACTGCAAGGTTCAACACAGTGGTCATTCCGTACACATGAAAAAACGGAATGATGCCAAGGATCCGTTCTTTTCCGCGATTCGTTTTATACATCCAGGATGCACACATTTCTGTATTGGCTAATATATTTTCATGCGTGAGCATGACCCCTTTCGGTAAACCGGTCGTTCCGCCTGTATACTGCAAAACAGCGACATCCTCTTTCGGTTGAAAGGCTCGCTGTGGAATCTGTTCTCCTGAAGATTCTTTCATCACCTGCGAGAAGTGATGAATGGTATCACTTTTCTCGACTTGGATGACCATTTTGTTTTTTCTTCTTTGGACAATGGGGAACAGAATATTTTTCGGAAATGGCAAATAATCTTGTAGTTTGGTGATAATTAAGTGCTCCACACTTGTCAGCGCTTTCATTTTATAGGCCTTTGGATACAATAGATCGAGTGTGATCAGCACTTTGGAGCCGCTGTCCTCCATTTGATACGCGAGTTCTTTCTCTGTATAAAGCGGGTTCGTTTGAACAACAATGCCGCCTGCTATCAAAACAGCATAATAAGAAATGACCGATTGAGGGCAGTTTGGCAGCATAATAGCCACTCGGTCGCCTTTTTTTACGCCAATTTTCATCAGGTGATTGGCTAGTTTGAGTGCCTCTTCTTGTAACTGTTCATAGGTGATGTTTTTTCCTGAAAAATGAATGGCTGTATGCTCAGGTGCTGCCTCTGCGGAGCTGAATAAGTAAGATTGCAACGTTTCATTTGGGATGGTGAGTTCGTGGGGAATTTGATTCGGGTAATGCAGAAGCCATCGTTTATCTGACTGCATAAAAACCCTCCTTCCTGAACTTTCGTACTATTTTATTATAGCAAACTTTTCCTTAGGGCAGTTTCCTTTTTTCAAATAGAGCTTGGTTCAATTGCACACCTTCATTTTTTCACCTGTGATTCTATAGATGCTCTTTTTCCTTCGTGATGCCACTTCTCATATAATCCCCCAACCGCACGGAACGCCTCATTGACTCTTTCCACGATCTGTTTATGGATACTAGGCCTTTGAGGAGATAAAAGCTGTCAAGGGGTTCCCTGACAGCTTTCTAACATTGTATTCTTCATTTCACAGGAACATGTAAACGGCGCCAATGACCGCAAAAGTGCAGGCAACTATGATTAATACTTTTGCTAGCTTTTCCATGTCGTCTCCTTAAATGCCGGCTGCTACTACGTAAGACAGCCCAACTGAAATAATGAGTGAAATAAACCCAACTGCTCTATTATCATTCTCAATCTCTTTATCTACTTTAAATCTTGGTGTTAAAAATTCAAAAATGAAATAGCTGACAAGCAGCATCACAAAGCCGTATACGCCCCATCCAACCATTTGAAGAAGGGAGTTGTGCTGTGTGATGGAATGCTGAAACACATTCGCAATCCCAAAGATCTTCCCGCCGGTTGCCATGGCAACCGCTAAGTTCCCCCGCTGGATCTCTTCCCAGTTTTTATAGGAGGTCACGAGTTCAAAAATGGTTAGAAATAAGACAAGACATAGGACGGCCACGCTGTAATAGGCGGCGATTTCCACAAGTTCATTTTCCCAAAAGGCTTTCATGCGTTTTCTCCTTTACTTTAATTCGACGATGGTGACACCTGATCCTCCCTCGCCTTGTTCGCCAAAACGAGCATTTTTCACACTTCTGTGCTGCTTTAATAATTCCTGGACCCCTTTTCTTAGAGCGCCAGTTCCTTTTCCATGAATAATCGACACGCGCGGATAGCCAGCTAATACAGCATCATCTAAATATTTCTCGACCCTGCTTAAGGCATTCTCATAACGCTCTCCTCTTAAATCAAGCTCAAGCGATACATGATAATCTTTCCCTTTGACTGCCGTAATGGCTTTCTCTTGTTTAAATTCGGGTGCTGATTTGATAAATTCCATGTCTTTTTCTTTTACTTTCATTTTCAGAATGCCCATTTGAACACTCCATTCTTTGTTACCCGTTTGTTCGAGCAGCGTTCCTTTTTGTCCGAATGTGAGCACTTTGACTTCATCGCCTGGTTTTAGTTGTCTTTCTGCTTTTTTCGCTGGCTCTGGTTTTTTCTTCCGGTCAAACTCAGGGACAGCTTCTTCAAGACGCTTTCTCGCATCGATGAGTTCATGTTCTTTGAACGAGCGATGCTCACTTTTAATGGACCGCAGCTCTTGAATGATGTCTTCTGCTTCTTTGGCTGCTTGTTCGATTTTTTCTTTCGCTTTTCGTTCGGCCTCTTCAAGCAGCTTGTCTCTTTGCTCATTCCATTCAAGAATTTGTCTTTGCAGTTCCTTATGTAGCTTCTCTGCTTCTTTTCTATAGGCTTCTGTCTCATGCAGTTCTTCTTCCGCTTGTTTCTTACTGTCTTCTAATGAAGCAATCATTTGGTCTACTTCATTATGCTCTGCATGCATGTCCGCTTTTGCCCGGTCAATCAGATGGTCAGGCAAACCAAGACGTTTGGAAATTTCAAACGCATTACTTCGTCCCGGCACACCGATGAGCAAACGGTACGTTGGTGATAAGGTTTCAATATCAAACTCGACGCTCGCATTTGTGACACCTTTTCGGTTATACCCATATGCCTTCAGCTCAGGATAATGAGTCGTTGCGATGACGCGTGCATTTGTTTGATGAACTTCATCTAATATGCTCATCGCAAGTGCTGCACCTTCAGCTGGGTCTGTGCCTGCCCCTAATTCATCAAATAACACAAGTGAATTCGAGGTTAAATGCTTTAAGATATCCACAATATTGACCATATGTGATGAGAACGTACTCAAGCTTTGTTCAATGGACTGTTCGTCTCCAATATCGGCAAAGACCTGGTCAAATACAGCCACTTCCGATCCTTCTTCAACTGGAATGTGAAGGCCCGCCTGCGTCATGAGTGTCAGCAGCCCAAGTGTTTTTAAGGTGACTGTCTTACCACCTGTATTTGGTCCAGTGATCACGATCGTTGAAAAATCCTTGCCGAGCTCAATGTCATTTGCCACAACCTGATCCCTAGGCAATAGAGGATGTCTTGCCCGCTTTAAATAAATCTCCCCTTGATCGTTCACAGCAGGTTTTGTGGCTTTTTCTGCCTTTGCATATTTGGCTTTAGCAAAAATAAAATCTAGCGTCTGAAGCTCCTTTACATTGTGAAGCAGTTCCTCAATGTGTTCTGACACGCTCGCTGTCAGCATTTGCAGGATCTTTTCGACCTCTTGTTTTTCTTTTAAACGAGTTTGCTGCAAGGTGTTATTTAAATCCACGACCACTTGAGGCTCAATAAAAAGTGTTGCCCCGGAAGAAGACTGATCGTGAACAATTCCACCATAATTCGAGCGGTACTCCTGCTTTACTGGAATCACAAACCGGTCATTACGAATGGTGACAATCGTGTCTGACAGCATTTTCGAAGCAGATTGTGAGCGAATCATGGATTCTAATTTATCTCGAACTTTTGATTCTAATGAACGTAATTGCGTACGTATTGTTCGAAGCGCCGGAGTTGCGTGATCAAGCACTTCTCCATTATCACCGATACAGCTTTCGATTTCTTTTCTGACTTCAGGCAGTAAAATCAGCGTCTCTGCATATGTATGAAGGCGCGGTATGTCTACACCATCTTCATACATGGACGTGAGAAAGTGCTTCATATTTTTCGCAGTGTATAATAGCGCTGCAATTTCCATGAGCTCAGATGGGCTTAATGTACTGCCGATCTCTGCCCGTTTGACCCCGCGTCTAATATCCGTTAGCCCGCCAAACGGCGCAGATCCCTTTAAGCGGATTACATCCTGTGCTTCTGCTACCTCTTCCAGCAAATGCTGAATGGTTTCTATATCCGTGAGTGGCGTTAAATCCTGCGCTCTTTCTTTTCCTAAAGTGGATGCGGTATAGGACATGACTTTTTCTTTTACTTTATGAAATTCTAATGATGCTAACACTTTTTGTTGCAGCATTGTACAGCCTCCTAACGACTACCTGTCACGCGTTAAAAACTTTTTCATCTCTTTAAGAGAAAATGTGTTCACGACATTTGCTTTTGGTGTCCAGCCCTTTCTTGCAGCTGTTATACCGACTTCCATATGATCCAGCATGGCGATGTTGTGTGCATCTGTATTGATCATGATGTTCACACCCGCTTCGTTTGCTTTCATTAAATGCTCTGTTTTCAAATCAAGTCTTGACGGGTTGCTGTTGAGTTCTAGTGCAGTGCCCGTTTTCTTCGCAAGCTCTATGAGCTGATCAATATTTAAGGCATAGCCGTCGCGTCTCTCGATCAAACGTCCTGTTGGATGTGCAATTAAATCCACATGCTGATTTTGCAGGGCATTTTCAAGGCGCTTCATAATGACTTCCTCCGGCTGAGAAAAGCTAGAATGGATAGAGGCAATCACAAAATCCATGTCTGCTAAAAAGTCATCATCATAATCTAACGATCCATCCGGCAAAATATCCATCTCGACCCCTTTGAAAATGTGAAAATGCTCGAATTCCTGGTTGAGCTTGTCAATTTCTTTTGCTTGCAGACGCAGCCGTTCTTTTGTTAAACCGTTTGCGACTTTTAAGTATTGCGAGTGATCCGTGATGGCCATGTATTCGTAGCCTTTAGCGATACACGCCTCTGCCATTTCACGAATAGAGAATGCTCCGTCACTCCATGTCGAGTGCATATGAAGGTCGCCTTTGATATCTTTCAATTCTACAAATTGCATACTTTCTTTATACGTATCAATCTCTGCTCCGGTTTCACGAATTTCTGGCGGAATGAGCGGAAGTTGAAAATGGGCGTAAAAAGCGCTTTCGTCTTCGAATGTTTTCACTTCGCCTGTTTCAATCGTTTCAACACCATATTCGCTAATACGCTCTCCGCGTTCCTTCGCAAGCTGCCGCATTCTAATATTATGATCTTTTGAGCCAGTGAAATGATGCAGCGTTGTAGCAAATTGCTCTGTTGTCACAAGACGGAAGTCCACACTGATCTCAAAATCAAGCGTAAGAATCACAGATACCTTCGTATCACCACTTGCAATGATGTCTTTTACATCATCAAGTGCAACGAGCTGCTCTCTGACCTGTTCTGGGTGATCTGTTGCAATGATATAATCTAAATCTTTGACCGTTTCACGTGCACGCCTTAAACTGCCCGCTCTTGAAAAACGGATGATTCCCTCCATATGTTCCAGCGCATGGTCAATTCGCTCTGCGACATCTAATGCAAAGCCAATTGGCAGTCGTTCAGGCTGCTTTCCCGCTTCCTCAAGGGCTGTAAGAATTTTTCCCTCTGTTTTTTTGCCGAAGCCAGCGAGCGCTTGAACTTTCTCAGCTTCACACGCTTCTTTTAAAGACTGTGCATCGCTTACACCAAGTTCTTGGTAAAGCTTAGCGATCTTCTTCCCGCCTAATCCTGGCAATTTCAAGAGCGGGACAAGTCCTTCAGGCACTTCTTTTTTTAATTGTTCGAGAGTTTCTGATTGTCCTTTTTCGATATACTCTGTGATGACAGCAAAGGTTCCTTTCCCAATGCCGGGTAATGCTAATAGATCATCTATTTGAGAAAGGCTGCGGTCATCTTGTTCAAGCGCCGCTGCTGCTTTACGAAAGGCAGATATTTTAAAAGGATTATCTCCTTTTAGCTCCATATATACTGCGATTGTTTCAAGAAGTTTGATAATATCTTTTTTATTCATCTCTCATCCTCCAGCCGCTTTGGCATCTTCCTTTATCAATATACAAACTTTTCCTTCATCCTACAACTTTCTGTCATGGAATGAGAAAAAACTTCTCCAAGAAAGGAGAAGTTTTTAAACTCCATACGTCGTCCATAAGTCTTTGACAAGACTGGACAGATAAGGGGTGTTGCCTACGATCACATCTGCTAATATTGATTTGCTCATCATTGTTTGCAGCGCATCCACTGGAAGCAATGCAGCGACAAACAATAGAATAAACACAAATAGATATGTTTCGAGAAATCCTAAAACACCGCCAAGCAGTTTGTTAACCTGTTTAATCACAGGTATACTTGCAATGGTTGTGAGCAATCCGCCAATAATGGCGAGCAGGATTTTGGTCAAAATAAACAGAATGATAAACGCAATGGTATTATAATAAGCTGTTTCTAGATTCCCACTAAAGAAAGCGAGCTCCGCTTGACCACCGCTAAAATTAGGTGCTGGAATCCACGTAAGCTGTGGTGCAAGTGACTGATACAACATGGAAGCCACTAAAATAGAAACAACAAAGCTAATCAATTTAATAAATTGAAGAATAAACCCGCGTTTTAGACCGACAAGCGTTCCCATAAGAAGCAAAAACAAAATGATGATATCGATCACGGTAATTTCATTCCTTTTCTTTAAGCTGAACCTCTAGTTTTTCGTATTGCTCTTTTAATTTCAAGTAGTCGTGGACGACATTGACTGCTGTCAGTACAGCTAATCTGTTTATATCAAGGTATGGGTTTTTTTCATTTATTTCTCTCATTTTATCATCAACAATTGAAGCAACATGTCGCATATGCATCTTTGTTTCTTGACCGATGATCGTATAGGACTGTCCGTAAATCTCAACTGTTGTTTTCGTTTTACCGCCGTCAGACAACGTTTCTCCTCCATTCCACGAGAATCCTAGTCTCTATCATAACATGTTTAGACATTGAATGGAAAGACGAGCCCTTCCCTGTTATGGTACACTTTAGAAATCAATGATATCAAGGTGAAAAGGAGTTATCCACTGTGCCCCAATCCGTCTTAAAAGCAACATCAGAAGACATTAAGAAGATGAAGAGCTTGTATGCTCAACATTTAACTGACACTTTGCCGCCAGGCGCTCTTTTTCAAGCAAAGGTTCCTGGCTGTACGATTACAGCATATCAATCCGGAAAAGTGCTGTTCCAAGGACAAAAGGCAGAAGCTGAAGCAAGTCAGTTCAGCCATATAAAAGCAGCTGATACGAAAAGTAAAAAAGCACCTGCTGTCACAAAATACAGCCCGCCGTCTGGCATTGCTTCCATGTCGGTTATCGGTTCAGATGAGGTAGGTACAGGTGATTATTTTGGACCGATTACGGTCTGTGCGGCCTACGTTGATTCCAGCCAGCTTGCTCTGTTGAAAGAGCTTGGCGTTAAAGACTCAAAAGGACTAAAGGATCCGCAGATTATCAACATTGCCAAAGATCTTATCAAAACCATTCCGTTCAGCCTTCTCGTTCTCCGTAATGAAAAGTACAATACGATGCAGGAAAAGGGCATGAGCCAAGGGAAAATGAAGGCACTTCTTCATAATCAAGTGATCACCTCTGTGCTAGAGAAACTGGATGGGAAAAAGCCAGAAGCTATTCTCATTGACCAATTTGCAGAACCCGGTATTTATTTCAAGCACCTTGCAGGAAAAAAGATCATCAGAGAGCGTACGTACTTTAGTACAAAAGCGGAAGGCATCCATTTGTCAGTTGCTGCGGCTTCCATTATCGCAAGGTATGCTTTTTTAATCGAGATGGACAAATTATCAAAAGCAGCGGGCTTTGACATTCCAAAAGGAGCCGGTTCTCATGTTGACAAGGCGGCTGCAAAGCTCATCAAGCAGCACGGCGAAGACGCTTTACGCCAATTTACAAAGCTGCATTTTGCCAACACCCAGAAAGCGAAAAAATGGTTATAATCAAAAAAGAGCTATAGCCCATGGGGTCAGTCTCCATGAGGCCATAGCTCTTTTCTTTATCCGCGCAAGAAGGCTTGATACGTATCTTCTAATGCTTTCAATACATTTGTATGAACAGCCGTGACTTCTTCCTCTGTCAATGTTTGTTCCGGGTTTAAATATTGCAGAGAGAACGCAACAGATTTCTTGCCTTCTTCCATATGCTCCCCCTCATACACGTCAAAGACGGATAGGTCTGTCAGTAAACGGCCGCCTGCTTCATAGATGACTCGCTCCAGCTGTCCGCTTGAAATATGCTGATCTACGACAAGCGCAATATCTCTTGTCACAGCAGGGAATCTCGGAATCGCTGTATATTTCATATCCTCTGTTTCAGACGTCATCACATCTGTTAAATCAAATTCGAATACATATGTTTCTTTTAGATCTAATTCCTTTTCGACAACCGGATGAAGTGCGGCAACAAAGCCAATCACTTTTCCATTTAAGTGAACATCTGCTGTACGTCCTGGGTGAAGACCCTCACGCTCTGCTTGAACATATGTGATTTGCTCTGATACACCAAGCTTTCCAAACAGACCTTCTGCAATTCCCTTCGCTACATAAAAATCAACGGCTTTTTTCTCGCCCTGCCAAAGATTTTTATGCCATAGGCCTGTCACTGCGCCAGCCACATGCTCTTTCTCCACCGGTTTTGCACCTTCAGCTTCTGCTAAGAAAACAGAACCCGTTTCATAAAATCCAACTGAATCAGACTGTCTTGCCAAGTTATACGCAACAGAATCAAGTAAGTTTGGCAACAGACTTTGTCTTAGCACACTGCGTTCCTCACTCATTGGCAGTGAAAGTCTCGTTTCATAAGCAGGATGCAGCGCAAAGGCTGTGGACTTATGCTGATTCGTCAATGAATATGTGATCGCTTGAGATAGCCCTGCTCCCTCTAAGAAACGTCTCACCTTTCTACGCTTCACTTGGTATGGCGTGAGACCGCCAACTGTACCAGCTGTCGCAGGCAGTGTAGACGGAATATTATCGTAGCCGTATAATCTCGCTACTTCTTCAATGAGGTCTTCTTCAATCGTAATATCCATTCTGCGAGAAGGAACCGTCACGACGAGAACGTCATTTGATTCGCCCACTGTAAAGCCCAGTTTATTGAAAATATGAATCATATCTTCTTTTGAAATGCTCATTCCGAGTACTTTGTTTACACGCTCAGTTGATACATGGATGACATTCATACTTGATTCAAGGTGATTTTCCTCAACAGTGCCGCTTAGCACTTCACCGCCTGCATAAACGCTGATCAATTGCGCTGCTCTTTCTGCTGCCGGTTTCACACGCTGTGGATCGAGTCCTTTTTCAAATCGTGTGCTTGATTCGCTGCGAAGCCCTAAGTCTCTAGATGCTTGACGGACTGTTTGACCGTTAAAATATGCCGCTTCTAAAAGAATCGTAGCCGTTTCATCACGCACCTCTGATTCAAGGCCGCCCATGACTCCTGCTACAGCGTGCGCTTTCGTACCATTTGTAATGACAAGATGCTTTGATGACAATGTGCGTTCTTGATCATCCAGTGTTTGAATCATTTCGTTTTCAGCCGCTTTCCGTACGACCACCTGCTTTGAACCAAAGCGGTCATAATCAAATGCATGAAGCGGCTGACCGTATTCAAGCAGCACAAAATTCGTAATATCCACGACGTTGTTGATTGGGCGGATGCCTGCATTCATCAATCTTGTTTGCATCCAAAGCGGTGCAGGTCCAACTTTTACACCTTTAATGATCTTCGCTGCGTAAAGAGGGTTCGCTTCTTGATCCTCAATTTTGACTGAAATGTAGTCTGCTGTTTTCTCCGAAGAAGATTCATGTGTTGTATCAGGAAGTTTGACTTCTCTTCCTAAAATGGCTGCAACTTCATAAGCCACACCTAGCATATTGAGGGCATCGGCACGGTTTGGTGTTAAGCCGAGCTCTAGTACCGCATCATCTAATTGAAGTGCCTGAAGTGCATCATCTCCTGGTTTTACATCATTCGGGAAGACAAAGATACCTTCTGCATATTCCTTTGGTACGAGTTTACTCTCTACTCCTAATTCTTGCAGAGAACAAATCATGCCATGAGACTCTTCGCCGCGCAGTTTTGCTTTTTTAATTTTAAAGTTCCCTGGAAGGACTGCTCCAACAGTTGCGACTGCGACATGCTGTCCTTTATCCACATTTGGAGCTCCGCATATAATTTGCACAGGTGCGCCTTCGCCGATATCAACAAGACATTTGTTTAATTTATCCGCATTCGGGTGCTGTTCACGCTCAATGACATGTCCAACGACAACACCTTTGATGCCTTCACCTTTATACTCAACGGCTTCCACTTCAATACCGCTTCTTGTGATTTTTTCTGCTAATTCATCCGGCTGAATGCCTTCTAAATCGACATAGTCTTCTAACCATTTATATGAAACAAACATGTTGAGTTCCTCCTCTTAGTCCTGCTTGAATTGCTTTGTGAATCTAATATCGTTTGTGTAAAAATGGCGAATATCATCAATACCGTATTTCAGCATCGCAATACGTTCAACGCCCATTCCAAAAGCAAAGCCTTGGTAAGTATCTGGATCAAATCCGCTCATTTTCAGTACATTTGGGTGAACCATCCCTGCACCTAAAATCTCAATCCAGCCTGTTCCTTTACATACAGAACAGCCTTTCCCGCCGCATTTAAAGCAAGACACATCTACTTCTACTGATGGTTCTGTGAATGGGAAAAAGCTTGGACGCAGTCTAATTTCACGATCTTCACCAAACATTTTTCTTGCGACCGTCTCTAGCGTTCCTTTTAAATCACTCATGCTAATATGGTGATCTACCACAAGTCCTTCAATCTGCATGAATTGATGTGAATGGGTTGCGTCATCGCTGTCACGTCTATATACCTTACCAGGGCAGATGATCTTCACGGGGCCCTGACCTTTATATTTCTCAAGTGTACGCGCTTGAACTGGTGACGTTTGCGTTCTCATCAGTGTATCTTCGGTAATATAGAAGCTGTCCTGCATATCACGTGCCGGATGCTCCTTCGGAAGATTCAACGCTTCAAAGTTATAGTAATCTGTTTCCACCTCAGGACCTTCCTCGACGGTATAGCCCATTCCAATAAATAAATCTTCAATATCTTCTACAACAATCGTTAATGGGTGCCTTGCCCCCATTTTGATGGGACTTGCAGGCAATGTGACATCAATGGTTTGAGAAGCCAGTTTCTTCTTCACTTCTTCTGCTTCCAGCTGTTCATTTTTTTCTGCAATGGCACTAGCAATCTGCTCTCTCACTTCGTTTGCGAGCGCGCCCATTTTTGGTCTTTCTTCGGCGGAGAGTTTGCCCATTCCGCGAAGGACTTCTGTAATCGGCCCTTTTTTCCCTAAATATTGAACACGAATGTCGTTGACCTCTTTGAGCGAGCTAGCTGCTTCTACCTTCGCTATCGCCTCTGTTTCAAGCTGTTTTAACGTTTCTTGCATGAGTGTAATCCTCCTTTTGATATACAAAACCGCCTGGATAAACGGCTGTTTGATCGTTTGAAGACAATAAAAAAACCCGCCCCTCCAAAAAAGAAGGGACGAGTTGTGGTCGCGGTACCACCCTTGTTAAGCACAAATACATGTGCGAATAAGCTTCATTGACATAACGGAATCAAACGAATCCGGTTCACCTTTACGCAAAGCTTGCGGTCCCGGTGACAACTCCAGAGGTGAATTCCTGTTTCAGCATTCCTTAAATGCACTTTCAGTCTACGATGCATTCTCCCTATAAGGCCGCTCCTTGAAACAATCTTCCTCTATCATGGTTTTTAAAATATTAGTTTCATTATAGTGAAATTCAGTGCATGATGCAACACTATCCGCGCAAATGATAGACAAGAACCGCTGCTGCAACAGCCACATTTAATGATTCTGCTTGCCCATACATCGGAACATATAAATTCTGATCTGTCATTTGAAGGATCTCTGGATCAATGCCTGCTCCCTCGTTGCCAACAATTAACGCAAACGGGCCTTCTGCCGCTATGTTTCTATACTCTTTCGCATCCTTTAAGGCACTTCCGTACACTGGTATGCCCTGCTCTTTGAATGCTGGAATCGCCTGTTGAAGTGTTTGCTTTAAGATGGGCAGATGGAAATGAGAGCCTTGAGCTGAACGGAGCGTTTTTCCGTTAAAAGCATCGACGGTTCCATCCCCTAAGATCACAGCATCAAGACCAGCAGCATCTGCTGTCCGGATCAGAGTGCCCAAATTTCCCGGGTCCTGCACTGCATCTAAAAGAAGAATTCGCTCATACTTCTTTTCTTCAAATACAGGAAGTGTACAAACCGCTGCGATGTGCTGAGGCGTTTCGGTTTCTGTCATTGCAGAAAAAGCCTCTTCACTTAGTTCGTACAGCTCAATGTCAGGCTCGATGCCAGCTGGAAGCATGTCAGGCGATGTGACCATTAACTCCATCACAATCCCGCTCTTTAATGCTTCTTCTACTAAATGTTTTCCTTCAACGAGAAATAGCCCCGTTTTCGTTCGTTCTTTTTTTGTATGCAGCTTTTTCCATTGTTTAATGCTTGCGTTTTTAGCTGATTCTATATATTTCAAGCGACTTTAACTCCTTTAAATATCATGAATTTATTATATCTCATGCACACTACATAATAAACCTGTCTTTGAGACAGAATAGGACTATTACCATCAAAAAAGGAGTGTGGGCAATGGATTTTAATTTAAGAGGCGCAGTCATTCAAAACATCACTGGCCATAATCAAGAGCAGCTTGAACATACGATTTTAGATGCGATTCAAAGCGGCGAGGAAAAAATGCTACCAGGCCTTGGTGTTTTGTTCGAGGTGTTATGGCAAGAGGCATCAGAAAACGAAAAAAATGAAATCCTTGAAACATTGGAGCAAGGCTTAAAGCCTCAGCAGCAGCAATAAAAGAAGCCGGTTTGCTTATGTATGACAGCAAACCGGCTTTTGTTCGTTTATCCAGTGATAGGTGTCTCCATCCGAAGCGCTGGATCACGCCAGATCTCGACCCATTTTTTAATAGCAAACACAATAATCACAAATCCCAAGATCAGCATGATGATCGATAGCACCGCATTCAGCACGCTGTAGCCGGATGCTTCAGGATTGAGATATACATTGGCTACCATCCAATAGCCCGCATAATTCACGGTGACATATAAGTAAGCAAGCGGAATTAAACAAGTCAGCATATATCGCCTTTTATCCGCAATTTTTAACACAACGGTCGCACCAATGATCAAGCCTACCGAGGCCATTAATTGGTTTGAAACCCCAAACAGCGCCCAAATGGACCCGATGTCCCCAGAGTAAAGCAAGTATCCCCACATAAAACAGGCAAGCGCACTTGCAAACACAGACCCAGGTACCCAGTCATTTCGTTTAAGCGGTTTATATGCTTCTCCAAAGAAGTCTTGAATCAAATATCGTGCCACACGCGTTCCAGCATCAATAGCTGTTAAAATAAAGACAGCTTCAAACATAATGACGAATTGGAAGAAATAAGACGCCAAATGGCTAAAGAATGGAATCCCCGTAAAGATATACGCCATCCCCACTGCTAATGTAACGGCTCCACCCGTTCTCCCCTCTAAATCAAGACCAATTTCCTTACTAAGCTGCGGAAGGTTCTCGACACTCATACCGAGCGTTCGGAACACTTCTGGTGTACTGTTAATCGCAAAATAATCTCCTGGATGAAGAGCTGTGGCGGCAATTAACGCCATGATCCCAACCAAGCATTCCACTAGCATTGCACCAAACGCTACAGGCTTCATATCACTCCAGCGGTCCAGCATCTTTGGCGTTGTTCCTGAGCCAACAAATGCGTGGAAACCGGATATGGCGCCGCAAGCAATTGTAATTGAAATAAATGGCCAGACAGGACCAGCTAAAACAGGCCCTCCTCCATTCACAAACTCTGTAAACGCTGGAAATTGAATGGCCGGATTCACCACAAAGATCCCAGCAATCAGAGCGATGAAAACACCAATTTTCATAAAACTACTTAAGTAGTCTCTTGGTGCCAATAGCAGCCAAACTGGCAGAGCCGCTGCAAAGAATGCATAAATCGGCAAGGCGAGAGCCAGCGTTTTTGTATCAAGTGTTAAAAAATCACCAAGTGCCGTTCCTTGAATATTTGGTCCAAGGAATACACCAAACATCAGTAACATAAATCCCGCAGATGTGGCCAGCTTTAAATTGCCTGTCTTTTTATAATAAAGACCTACCCCCATTGCAATTGGAATGGTGATTCCGACTGCAAATGTCCCCCAAGGGTTTCGTTCTAAAGCATGAAGCACAACCATCGACAGTCCTGCCATTGTGATCGTTATGATAAATAGCATGGCAAGCCCTGTACAAAATCCTGCAACAGGTCCTAGCTCTTCTTTCGCTACCTCTGATAGTGATCTCCCCTTTTTTCGCATCGAAGCAAATAACACGACAAGGTCATGCACAGCCCCGCCAATCACCGCTCCGATTAAAAGCCAAAGGAGACCAGGTAAATATCCAAATTGTGCGGCTAAAATTGGACCAACTAGTGGGCCAGCAGCTGCAATCGCAGCAAAGTGATGTCCAAATGTGACCCATTTATTTGTTGGCACATAATCTTTTCCGTCCTCTAGTGTATGAGCTGGTGTCGGATGATCATCTGTGACCTTTAATACCTTGACCATCATAAATGTGCCATAAAGACGATACGCTATCGCTAAAATACACATAGATCCTATGACAATTGTAACCGCATTCATTTAACCATCCCCTTTGTATAAACAATTTGTTACAAATATAACATAAATTGATTGATTTTTCTTTCTTTTAAAACCAAGTTGACAAATAGGAATAATTAACTTATTCTTAAGTTAGCTTCACCTACTTCCATAAACTCTCTTTTGGCAGAGCGGTCTCTAAGCTCTGTCCTTTTTATTGATTTCATCTTACAAAAATAAAAGCTTGATCACATGTGCCTTATTCACTAGAAAATTTCCTCTCCATTTGTCAAAAACAGTTCTTTTGACGCAACTTGAACAACGAGGTTCATTTCCTGGGAAATTCACTGGAACAAAAAAAGCCTTTCCCCAATGCTGAGGAAAGGCCTTCCTATTAAGAACCGTACGTAATCTGCTCGACAGTTTTTTGATCGAGTCTTTTGATTACTTCTGTTAAAAGCTTCACTGCATTTTCATAATCATCCCGGTGAATCATCGCTGCATGGGTATGAATATATCTACTTGGTATCCCGATTGATAGGGATGGAACACCATGTCCCGTTAAATGGATACCGCCAGCATCTGTCCCCCCGCCAGGCATTGAATCGTATTGATAAGGAATGTTCAATTCATCTGCTGTCTGGACAACAAAATCGCGAAGCCCTTTATGAGATACCATAGAAGCGTCAAAAACAACGATCGTTGGTCCTTGACCAAGTTTGCTTGTTGCTTCTTTTTCAGTAATGCCAGGCGTATCTCCTGCTACACCAACATCAATGGCAAATCCAATATCAGGCTGGATCGTAGCAGCTGCTGTTTTGGCTCCGCGTAAGCCTACTTCCTCTTGTACAGTCGCAACACTGTAAGCGATATTTTCATGCTGAGTATCATGTAAATTCTTCATGACATCAATCGCAACTGCACAGCCGATACGGTTGTCCCATGCTTTTGCAAGGAGCATTTTTTCATCATTCATCACCGTAAACTCAAAGTAAGGAACGATTTGATCTCCAGGCAGCACACCCCACTCCATTGCCTGTTCTTTGCTTGAAGCCCCAATATCAATAAACATATCTGTGATCTCAATTGATTTTTTACGGGCTTCTGGCGATAAGACATGTGGTGGTTTAGAACCAATCACGCCTGTGATCTCCCCTTTTTTCGTCACAATGGTGACACGCTGCGCCAGCATGACCTGCGACCACCAGCCGCCAACCGTTTGAAAACGAATATAGCCTTTGTCATCAATTTTTGTCACCATGAATCCTACTTCATCTAAGTGACCAGCGAGCATGATTTTAGGGCCGTTTGCGTTTCCTTCCTTCTTAGCGATCAAGCTGCCAAGGCGGTCTGTCGAGACTTCATCTGCATATGATTCTATGTATGTCTGCATGACTTTTTTGACATCACGTTCATTACCTGGAATCCCTTTTGCATCCGTTAGGTCTTTCAGCATAGTTAATGTTTGATCTAGCTTTGTCATTCCATTTATCCTCCTTTATCTTCATGGTGCATTCTTATTATACAAAACCTCTTTCGTTCAATACGATCTTTTTATGAATATTTTTTCGTTTTACGAAATATTTTTTAAAAAAAGTTGAAACCTTTTGACTTTCTCATTCGTAGTACATCAGATAACGGTATTGGAGGTGCATCCTGTCATGTTTGTAATCCTCATTAGACTCGCTCTTGTTGCACTGCTTGTCTACATTTTCTACATGGCGGTAAAATTCTTCTCAAATCCGAGAAGAAAGCTGAAACAAGCGCAATTAAAAGAAGGCTTTTATTTTATGGACGAACAGCAAAATGCGCGCAAAAATTTTAATTTCGTCTATAAAGGTGTCTTGTTTGAAGGGGAAAAGCATATTCCTTCTAAGGATCATCCTCTGTTTGTCCACTCCATTTACGTTTGGACGGAGTCTCCTGAGAAACTAAATGAATTTACATTAGAAGACTTTGAAAAACTTGAGGAAAACATCATCGAACGGTATCCTCAAACAAAAATTGATTGGGATCAGCCCATCAAAAAAATCAAACAAAAAAAAGGAGCAAACACGCCGTCCTGATGGCGTCTGCTCCTTTTTCAGTTTCAGATGAGATGGATATATCCTAATATGATCAACTGCAAAACAATTAAAGCAGGCATGCCAATTTGAAAGGCAGTATGCTTTGTTTTATGCCGGAAATACTGCATCCCAAGAAATGACCCAGCAGCGCCAAAAAGTACCGCAGCACTCCATAAATGTGCCTCTGAAATTCTCCATTTATGCGCTTTAGCGCGGCGTTTATCCTCTCCCATAAGAAAAAAACCATAGCCATTCACCAAGATGAGCAGCAGGATCAGACCGATGTTCATTCTTTTCACCTCACATGATGAGAAAAAAAGATCACCCCTCGACGGAATGATCTTTTATATGACTTACTTGTCTAGTTGTGCTTTTGCAGCATCAGCAAGCTGATTGAATGCGTTTAGGTCATTCACAGCAAGGTCAGCAAGCATTTTGCGGTTTACTTCGATACCAGAAAGCTTTAAGCCATGCATTAAACGGCTGTAAGAAAGACCGTTCATACGAGCTGCAGCATTGATACGAGTGATCCATAGTTTACGGAAGTCACGTTTTTTCTGACGACGGTCACGGAAAGCGTAGTTTCCAGATTTCATGACCTGTTGGTTTGCTACTTTGTATAATCTATGTTTTGAACCGAAATAACCTTTTGCTAATTTAAGAACCTTTTTACGACGCTGACGCGACACAGTTCCGCCTTTTACTCTTGGCATTGTAATTCCCTCCTATGATTCCTATTCCAAATTACTTAATGTTTGCAAGTTGTTGTTTGATACGTTTGAAATCTCCAGCACTTACGATTGCGCTCTTACGCAATTTACGTTTTTGCTTTGTAGATTTGTTAGCGAACAAGTGACTTGTATACGCATGAGAACGTTTAAGTTTACCAGAACCTGTTTTTTTGAAACGTTTAGCAGATCCGCGGTGAGTTTTCATTTTTGGCATTGGATATTTCCTCCCTCTGTTACTTTACTTTTCGACTTTTGGTGCAAGCATAAGGAACATGCTGCGTCCGTCCATCTTAGGTTTTGTTTCTACTGTTGCTACTTCAGCGCAAGCTTCAGAGAAACGGTCTAACACGCGCTGTCCGATTTCTTTATGCGTAATCGCACGGCCTTTAAAGCGGATAGAAGCTTTCACTTTATCTCCCTTTTCAAGGAATTTGATTGCATTACGGAGCTTCGTGTTAAAATCATGTTCATCGATTGTCGGGCTCAACCGAACTTCTTTTAAGCTAATGATTTTTTGATTCTTACGTGCCTCTTTATCCTTCTTCTGCTGTTCGAATCGGAACTTACCGTAGTCCATGATTCGGCAAACAGGTGGTTTTGCATTTGCAGCAACTAACACAAGGTCAAGATTGGCTTTAGCAGCTATCTCCAGAGCTTCCTGTCGGGATTTAATCCCAAGCTGATCGCCATTTTGTCCGATTAAACGAACTTCACGCGCACGAATACCTTCATTAACTAATTGATCTTTGCTAATAGTGAGCCACCTCCATGAGATTTTGAATTGAGTTCACAATTCATTTTGACCATTTCGTTGTATGTTTTACAGGCAAACAAAAAGTGTGGGCATATAAAACACCCACACTACGAACATTTGCATGAAAAAATAAATGTACGGTCAACCTGTCAACTACAAACATGTGTCAATCAGGTGAGAAGCGGGTGCTTCTGCTTGTGATATCTATTCAATTCGTTAACTATTCTACACAATTTTCATTTGTCCGTCAAGTAACCGAACTCTTGAAACAACTTTTTCATTTTAGCATGATGAAACGAATTGGGCAAGAATTATTTAAAAAGAAATAAAGTCTCTTCAAGTACTTTAATATTTCAGTAACAAACCGATATAAATCAAGTTGTATAAGCCAAATGAATCAAAAAATAAAATCATCCCCCGTATAAAAAAGGATATTATATCTATTTTTTCAAAAAATTATTGATTTTATAATCCTTTAGACTTATCATTGGAAGGTATTCTAATTCATTTAATAAAACAAGGAAAAGTAGGGGATTTATTTGAAAAAATTTTTTAAGGTTGGGTGTCTTAGTATCATTATTCTCATTTTGATTATTATCTTTGTATCTTGTATGGCTGGGGGCGGCAGCAACAAAGATAATACATCCAATACTGGTTCCAAAAATACAGCAACAAGCAGTGAAAAGAAAAATAATAAAGAAAAAACACATAAAATTGGAGATAAAGTAGCAGTCGAAGACTTTACTTATCAAGTAAATAGCGTAACAGAAGCGAAATCTTTGCAAAAACAGTATATGAGCGATGTAACGACAGACGGCAAATTTATGATTGTTGAAGTAACGGTCACAAATACAGGTAAAAAAGGTAGAATGGCAGATACTGAGATGTTTAGGTTAATTGGCAAAGACGGCACAGAATACAAATCACTCGCAACAAATAATATGTATGTCAATGATACCCAATCCAGTTTCTTCTTAAAACAAATAAATCCTAAATTATCTAAAAAAGGTAAAATCGCTTTCGAAGTTCCAAATGAAAAGAAATTCTCTCTTCAAGTCTCATCAGGTCTAGGATGGACTGGCGGTAAGTATAAGACAATTGATTTATCAAAATAATGTAAGAGTGCACATTTTTTGTGCACTTTTTTATTACTAAATCAGCTATTTAAACTCTAAAACTTCTATTGTAAAATGAACATGAGCCTGTCACATGCAATTGAAGGTAACTACATACATAACAAGGGAGAAGATCATGAAAGCCGTATTTTTCGATTTAGATGATACTTTGCTTTGGGATGAAAAAAGCATTCACACAACTTTTCAGGAAACATGCCGGGAAGCAGAAAAGAAATATGGACTTGATCCAGAAGCGTTTGAACAGATTGTACGTGAAGAAGCAAGAAAGCTGTACTCTTCTTATGAAACATATGATTATACTGTCATGATCGGAATTAATCCTTTCGAAGGACTGTGGTCAAATTTTAGTGAACCGATTAGCGAAGGCTTTCAAAAACTGAACGCCCTTGCACCAGAATATCGAAAGAACGCTTGGACAAACGGCTTAAAAGAAGCTGGAATTGACGATGAGGCATTTGGACAATACTTGGCTGATTTCTTTGCAGCAGAACGCAGAAAACGCCCGTATGTCTATGAAGAAACGTATCCTGTTTTAGACCGCCTGAAAGGCAGCTACGAATTACTCCTTTTAACAAACGGTGACCCTAGTCTTCAAAAGGAAAAGCTTGCAGGTGTACCGGAGCTTGCGCCTTATTTTAATGAGATTGTGATTTCAGGAGATTACGGGAAAGGCAAGCCTGACCCTGGCATCTTTGAGCATTGCCTTCAGCTATTAAACTTAACAAAAGACGATGTCATCATGGTTGGAGATAATCCTAAAACAGATATTCTCGGGGCATCTCGTGCAGGCATCCAAACCGTTTGGATCAATCGCCATGGCAAGAAAAATGAAACAGATGTGACACCGGATTACGAAATCAAAGACTTACATGAATTGTTTGATATATTAAAGTAGAACCAAAGGGCTAAAATGATGTTTATTTTAGCCCTTTGTCTTCCTTTCAGCGTGATAGAAAACCTTTGAAGTCTAGGAAGGACGAGCACCGAAGCGGAGCGAATTTGACATTCGTGAGCACCGGCGCGCAGACCTGACAAAGAATGCGAGGGTTTGTCTACACGCTGAAACACCCTTCTCCTTTCGAGATAGGGTGTTTTTGTATCCTCAGCTAAACAATTGCCGCTAGACTCTGCGCTTGCTGGTCTAAACCGCGGGCTGCTTCTCCCACATTGATGAATTCTTCGCTTGCCTGCTTCACAAGATCGCGGTTTGTAAACACACTTGTCTTTGCCCGGCTCGTTCCGCTGCTGACCTTTTCTACTTCTGCATGAATCGCCTTCACATATTGATCCACCTTTACGATCGCTTCTTTTGAATCTGTCGCAAGCTTTCGAATTTCTGCCGCTACTACACTAAAGCCATTTCCATAGGAACCCGCATGTGCAGCTTCTATGGCCGCATTTACCCTGCGAGCAGCTGAGTTTGGGAAGCAATGCTGTTAATGGTCGTAGCAATTGAACTAATAGACTCTACCTGCTCCGTTAACCCCTCTAGTCAGCTCATGTTTTGATCTGTTTCATTGGCGATATGTTCAAAGGAGGCATTGACACTTTGACTATGCTGGATGCCAATTTCTGCTCGTTCCATTAATTTTGCAGACATTTAACTCTTCTACGACCTGTTTCATCGTATTTTCTCTCTCCGTAATATCTGTCGCCACTTTCACAACACCCGCTACGCTCCCCTCTTCATTGCGAACAGGTGTATACGTCGCTTCAAGCCATAAGGTGTCACCGTGCTTCGTGATCCGGCACTTTTTCCTGAAAGATTTGCCCCTCCTTCAAACGCTCCCAAAACATTTGATAACTTGGGTGTTCTGCAATATGCGGAGGGCAAAACTGTCTATGCTTTAGACAAACCATCTCTTCCTTAGAATACCTCATAGCTTTTGCAAAAATATCGTTCACCCATAGCACCTCACCTGTGACATCAAATTCAATCATTGCAAGTGAGTGCTCCAATGCACGAAGAACAGCTGATTGCTCCAATACTTGTGATGATACAGTGTTTGTTGTTTGAATCATCGCTTTCATTCCCCATTGTCTCTAACCAATAGTATATACTTACCCATACTTTTGTACTATCTAAACGTATCATTCAAGCATCTGGATCACCAGTGGAGAATTTTTTCATAAGAAAAAAGCCAGCGATCTCAAGGAAAAAGATCACTGACTGCTTCGTTTGAAAGGATTATTTTTTCGCTTCTGCTACTGCATGTTTCACAAAAGCTTCAAGATCCATTGTTTCTGAATCTTGTTCACCATATTTTCTTACATTGACAGCGCCATTTTCAGCTTCTTGATCCCCAACAACAAGCATGTATGGGATCTTTTGCATTTGCGCTTCTCTAATTTTGTACCCAATTTTTTCATCACGACTGTCAAGCTCTACACGCAGGCCTTCAAGCTGCAAGCGTTCTTGCACTTTTTTCGCATAGTCTAGATGAACAGATGGTGAAACCGGAATCACTTGGAATTGTACAGGTGCCAGCCATGTTGGAAGGGCTCCTTTGTATTCTTCAATTAAGAAGGCAACGAAGCGCTCCATTGTGGAGACGACCCCTCTATGAATAACCACTGGACGATGATGCTTCCCATCTTCTCCGATATATGTGAGATCGAAGCGCTCTGGAAGTAAGAAGTCAAGCTGTACAGTGGACAACGTCTCTTCTTTTCCAAGAGCTGTCTTCACTTGTACGTCAAGCTTCGGTCCATAAAATGCCGCTTCGCCTTCTGCTTCATAGTAGTCATGACCAAGCTCGTCCATTGCATCCTTCAGCATCGACTGTGCTTTATTCCACATCGCATCATCGTCGAAATACTTCTCTGTATCCTCTGGATCACGGTAAGATAAGCGGAATGTGTAATCATTTAAGCCGAAATCTTGATACACTTCTTCAATTAAGCGAACTGTACGGATGAACTCGTCTTTGATTTGATCTGGACGCACAAAGATATGTGCATCGTTTAATGTCATGCCGCGAACACGCTGCAGGCCAGATAAGGCGCCTGACATTTCATAGCGGTGCATTGTACCAAGCTCTGCAATACGAATTGGCAATTCACGATAGCTATGCGGTTCATTTTTGTAAATCATCATATGGTGCGGGCAGTTCATAGGACGAAGGACAAGATCTTCGTTATCCATTTCCATGACTGGGAACATATCTTCTTGATAATGCGCCCAGTGGCCTGATGTTTTATACAATTCTACACTCGCAAGAACTGGTGTATACACATGCTCATAACCAAGGCGCACTTCCTTATCGACAATGTAACGCTCAATCACGCGGCGGATCGTTGCCCCTTTTGGCAGCCAGAGCGGAAGACCTTGACCAACCTTTTGAGAGTTCGCAAACAGCTTCAGCTCTTTTCCAAGTTTACGGTGATCACGTTCTTTTGCTTCTTCAAGCAGACGTAAGTGTTCGTTTAAATCTTCTTTGTTGAAGAAAGCTGTCCCGTAAATACGCTGAAGCATTTGATTGTTACTGTCGCCTCTCCAGTATGCACCTGCAAGGCTAAGCAGCTTGAACTCTTTGATTTTCCCTGTAGACGGTAAGTGAATTCCGCGGCATAAGTCAAAGAATTCACCCTGCTCATAAATGGTGACAGCTTCGCCTTCTGGAATCGCCTCTAACAGCTCAAGCTTCAATTCATCACCAATCGCTTCAAAGCGTTTTTTCGCTTCTTCTCTTGATACTTCAATGCGCTCAATCGGCAGATTGCTGTTCATGATTTTTTTCATTTCTTTTTCAATCTTTGGTAAGTCTTCAGGTGTGATGGCAACATCAATGTCCACATCGTAGTAGAACCCATTTTCGATCACAGGACCTACGCCAAACTGGACGTGATGCTCTTTTCCATAAATACGTTTAATCGCCTGCGCCAGTAAATGCGCTGTGCTGTGGCGCATAATATCGAGTGCTTCATCACTTTTATCTGTGATGATCTCGATTGTTCCACTTTCTAATAGCGGCGTACGAAGATCTATTTCTTTGCCGTTCAATTTACCGGCAAGCGCTTTTTTCTTTAGGCCCGGGCTAATTGATGCCGCGATGTCTTCTGTTGTTGCTGTTTTGTCAAACTCCTTGACTGCTCCATCTGGAAATGTAAGTTGAATTTGTTCTGACATCTCTGGTCACTCCTTTTTTTGGCAATATAAAAACCCCGCCCCCTGGAAAGGGACGAGGTTGAATAAACGGAATCGTGGTTCCACCCTTTTTCCCGTATTTGCAGCTTGCTTTTTCATAAGCAAATACGGCTTGTGGTTCGATAACGGGAATTCCCGTCAGCTATTACTAAACAAGTTCACAGCTGATGTTCAAAGGTGGTAAAGCAAATGGTCCTCTGCTAGGAAGCTTTCAGCCGCGGCTTCCCTCTCTTTAAGCGGGTGTTCATTTGTTCATGTCCTTATCAATACGGTCTCTGTATGAAGTTACACCGTATTATAAAACGTTTTTTCGTGAAAATCAAGAAAGCTTTTCACTTTTCTTTTCCAAATGATCATGAACAAATTGAACATTTTGTTCATCAAACGAATGAGGCGGGAACACCTCGACCCTTTCTTGAAAAATATTTTGAATGGTTTGCACCATCGAATGACCTGTGTCATTTGTAAACAGGTCAATCTTTTGCGGTGCAATGGAAACAAGCGGTGCAATCAGCTGCGAATCAATATACATTGGATGCTCTCTTACAAACTGTCTGTCTATGTATTGTTTTTGATCACGCTCAGAAGCGTAGCGAAATTCCCAAATCACCAGGCGGTCCTGATGCACAACATGTACTTTTTCAAGCTTGGGCTTTCTTGCCATCACATAGTCTCGAAGTGATTGAATAAAGTTTTGATATTCTTGTTCCATTTTGTATTCTTCAATGGATACTTCAACATAATTCTTCAGCCTCCTGTCATACTCTGACAGCCTAAATGTCATAAATGAACCAATTGAAAAGATACCTTGCTGTAAAGAGATCGTCTCAAGCTCCTTTTTTAACAGGGCTTCCCTTGATGGGTCCTGATGAATCCCGGGAATATCATCTATATCTCCTTTCATGATGCTATGGGCGATTGAAAGAATTTGGTGCTGCTCTTCGGGATCTTTAAATAAGTATGTGTTTTCAAGGATGCTGCGCATGCGCTCGTTTTCTTTGCATTCCAAAAAAAAGTGAACCAGTAATGGCCGCACGATGTGCTCAAGTGCTTCTTCTGAATCCTTCGCCTCAATGAGAAGCCGGTCTTTCCCTTGTTGAATTGAAATGTGATGCCGACTGTCCAAGTGTTCAGCAAGATGTAAAAAAGCGGCGGTATCATATTCATCTTCAAAGATTATTTCAAGCATGTTTGTCCCCCCTAACGACATCTGTTACATATATATGGGGAGAACATAAAAAATAGACGCCTAAAATAAATCAGGCATCTTTCTTTTTAAAATCAGTGGAACTGAGATAAAGGTCAGATAAATCAAACAAACAATCGCTAAGGCGGCATAATTGCCGCTAACAAAGCTTGACCCGAGGACATTTAACGCAACCGTACCCGGTATTAGGCCTAAAAAGGTCGCTGCAGCAAACGCACGATATTGAGCATGTGAAGCTGCTGCCGCATAGCTGACAAAATCAAAATGAATAGGCGCAATACGCAATAACAAAATATAAAGAAACCCATGCTCCTGAATGCGGGACGTCACTGATTTCAGCTTCCGGCTGCTTGCATTCGTTTCATTCTGCTTTGAACGGAAGGTTGAAGCAAGCCAAAATGAGCCTGTTGCGCCAGCGGTAGCACCGACGAGGGCATAAACGGTCCCAAGGACACTGCCGAATGCCAAACCTGCTGCCAGCGAAAAGACAGTGAGAGGAACAAGAACAAACGGGCGAAAAAGTGATAAGAAAAGAAAAACAAAGGGAGCCAGCATCCCAAATTGAAGTATCCAATTCTTCACATCTTTCGGCGCCAGCTGAAGATGCTGCTTATTCAGCCACCATAGCGTAGCAACGAGAATGCCAATCACGAGAAAAAGCAGCCATTTTCTTTTGTTCATCTCATCAGCTCCTCCTTCATGTGACGTACTTTTTTATAAATGACGGCGATTTTCTCCTTCAAGTACGACTGGCTCTGCTAAATAGAGAATCCGTTCCATTAAACGAGCTGCTTTGACCTCTTCTTTTTCTCCGCGCTGTGAGTACGTAAAGTGATGCTTTAGTTCACTCGGTGAGAAATTAGAAGAGAAGAAAGTTGGCAGCTGTTCGGCCATACGATATTGTAAGATCGTTCCTAGCAGTTCATCTCGTACCCAGCTTGTCATCGACTCTGCCCCAATATCATCAAGCATTAAGATAGGTGTTGATTTGACCATATTCAGCTTCTCTTCCAGTGTATGATCGGCTAAAGAATTTTTTAACTCTCTCACAAATTCAGGCACGTATACAAGGAGAGATGGGTATTCTTTTTCCGCTAGCTGCTGCGCAATCGCTGCTAGAATAAACGTTTTGCCTACCCCAAACTTCCCGTGTAAATACAAGCCTTTCCCTTTACCAGTCTCATCATAGCTTTGCAGGAATTGGCCTACTTTTTGGATGACCTCTTGTCTTCCCGTGACGTTCAGATCAGCGAACGTTGCTTGAAGAACATTCTGCGGAATGTACATGCTTTTCATGAGCTCTTGCTGTTTTTTCTGTCTATCGAGACGCAGCTTTACTGGACAAGGGGAATATTCAATATCAATACTCTGCCCTTTGATCACAAGCTTCGGATGATACCCATCTAAAATGGCATTTACGTTCTCTTCCTCTAAGCAGTAAGAGCAGCCTTTCGATTGCTGCACATATTCAAAGAGCCGATTCAAGCTGCGATTGATCATGTCTTCTTGTATCTCTTCTTGATGCTCCTTTAAAAAGGCTTTTACATCTTCATCAGCTAACACACTTTCTTTAATCTGATTGTATCTCACGCGAAAATCTACTCGTCCTTTTAGCTGTTCAAATGAACGACCGATCGGTTTCATCTCCATCTCACCTCACATTAATGTGCATTGTATTTTTTCATATTTTTAAACTGATCTAACAGTTTTTCTTTTTCTCGTTCAAGATCCTCTGTAGACAGACTGTCCGCTTGTTCTTTTGCCGGCTGTTCTTTCGTTTCAGTTTCTTTCATCCAGTCAGGCAGTTTCTCCTCGCGGACGACTTTTCCTGATCCATATGTGCTTCGCTGCTTTTTCTGCTGCGCCCACTCAGTCATTTGCCTGTTCTCTTCTTTTGCCATTTTCATGGCCGCCTTAACGGTTTTAATTTTCTTTCTCACCCAATGGGCAGCGATTTTTTGCATATACGTTTTGGACAGCTTCATATCTGTTTTCAGCAGTGTATAGTAGATCAGAACGTTCATGACACCTGGCTCTAGCTGCTGCTCGAGCATGATATCTTCGACAATTCTTAAGTCAGCATACGTTGGCTCAATGCCATCTGCCATATCTTTTAGAAGCTCCCTGGGCGAAATATGATCTAGCTTTTCAATCAATTTGGCATCAGGTGTATCTGCCGGCGGCGGCTTTGAGGCATCGTGACGTAAATGTCTTGGCTGTTTTTGATCAATCAGTTTCGGCTGTTCGCCTCTGTATTCAATTTGATACCAGTCTCTTGCTGCTTTTCTTAGCTCTTCTGTTGAGATCATTTGATCCGAACCACAGGCGCCAGCTACAATATTTTGCATTTGCAGCGGGGTGATGCCGTATACAACAGCTAACTTCTTAATCGTCTCTTTCACCTGCTTTGTCAAAGCCTTTCTTGGAATCATCATGTCAGACATGCCCGCTAACAACAGATCAAAATCAAAGGATTCGTCTGAGAGCGGTGCCGGCTGACTAGATCCAACTGTCACATATTCATAGCCATGATCAAGCGATGATGCCTGATTGATTTCTTCTGTCATCTTGCGTTCGCCTGGCTGCAATACGTGAAAGACTTCTTCAAACGAACGTGAAATGTTCTTCGCTTCTGCAGGAACACCTGGATAAGAAAAATAATCACGAAGCTGCATATATTTTGCTTTTTCTACACGATGGTACAAAAGGACATTCAGCATACCGTCTTGGAAAAACTCATCAGGCCTTAGCGGCGGCACGAGCTCATATGTAAACAGTCTGCCCTCTTCCGTTTCCTGTTCATATGTGCGGAGTAATCCGATCGCTTCAAGTTTTAAACGTTCCTCAAAAATCTCATTTAAATTCGTTTGCAGCATGACCATGAGCTGCCGATGAGGTGCGGGCTTTCCCCACATACGATTTTGTTCCAGCTCTCCCCACAGCGTCATGTATAAGCTGAAAGCGGACATGCCAATTAGCGGCTGATATAAAAGAGTGATGAGCTGTCTATCGATGTCACCGAGCAATGAAGCGCTTTTGACGACATACGGATCGACGGCTAGCACTTCCTTCCAATGCTCTGTCATATGCTGATCCTCCCCCTGAATACGATTGTTTCCATTGTACACTCTTTTTGCGTTTTACGCTTTACGCAGGAAAAAGAGCATGAAGAATCTTCAGCTCTTTTTTAGCGTTCTTTCTTTAATAAATCTTTTAATTCGTCAATAAATACATTGATGTCTTTAAACTGCCGGTAAACCGAAGCAAACCTGACGTAAGACACTTCATCAATTTTCGCCAGCTCGTCCATCACCATTTCACCAACAAGCTCACTTTTTACTTCTGACATGCCTTGATTACGCAATTCTTTTTCGATGTTAAAGCAAACATCTTCCAGCTGTTTTAAAGCGACAGGACGCTTTTCACACGCTTTGATGAGTCCTCTCAGCATCTTTTCCCGGCTGAATTCTTCTCGTATACCTTCTTTTTTCACTACAATAAGCGGTAATTCTTCTAATTTTTCAAACGTCGTAAAGCGATATTGGCAGCTTTCGCACTCTCTTCTACGACGGATGGATTTCCCTTCATCTACTGGTCTTGAATCAAGCACCCTTGTGCCAAGGTGCTGACATGTGGGACATTTCATTTCATCAGCTCCGATCTATTCTTGGAAGTTGTTTGTCTAGTTCTTCATAAAGGGACAAAACGGTCTTTTGACTGTAGCCAAAATCTGTTGGCAGGGCCGTTTCTGTTGTCACGTTAAAATCGACAGCTGTTTCAAAAGGACGAATTGAAATGACAGTCGCCACGAGAAAGGCTTTTTTCGGCATTCGTATGTCTGCGCTGATTTCACCTCGTTCTGCTGAAACAGATGTCACTTGATAGGAATCGTTTCGGGAAAGAAGGACTTCCACCGCTTGAAAAACTTTTGCATTTGTCGATTTGTAGTAACGGCTTTTCAGCTCTGACACCGGATGATGGTCAGATGTTTCCGTATGGTTTGAAATCAATCGTTTGAACTTTTGTCCTAAAGTCATACACATATCCCCTTTGCCTTTACGCCTCTTCTTTATTTTATAAAAAAAACCTTTGTTTTCCTAGAACAAAAGTATAGACAAGTTTGGGAATGTTGGATGTTGTATATGAAACAAATATAAAAAGGAGCATAACACAAAGGCATTCAATGCTTTTGGCCAGCTCCCATTGCAATCTTTTTTATGTTTACAGTGCTTCGGCTTGTGCCTGTTTCACTTGTACAGGTCCCATGCCTCGAGGAATTTCGATGTTCTCTCTTGTTTCAGCACCTAGTTCATCTCCGATATGATCTGCTGCGATATTCGGATCTAGGTCGCCGCAAGTATAGACATCTATGCTCGCATAACCATGTTCAGGAAAGCTGTGAATTGTCAGATGAGATTCAGAAATAATGACAACTCCACTTACTCCTTGAGGTGCAAATTTGTGAAAAGCAACCTCTCTTACCTCAGCTCCTGATTTCAAAGCTGCATTTACAAACGTTTTTTCAATAAAATCCATGTCGTTCAGTTTATCACAGTCGCATCCCCATAGCTCGGAGATAACGTGACGTCCGATTGTTTCCATCATGGACCCCCCTTAAACAAGAATGAAAGAGTGAAGTTCTAAGCAGCCGGACCGGACATATACCACGGGGGAAAGTTAGTCCTAAGAGGTCCTAACCCTTTAAGTATACCCGAATGAGTCTGCGAACAAGAAGTTCACGAAAAATAGTATACTTTGTTTAGACCCATTTTGCAAGCTGTGTTTTTAGTGGGATTTTCTCTCATTTCTTGAAAAGGGACGTTCGTCTTCTTCATTTCAAACAGCAGACAGCTCTTTCATCTGTGAGCCAACATACTTGACAAGATCTACCACTCTACATGAATAGCCCCATTCATTGTCATACCATGCAAGGACTTTCACTTTTCTATCTTCCATCACCATCGTTGTGAGTCCATCAACGACAGCTGAATAAGGATTTGTGTTAAAGTCTGTGGAGACAAGCGGTTCATCCGTGTAATCTAAAATGCCGGCAAGAGATGTTTTTGATGC
This sequence comes from Bacillus sp. A015, assembly GCF_053851875.1. Lineage (NCBI taxonomy): Bacteria > Bacillati > Bacillota > Bacilli > Caryophanales > Bacillaceae > Bacillus > Bacillus sp. A015. Next base: position 123,603 of record NZ_JBSPZB010000006.1, read on the forward strand.
ATTTGAGAAGGCTGCATTTACCTCTTCTGCTGTCACATCTTTTTTCAAGTCGACCACAAGATCAACCATCGACACATTTGAGACTGGCACGCGAAGCGCAAGTCCATGTAATTTCCCTTTCATGTGCGGAAGCACTAAAGAAAGCGCTTTAGCGGCACCCGTCGTTGTTGGAATGATGGACTGAGCACACGCTCTCGCCCGGCGCAGATCCTTATGCGGGTTGTCGATATTTTTTTGATCATTTGTATACGCATGAACCGTTGTCATTAAGCCGTTCTCGATGCCAAATTCATCATCTAACAGCTTGACAACTGGAGCTAAACAGTTTGTTGTACAAGATGCGTTTGAAATAATGACATGCTTTTCAGGATCAAGATCATCCTCATTCACACCCATCACAATCGTGATGTCTTCATTTTTACCTGGAGCTGTTAAAATGACTTTTTTCGCTCCGGCATCTATATGGCCCATCGCTTGATCTTTTGAATTAAATTTACCCGTTGCTTCTATGACGATATCAATCCCAAGCTCTCCCCATGGAAGCTGCTTTGGGTCTCTGTTATTGAGCAAAAGCACTCTTTTTCCATTCACAATCAAAGCGTCATCTTCTGCTGTCACATCGCATTCGTAACGTCCATGATTTGTGTCATATTTAATTAAATGTGCTAGCGTTTCGGCAGGATAGCTTGCGTTAACCGCTACAATTTGAATTTGATCATCAAGCATTGCTTTTCTGAAGACCATGCGTCCAATTCTGCCAAACCCATTGATCGCTGCTTTTACCTTCATGAACAGGTCACTCCTCTATTATGTGTTATACTCAATAATTTATTTATGAAATTAGTATATCACATTAGAATGTAATTGCCAGTATATAAACGTATATTTTCTAAAAAGGGCTGTTCTTTTCAAAGGAAATAAGAAAAAAGCATAAAAAAAGAAGAGTACGTGTATGTACTCTTACTTATCTGTATGTTCCCATTCGTTTAATATGTTCTGTAATTGTTTTCTCATAAAAGCGAGATCTTTTGTGTTTTCGATCACGCGGTCTGCTTTTTGACATTTCTCCTCAAGAGGCTGCTGGGAATGAATACGATTCAGCGCTTCTTCCTCGCTAAGGTCGTTTCGATTCATGAGCCGCGATAGCTGCAATTCAGGCGTTGTATACACCACAATGATGCGGTCAACAAGGCTCTCCAGCTGACTCTCGAATAAAAGCGGGATATCAAGCACAACGAATGTTTCTTGCTGATTGATCCCTTCATCTCGCTGCTTGAGCATTTCCTTTCTGACTTCTGGATGAACGATGGCATTGAGCTGCTTTCTTTTCTCTTCATCAGAAAAAATGATCGCTCCTAGCTGCTGCCGGTTCAGCTCACCATTTGGCAGGAGGACATCCTCACCGAAGGTTTGAACGATTTGATGAAGGGCTGGTGTCCCTTTAGAAACAGCTTCTTTTGCAATGACATCTGCATCCACCACCCGGATGCCCTGCTCTTTTATCATCTGCGAGACTGTGCTTTTTCCACTAGCAATCCCGCCAGTTAATCCAATGACGAGCGTCAATTGATTTCCTCCTTTACAGCTTCCAAACCCCAATTAAAATAAGCAGCATCCCTGGTAAGCATGCGAGCTTATCAATCCAGCGCCAATTTGCCAAATAATGTCCGGCACGCAGCCCGATACACACAAAGAGTGAGCTCATCACTGCTACCGTGATACTCATCACAATTGGAGAAAACCCTAGAATCGCTGCGCCAATCCCTGCACCAAATGCATCGATAGATAAAGCAATCCCAAGGAGCACTGCTTCCATTCCATTGATCGTCCCAGATCGGTCAATATCTGCACTTGTAGGCTTTCGCAAAATTTGGATGACAAGCCCAAGAGATTGCACTTCTACATTAAGCAACGTTTTTTCATGAAGGAGCAAGTCACGCTCTTTCGCTGGTTTGTAAAACTGATACAAAACCCAAAGTCCAATGGCAATCAAAATACCTCCACCAAGTTTATCTGTCACTGAGACAGGGAGGAATGTCGTAAGCAGGCTGCCAATCAGCATGGAAATGAGCAGCACAATCCCTGAACAGCAAGCAATAATGACAATGGCTTTAAATGGAATCCTCATTTTGCGAAGACCATACGTAAAACCCACAGAAAAGCTGTCGATGCTGACTGCAATAGCTAAAAACAGGAGCGAAATCGAAATCATACCTGAACTCTTCCTTTCTGTTCATGCAACGATGATCAAGAGTCTCTAGGCGTCCTAGACTCTTCTTCACTATATGAAGAGCAGGTGGGCTGTGTGTCAGTCTACACCTTGCTGAAAAATGAATGTTTTTTATCGTATGCATAGCAAAAAGGAAGCATGCTGATGGCTTACCTTTATTGAGGACGTTTTTGGCAGGTCACACAAAAATGAGTGCCGCGCCCTCCAACAACCGTTTTCTCAATGATACTTCCGCATGTTTGGCAAGGCTCTCCCCGCCGGTCATATACAAGAAGCTGCAATTGAAATGTTCCAATATCGCCTTGTGAATTAATATATGAACGAATCGTGCTTCCTCCCGCATCTACCGCCACTTGAAGTGTGTCGATAATATGCTTGTGAAGCACTTTGCAGGATTCCAGACTTAGCTGATTTGCTTTTGTTTCTGGATGAATGCCTGATTTAAAAAGGACTTCATCCACATAAATATTACCAAGTCCCACGACAATCTTTTGATCAAGTAACGCTGTTTTGACCACGCGGGATGTTTTTTTCAATTGCTCCCATAAATGCTCCGGAGTGAACTGTTCAGAAAAAGGTTCATATCCCAGCTGTGAGAGCGGGAGTTCTTTTTCCTCTTCACCTGGCTGAAATAGATGCATTGTGCCAAATTTCCGCACATCATGGTACCGAAGCTCGGTACCATCTGTAAACGTAAAGACGACGTGTACGTGTTTATCATAAGGCTCATCTGCTTCATGTACGCGGTATTTTCCTTCCATCCTTAAATGGGAGACCATCACGTAGTGGTCTAAATGAAAGAGTAAGAACTTCCCTCTTCTTTCAATGGTTTGTATGGTTTCTCCTACCATCCTTCTTGCGAACTCTTCCGGTTCCCCAGGACGTTTGATGATGTTTGGCCATTTGATATCGACCGTTTCAATCGTTTTTCCTTTGACTAACCGCTTGAGAGTGCGCCGGACGGTTTCAACTTCTGGTAATTCCGGCATGCTCCTCGCTCCTTTTCTCTCTCTATTTATTTTGCGTCATACCAAGATGGGCCTGAAGCAAAATCAACTTTTAGCGGCACATCAAGCTGAAGTGTGTCTTCCATGACTTCAGGGACAATTTTTTCTAGTATGGCGATTTCTTCTTTTGGCGCTTCGAAGATCAGTTCATCGTGCACCTGCAATAAAAGGTTTGCCTGCAAGTTCTCTTCTTTTAACTTTCGCGCCATATCAATCATTGCTTTTTTAATAATATCTGCAGCACTGCCTTGAATCGGTGTATTCATCGCCGTTCTTTCTGCAAAGCTTTTGATATTAAAATTACGGCTTGTGATATCCGGTATATATCTTCTGCGTTTTAGAAGCGTCGTGACGTAGCCTTTTTGTTTTGCTTCCTGCACGACCTCTTCCATATATGTTTTCACGCCTTTAAAGCTTGTTAAATAGCGTTCAATAAATGCCGATGCTTCTTTTCTTGTAATTCCAAGGTTTTGAGAAAGTCCATAGTCACTAATTCCATAAACGATTCCGAAGTTCACAGCCTTGGCCTGTCTTCTCATAGAGGAGGTTACTTCTTCTTCTGATACATGGAACACATCCATGGCTGTTTTTGTATGAATATCCATATCTTGCGTAAAGGCTTCGATCAAGTTCTCATCTTGAGAAATATGAGCGAGTACACGCAGCTCGATTTGAGAATAGTCAGCTGCAAACATGAGCCACCCTTCTTTTGATGGAACGAACGCTTGACGAATCTTCCGGCCTTCTTCTAAACGAATCGGGATATTTTGAAGGTTTGGATCCGTTGAGCTTAATCTTCCTGTTTGCGTGAGCGCCTGATTAAATCTTGTATGAACTTTATGGGTATCCTTGTGCGTTACTTTCATTAAGCCTTCTACGTAGGTCGATTGCAGCTTTCCAATTTGGCGGTAATGCAGAATCGACCGAATAATTTCGTGCTTGTCTTCAAGCTTTTCAAGAACATCCGCAGACGTGGAGTAGCCTGTTTTAGTCTTCTTGATCATCGGCAGACCTAATTTTTCAAATAAAATCACACCAAGCTGTTTAGGCGAATTGATGTTAAACGTTTCTCCCGCTAAACGGTGAATGGTTTCTTCATATTCCTTGAGCTTTTTCGTTAATTCTTCACGCATCTTCTCTAGGCGCTCAATATCCACCTTTACCCCAAGAGATTCCATTTCACCCAAGATGAGTGCAAGCGGCAGCTCTAAATCTTCATACAGTTCATGCTGATCATTTTTTTCTAACTCTTCAAGTGTTAGATCATGCAGGGCAAAGATCGCCGCTGCTTTCCGTCCAAGATGATCTTTTAGCTCATCTTCAGGTGGAATCGCCTGCTTTGCACCTTTTCCGTACACTTTTTCATCAGAGAGGGCAATATTCAGACCATACTCCTTCGCCACACTTGCCACGTCCTCGTATGATTTCTGCGGGTTGACGACATATGAAGCGAGCAGGACATCGTAATCGACACCTTTTAGATCGACATCATGCCATCTGAGGGCGACAACTGCTCTTTTTGAATCAAAGACCCATTTTTTCTTCGTTTCATCCTGTACCCATTGTTTAAACGCGTCTGATTCGAGTGCATTTTCTTTTGTCATAAAAAACGCACCGTTTTCATTATGGATTGCAAAACCGATCAAATCCGCTTCGTGATAATTATCTCCTAGCTGTTCTACCACAAGCGCAGCATGATCTGTCAGCATATCATCCGTTACATCTGTCACCTTTTTCACTTCTAACGCTTCTACTTCGACCTGTTCACCAGTTTCTGGTGCTTCTCCTAGACGCTCTAGCAGTGTTTGAAAGCCTAGTTCTTTATAAAGGGAAATCACTTGATCCATGTGAGGGCCTTCATAAGCGAGATCTTTGCTCGACACATCAAGTGGTGCTTCTACATGAATTGTCGCCAGCTTTTTACTCATCAAAGCTTGTTCTTTATGTTCTTCAAGCTTTTCTTTTAGCTTTTTGCCGCTAACCTCGTCAATATGTTCAAGCAGGTTTTCAACCGTTTCAAACTGCTTTAACAATTTAATCGCTGTTTTTTCACCCACACCCGGCACCCCTGGAATATTATCTGAGGAATCGCCCATCAGCCCTTTCATATCGATGATTTGATCTGGGCGCAGGCCATATTTTTCCTCAATATGAGCCGGAGTGTAGTATTCTACTTCTGTGATGCCTTTTTTCGTAATAGCCACCGTCGTATGATCAGTCGAAAGCTGCGTTAAGTCTTTATCTCCTGAGAAGACTTTGACTTCAAAGCCGTCTTTTTCTGCCTCCACAGCTAATGTACCGATAATATCATCTGCCTCATATTGAGGAAGCTCGTACCTTTTCACGTGATAGGCATCTAATAGTTCACGAATGAACGGCATTTGTTCTGATAGCTCTGGCGGCGTTTTTTGTCTTCCGCCTTTATATTCTTTAAATGTCTCGTGACGGAACGTTGTTTTTCCCGCATCAAAAGCGACGAGCATATGGGTCGGCTTCTCGTCCTCCAGCATCTTCATGAGGATCATCGCAAAGCCATAAATGGCATTTGTATGTACGCCTTTATCATTTGATAATAGCGGCAAAGCAAAAAAGGCTCGATAAGCGAGACTGTTTCCATCCACTAGTACTAATTTCTTTTTGTCTGTCATGTTTTTAATCCTCCATCGACTGAGCCATCTCAGCCGTCTCTTTCACACGTTGTATCTTTATTTTATCAAAGTTTATTTTGAAAAGAAAATAGACGAACCTGCATAAAAAGGGACGAAAGCAACAAGTGCTTTCGTCCTTCCAAAATTGGCTCCTTGGATGAAGGGGTTCCTATTCATCCTACCAATGATTGTTTAACAAAACATGAATTCATTGTAAAGATCATGTAAATTTTAACGCGACTTTCCTTTTTCTTTATTTCGATTTCAGGCTCACTGTAAAAGTCGTCCCTTTGCCTTGTTTGCTGTGGACGGAAATTGTCCCTTCATGCGCTTCGACAAGGTGTTTGACAATGGCAAGGCCAAGCCCTGTACCGCCTGAATTTCTACTTCTATCTCTATCAATTCGATAAAATCTCTCGAATATTCTTGGAATCTCCCTTTTTTTCATGCCGATTCCTGTATCTGCTACATCAAATTCATAGCCGTCTTTCCGTGGTCTTGCCGAGATCGTGACATTTCCCCCCTCCGGTGTATAGGTGAGCGCATTGTTCACGAGGTTGAGGAAGATTTGCTTTAATCTCAGCGGGTCAGCCATGACATAGACCGGTTCTTTCGGGACACACACATGCAATTGTACCCCTTTTTCTGAAGCTTTATGTTTCAATAAGACTTCAATCTCCTGAATAATTTCTGTCGCATTGGCTTCTTGTATGTTCAGCTTAAACTGCTGTTGTTCAATTTTAGACAGATCGAGTAAGTCTTGAATGAGTGTTTCTAAACGGACACTCTCTTTTAGGATGATCGAAAGGAATTCTGTCAGCGCTTCTTTGTCATCAATCGCTCCATCAAGAAGGGTTTCGGAAAACCCTTTAATCGACGTAATCGGTGTCTTTAATTCATGGGAGACATTCGCGACAAAGTCTTTTCGCATCTGTTCTAGCTGCTTTGTTTCTGTCACATCATGAAACACAAGGACAATCCCTTTCCATTCATCGTCCGTACTTAAGATTGGGACGCCATCGACTTGGAAGTAGCGTCGTTCGATCTCAACGGCTAGACGTAAAAACTTCCGAACCTTGGTTTCTGTCATGAAAATTTCGTCAATTAGCTCAATAATCTCTTCATGTGTGAAGGCTTCATGGTACAGTTTGTGCATGTAAATATGCTTTTGTACCTTAAATTGTTTGCGGAAAGTTCGATTGACCAGGTTGATATAACCCATTTTATCAATCAAAATAATCCCCGCTCCAATGTTTTCAATGACCGTTTGCAGTCGGTCTCGCTGCATTTCACCAGCGCTTGTCATTTCTTGAAGGCTTTCTGCAAGGCGCTTCATCGATGTATTGAGCTCACTTGTTTCAATGATCAGCTCTTCATAGTTATTGGTATCATAGTTTCCGCGTTCAAGCTGTTTGGCTACCTTTGTCGCATAATCAATCGGTTTCACATACTTCATCGACATGCGGTAGCCAAAGAAGACGATGATTATGATAGCCGAGCCAAGACAAAAGGCTAATGCAAGCCACAGCTGGCCGTCAATTTCATTTAAAGGCTGATATGAAGCATGGAGAAATAAATATCCCGCTGGTTCGTTTTGTTTCATGATAGGGACTGCATAATGAAATAGCGCATCCTTCTCATCATCAATGACCGCTCCTTTTGTTTGGAGGCGTTCATTTTTCAGCGTGTTTTGAATGATGGCTCTTTGTTCTGCTTGACCCGTTGTATGTATGATATTCCCCTTCAGGTCCACAATCGACGCATTCATATCGAGATGCTGCTTTGCCTGTTTGAGGATCTCCTTGTTTTGCTTCGCCTTCAGATCATCACCATTCATTGAAGAAAGGAGAAAGCTCGATTCCTTTTCCATTCGTTCCGTTAATTTTGTTTCATAGAAAACATGAAACATGTGATCCAGGAAAAGGCCAAGTGCAACAAACACAATAAAAAGGAGAAAGATGAGCCCTGAAAACAGGCGGGTCCTAATTTTACTCATTTGGCTTTGGCTCCTCCAATTTGTAGCCTAAGCCGCGAATGGTTTTAATATATGTTGGTTTTTTTGTATTCTTTTCAATTTTGTCTCGCAAGTGGCTGATATGAACATCCACAATACGTGTGTCTCCTGCAAAGTCATAATTCCATACGGCACTTAATAATAGATCACGCGTGAGAACACGGCCTTTATGCTTGGCCAAATAAAGCAGCAGTTCAAATTCCTTTGGTGTGAGCTCTAGACGTTCTTCTTGGAAGTAGACTTCGTAATGTTCAGGTAAAATGCGGAGTTCACCAATTTTGATTTGGTCTGCAATGATCTCTTCCTTCTCCTCTTGTGAAGGGACAGGCTGAGATTGCTGCGCTCGTCTCAAAATGGCTTTTACCCGAGCACCAACTTCTCTAGGACTGAATGGCTTTGTCATGTAATCATCGGCTCCAAGTTCAAGGCCGAGCACCTTATCAAATTCATCGTCCTTTGCTGTCAGCATTAAAATAGGGAACATCATTTTTTGAATTCTCAGTTGTTTGCACACTTCAATGCCGTCCATCTTCGGAAGCATTAAATCTAATACAATGAGATCAGGCTGTTCACTTGCTGCTTTTTCAAGTGCTTCTTCCCCATCTCTTGCTGTGACGACATCATAGCCCGCCCTTTCAAGGTTATAGCTTAGAAGTGTTACAATCGATTCTTCATCATCCACAACTAATATTTTTTTATTCATGTTGTGCCTCCAATTAGTGATTTCCCCTGCATCCGGTTTTTTGTATCTTATGTGAAAAGCGAGAAGTCATGCTTTCTCTTTCATTTTAACGAAAGCTTAACAAGAGAACAATTTAAAATTTCGACAAGTTTTGTTTTGTAAACAAAAAGAAGGCCCCTATTTAAGAGAAGCCTTCTTTTTGATTCATATTAAGACAATACTTTCATGACGTTCTTAACAGATTCAACAGAACGGTCAAGCTGACTTCTTTCTTCTTCTGTCAGCTCAAGCTCAATGATCTGCTCAAGGCCGTTTCCACCTACGATTGTTGGAACACCAAGGTAAATGCCTTCGTAGCCATATTCACCTTCAAGGTATGCAATCGTTGGAATGACGCGGCGCTGATCTTTTAGGATCGCCTCAACCATTTCAACTAGTGAAGCAGCCGGTGCATAATACGCACTACCGTTACCTAATAGGTTGACGATTTCGCCGCCGCCTTTTCTTGTTCTTTCAACAATCGCATCAATTCGATCTTTTGGTATCAATGTTTCAAGCGGGATACCACCTGCATAAGAGTAACGAACAAGCGGAACCATGTCATCGCCATGTCCACCAAGTACAAAGCCCGTCACATCTTTGACAGATAGGTTTAATTCTTGAGCAACGAACGTACGGAAACGTGCTGTATCAAGAATGCCCGATTGTCCAATGACTTTTTCTTTTGGTAATCCTGATTCTTTATAAACTGCATATGTCATTGCATCAACAGGGTTTGTTAACACAACAATGATCGCTTCTGGAGAATATTTAACAATTTCGCGTGTCACACTGCGCATGATTTTTTCATTTGTTGACACGAGGTCGTCACGGCTCATTCCCGGCTTTCTTGCAATTCCTGCCGTAATGACCACTACATCAGAACCGGCTGTATCTTCGTAGTTAGAAGTTCCTGTAATGTTTGCATCGAAGCCTTGAACAGGGCTTGCTTCCAGCATATCAAGTGCTTTCCCTTTTGTTGGGTTCTCAAGCTGAGGAATATCGACTAATACGACATCCGCTAATTCTTTTTGAGCCGTTAGAAATGCTGTAGTTGCTCCAGTAAAGCCTGCTCCGATGACAGATACTTTTTTACGCTTGTTTGCCATTTCTTTTTTCCCCTTTAACTTTAAAGTTTAAGAATCAAGACAAGTTTTTGATGAGCTCGTCAGCAAACTCAGAACACTTCACTTCTGTTGCGCCATCCATTAATCTAGCAAAATCGTATGTGACGACTTTTGATGCGATTGTTTTTTCAACAGATTGAATCACTAGATCAGCTGCTTCCTGCCAGCCAAGGTGCTCAAGTAAAAGCACGCCTGATAGAAGAACAGAAGATGGATTCACTTTATCAAGACCAGCATATTTCGGTGCTGTTCCGTGAGTCGCTTCAAAAATAGCGTGTCCTGTTTCGTAGTTGATGTTCGCACCTGGTGCGATACCGATTCCACCAACTTGTGCTGCAAGTGCATCAGAGATGTAGTCTCCGTTTAAGTTCATTGTTGCAACAACCTCAAACTCAGCTGGACGAGTTAGGATTTGTTGAAGGAAAATATCTGCAATGCTGTCTTTGACAATGATTTTGCCAGCAGCTTCTGCTTCACTTTGCGCTTTGTTTGCCGCATCTTTTCCATCTTTTTCTACAATACGATCATATTGTGCCCATGTAAAGACTTTGTCACCAAACTCTTTTTCAGCCACTTCGTAGCCCCAGTTTTTGAAGGCACCTTCTGTAAATTTCATGATGTTTCCTTTGTGAACAAGCGTCACAGATTTACGGCCTTGGTCAATTGCATATTGGATAGCTGCTCTGACAAGACGAGATGTTCCTTCTTCAGAAACTGGCTTGATCCCGATACCTGAAGTTTCTGGGAAACGGATTTTGTTCACACCTAATTCGTTTTTCAAGAAGTCGATTAACTTCTTCACTTCGTCTGATCCTTTTGCATACTCGATTCCTGCATAGATATCTTCAGTGTTCTCACGGAAGATCACCATATCTGTATCTTCTGGACGTTTCACAGGAGATGGTACGCCTTGGAACCAGCGAACTGGACGTAAGCATGTGAATAAATCAAGCTCTTGTCTAAGTGCCACGTTTAATGAACGGATTCCTCCACCAATTGGTGTTGTAAGTGGTCCTTTAATAGCAATTAAGTATTCACGAATGTCTTCAAGCGTTTGCTCTGGAAGCCACTCTCCAGTTTTATTGTAAGCTTTTTCACCTGCATATACTTCTTTCCAAGTGATTTGCTTTTCACCTTTATATGCTTTTTCTACAGCTGCTTCAAGAACTCTTGATGCTGCTTTCCAAATGTCAGGACCGATTCCATCCCCTTCGATAAACGGGATAATTGGATTATTTGGTACATTCAATACGCCGCCAGTAACTGTAATTTTTTCGCCTTGTGACAATGATATTACCTCCCAGGTTATGTAGTGAATATTTGAAACTTCTTGGCTTGATGTCTGCAAGCGAAGAAGTTTTTCACATGATTTGTTTTTGATTGATATGGAGGCTGATTGGTTTATTTGGATCAGCCTCCGCTTATTCTATAAACATTAGTCTCTTTCACTGATCGGAACAAACGTTTGAAGATCAGGTCCAATGTAATCAGCTCTTGGACGGATAAGACGGTTGTTGTCATATTGCTCTAAAATGTGAGCGATCCATCCAGAGAATCGGCTGATCACGAAAATTGGTGTAAACAAGTCATGATCAATACCAAGACTGTGATATACAGATGCAGAATAAAAATCGACATTCGGTGGAAGATTTTTCTCTGATGTCACGATTTCCTCTGCGCGAACAGACATTTCATACCATTTCGGCTCGCCAGTGAGGTTTGTTAAACGCTGGCTCATTTCTTTTAGATGTTTAGCACGCGGGTCACCTTGGCGGTATACACGGTGGCCAAAGCCCATAATTTTTTCTTTCTTCTCTAGCTTACCATGAATATAGGAATCTACGTTTTCGACTTCGCCAATTTCTGAAAGCATCTTCATAACGCCTTCATTGGCGCCGCCATGAAGTGGTCCTTTAAGCGCGCCGATGGCTGCTGTTACACCAGAGTAGATATCTGATAGTGTAGCAACACATACACGTGCTGTAAATGTCGACGCATTTAATTCATGATCCGCATGTAGAATGAGTGCCTTATCAATTGCCTCAATTTCTACTGGTGATGGTTCTTCGCCGTTTAGCATATACAAGAAGTTCGCAGCATAGCTGTATTCTTCTTTTGGCTGTACAGGCTCAAGCCCCTTTCGAATGCGTGAGAACGCAGCGACAAGACCAGAAATTTTCGCCTGTAATCGAATGGCTTTTCTGTAATTCGCTTCTTTGTTCATAATCTCTGATTCGTCATCGAGTAAACCTAGTAAGGATACCGCTGTACGAATCGCAGACATTGGATGAACCCCATCCAGCGAATAAGATTTAAAGTGCTCAATGATTTCTTGCGGAATGTGAGCATTTTCATTGAGCTGCTGTTTTAATTCACTCAACTCCTGCTCATTCGGCAGCTTTAAGTGCCATAACAGGTAGACAATTTCTTCGAATGTAGCTTTTTCAGTTAAATCATCGATATTGTACCCTACATAAGTAAGAGTATCATCAATAATTGAGCTTACGGATGAAGTTGTTGCCACAATACCTTCTAGACCTCTTGTTGCTGTCATGTTCAATCTCCCCTTTTTAAAAAGATTCCCCTTCGTTGCAGAATTCTCACTTTTTGAAAGCGCTATCCAACCCGAATATGGTGGCAGGTTCAGAAAAGAAAATGCTTACATTTACCTATACGGTTAGAGCGCTTTTAGCCTCATATCTCTTGTGTGATCAATGAGTTCAAAATTAAGCCTATTCCCATTATAAACAATAATCAGACATTTGTTAAATGTTTAACTATAATTTTTTTTGATAAATTTTTTTCCAGCCTTCCGTGTAGGGCATGGAATAAAGGGATTTTGCTTCTTTTAATATATTTAATTATGTTTTATTGCAAAAGCTCGCGCAAGAAAAAAATAAAAAAGAAAGTGGCATGAGCCACTCTCAATTCATCCGCTGAAAAATTTCACAGCTTGCATCGCCAAATAGGCAATTCCTGCACCGATCAGCGGGCCAACAGCCACACCTTTAAATAAACTGACGGCCAAAATCGTGCCGAACACAAGCGCTGCCGTAATATGCGGATCATTTTCTAGTAGTACAATGCCGTTTTTTGCAATAAGTGCTACTAATATACCCGCTCCAAGTGCAATCCAAGCATAGGAAGATTTCATCGCTTCTCCAAGCTGCTTAAATCCAATGTCACCAGTTGCGATGGGCACAAGCACAGCAATTGTAATGACGGTCACCCCCCAATTGATGCCTTTTGATTGCAGAACCGGGAAAATTTTTTGATCCAGGCCAATGAGCTTAATCACAATCAGCACAGAAACCGCGAAAATTAACGAATTGTTCTTCGCAATAAGTGCAATAACGAGTAAAAGAACCAAAAATAAATTTGCTTGAGTAAACATACGCCGCCCCTTCCTTTCTTTTTATTCCGACCTTTTCATATTACTAATCTTTTTGAATAAAATGAAGTATCGGACATGCTTGTTTTTTGGAGGGGATTGTGTGAATCACGCCTATGTGGCCATTTTTCTGCGAAGTTTGATGATGATCAGCATTGCCGTGTTTGCGGTTGTCTTTTTATATCAGTCTTTTCCGTTTTTATATCCTTTTTGGATCGCACTTGCTGTGTCCTGTTTGATTCATCCTGCCGTATGCAAAATAGAAGAGATCACCGGGATGCCAAGAGGGTTTGTCGTGGTTATTGTTCTATTGCTCTTTTTAGTGACAGCAGCCGGCTTAATGACGCTTTTAGTAGCGGAAATCATTTCAGGAAGTGCTTATTTAGCAAAGGTACTACCCGGTCATCTTGATCAAATGATCAGTATTGTGGAGCAGTTTTTCACAAATAAGATTCTGCCTTTATATCATGATTTGACTGCCCAATTTAATACGCTTCAAGCAGGACAAAAGGAATCGATTTTGGGACAAATTCAAGCACTTGGCGACGAAGCAGCCGCGAAAATCGGGACTTTTCTTTCAAAAACACTCGAACTCATTCCAGCTTTTTTAGGTCTTTTGCCTGATGCAGCAGCAACACTTTTATTTTCCGCACTAGCGACTTTTTTTATCACAAAAGATTGGTTTACTTTAAAAAAATATGGTTCACGTATCTTCCCCGCAAAGTGGATGCAGCATACACGCGCCATTTTATCTGAAATCAAAAAAGCGATTACTGGCTTTATGAAAGCTCAGCTTCTGCTCGTTGCCATAACCATCGGCATCGTGCTCATTGGGCTGATCATCTTAAAAGTCGATCATGCTTTTGTGATCGCATTATGTATTGGGCTTGTCGATTTACTTCCTTATATCGGCAGCGGAACTGTTTTTCTACCTTGGATCATTTACTCCGCCATGACAGGCAATCTTTCACTTGCCATCGGGCTGGGCATTTTGTATATTGTCGTATTAATTCAAAGACAAATATCAGAGCCGAAAGTCTTAAGTAAATCCATCGGGCTTAATCCTTTAGCAACGCTTGTAGCGCTATTTGTCGGGTTAAAATGGTTTGGTTTTCTCGGACTTGCCCTTGGCCCTGCTTCTCTTGTCGTATGGCAGGCGTTTCGTAATGCAGGTGTTTTTAGGGATATTTATCAGTACATTAGGTATGGCATGCAAAAGTAAAAGAGACCTTCTGATGAGGTCTCTTTAGCGAATAATGGTATAGCGTTTCCGGTTTGACATGTTTCTGAGCCAGCGTTCAAAGAGCGGCTTGATTCGCTTTCTCGTCATCGGAATGAGCAGCAAGGCCCCAATGAGATCCGATAAGAAGCCTGGAATGAGCAGCAGCAAACCGCCAATGAGAATGCAAAAGCCATCTACAATGGTTGCCCCTGGCATCTTGCCATATTGTAAATCTCGCTGCACTTTCTGAAATGCTTCAATTCCTTGCTTTCTTGCAAAATAAGCACCTAATACACTCGTGAGCACGATGATGAGCATCGTTGGTAAAATGCCAATGATTTTACTTGAGATTAAAAACAAACTAATTTCCACTGCAGGGAACAGAATCAATAATAGTAGAAAATATTTCAACCATATCACCTCATGGGGTATCTTTCATCGAAAGCTGTTTACTTTTTTTAGTGTAACATAAAAAAAGAGAGGAGTCAGATAACTCCTCTCGTGTGTGATTTAAAGGACGCTTGCACGGCCTTTGTAGATCGCTCCGCGTGTTGGATCTACTGTAATCTCTTCGCCTTCTTTTAGAAGTGTTGTTGCGCTGTCAAGACCAACAATCACTGGAATGCCAAGGCTGAGTCCAACGACTGCTGCATGGCTTGTTAAACCGCCTTCTTCTGTGATAAGAGCAGATGCTTTCTCTAAAGCGCCCATCATATCACGGTCTGTGCAGTTCGCTACAAGAATTGCACCATCGTACATTTTTTCGTCTGCTTCTTTTCCGCTTTGTGCAATGACAACCGGTCCAAATGCAGATTTACGGCCAATCCCTTGACCCTTCGCAATGATGTCACCGACAACATATACTTTCATTAAGTTCGTTGTACCTGTTTCACCAACTGGCACACCTGCTGTAATCACGATCAAGTCGCCATGTCTTACATAGCCAGTTTCAATTGACTTCTCTACTGCATTCTCAAGCATTTCATCTGTAGAGTTCGTATTTGATCCGCTCTTAGCAAATACGCCGAATACAAGAGATAGCTTTCTAGCCACTGATTCGTTTGCTGTTACCGCTACGATCGGTGCTTTTGGTCTATATTTTGAAATCATTCTCGCTGTATGACCGCTTTCAGTAGGTGTCACAATCGCTGCCACGTCAAGCTTCATTGCTGTATGCGCAACTGATTGGCCGATGGCATCTGTAATGCTGACTTCTACTTCTTCGCTTCTGCGAGAAAGAATCGCTTTATAGTTTAGTGCTTCCTCTGAACGTGATGCAATGTTGTGCATCGTTTGTACAGCTTCAACGGGGTATGTCCCTGCTGCTGTTTCACCAGAAAGCATAATCGCATCTGTGCCGTCAAATATCGCATTTGCCACGTCACTTGCTTCCGCACGAGTTGGACGAGGGTTACGCTGCATGCTGTCCAGCATTTGAGTAGCTGTGATCACAGGCTTGCCTAAACGATTGCATTTTTTGATCAGCATTTTTTGAACAAGCGGTACTTCTTCTGCTGGGATCTCGACACCAAGGTCTCCACGTGCAACCATCAGACCGTCTGATACCTCAAGGATCTCATCGATGTTATCAACACCCTCTTGGTTTTCAATCTTAGGAATGATTTGGATGTCAGCTGCGTTATTCTTTTCAAGAAGCTCACGAATTTCAAGAACATCAGAAGCTCGTCTTACAAAAGAAGCTGCGATGAAATCAACGCCTTGTTCAATTCCGAACAGAATATCATTGGCATCTTTTTCTGTAATACCTGGCAGGTTCACACTCACACCTGGTACGTTTACACCTTTTTTGTTTTTGAGCGTGCCAGTATTCATGACTTTCGTGACGATTTCTCTGCGGTCCTTGTTGAGTTCTTTGACCTCTAAACCAATGAGACCATCATCTAATAGAATGGTTGAGCCCACTTCTACATCATGAATTAAATCTTCGTACGTCACACTAATTCTTTCCGTATTCCCTACAATGTCTTCCATACTCACGATGAGATCAGCACCAGCTACTAGCTCAATTGAGCCGTTTTCAACAGTACGTGTACGGATCTCTGGACCTTTTGTATCAAGAAGGATCGCAATGTCCTTGCCTAAAGTTTTACCTGCTTTACGAATGTTTTCGATGCGTGCACCATGCTCTTCAAAATCTCCATGAGAGAAGTTTAGTCTGGCTACATTCATTCCTGCTTCAATCAATTCAGTCAGCGTTTCAATGCTTTCACTTGCTGGACCGATTGTACAAACGATTTTTGTCTTTCTCATTACTGTTCCTCCTAAGGTCTTCTCGTTTTATATAGAGAGCTCTTGTGAAAGTCGGTACATCTGTTGATCGACTGTATGTTTTTTATCTAAGATGTCTAAAATATCGTGATGAACGAGTTCATTGCTTTGAATGCCCACACAGCGTCCGCCACTTCCTTCAAGAAGAAGCTCCACTGCATACGCTCCTAAACGGCTTGCCAGCACCCGGTCAAACGCACTTGGAGAACCTCCGCGCTGAATATGTCCTAAGACAGATACACGTGTTTCAAGGCTTGTCTCCTCTTCAATTCGCTTGCCAAATTCAACACCGCTGCCTACGCCTTCTGCTACGATGATGATACTGTGCTTCTTGCCGCGCTCATGACCTCTTCTCAATCTGGCAATAATTTCGTCCATGTCATAGTCTGCTTCAGGAATCAAAATAGATTCAGCTCCGCCCGCAAGACCTGACCAGAGGGCAATATCACCAGCATGTCTTCCCATTACTTCCACTACGTATGTACGTTCATGAGATGTGGCTGTATCACGAATTTTATCAATGGCATCAATGACAGTATTCAGTGCTGTATCAAAGCCAATAGTGAAATCAGTACCTGGAATATCGTTGTCAATCGTGCCAGGGACACCTACACATGGAAAACCGAGCTCTGTTAATTTCTTCGCTCCCATGAATGAGCCATCTCCACCGATGACAACAAGTCCTTCAATACCGAATTTTTTTAAGTTTTCAATCCCTTTTTCGCGACCTTCAACTGTCTTGAATTCAGGGCATCTTGCCGTGTAAAGTTTTGTTCCTCCACGATGAATAATATCGCCTACTGAACCTATTTCGAGTTTCTCAATTTTACCGTTAATTAGACCTGAATATCCATTATAAATACCGTAAACTTCAACATTATGGTAAATTGCTTTTCTTACAACTGCGCGCACAGCTGCATTCATTCCTGGGGAATCCCCACCGCTCGTTAAAACTCCTATACGCTTCATCTTTTTCACCTCAGAGACCATATATGAATTAAACATACCATTTCCACTGCTTGAAAACAATCATGAGCAAAACCGGATGTTTTCAATACGAATTTCTAAAACCGTACTTATTATACAATTAAATAAACCGTTTTTAAACAAAAGTTAAGAAAGTCATGAAAGCAAATCTCTCAAAAACTTGTAGGGTCAAGCTCTCTAAACCTTATCATATCAGGGTTTTCAGACGTTTCAAATTTTATGAAAACAAAAGAAAATTATTTTCAAATAGCGCTTACACAAGGAAGGTTTTCATGAAAAAAGATGAAAAAAAATAAACGTAAGCCAAAAAGGCTGTACGTTTATTTAGTTTACCCCAATATATTGATTTTCAATCGACACTTTGCCAATTGCTTTGTATTTTTGATATCTTTGTTCGACTAATTCTTCTGGCGATAGTTTGAGCAAAGATGTAAGTGACTGTTTTAATGTTTGATCCATGTAGGCTGCTTGTTGTTTCACGTCTCGATGTGCTCCACCTTGCACTTCTTTAATAACATCATCTATAATATCTAATTCTTTTAGGTCTGGAGCGGTAATTTTCATTGTTTCTGCAGCTTTTTTAGCAAGTGATGAGTCCTTCCAGAGCAGTGCTGCTGCACCTTCAGGTGAAATCACTGAATACGTTGAGTTCTCTAGCATGAATAGGTGGTTTCCTACGCCTAAGCCTAGTGCTCCGCCACTTCCGCCTTCTCCAATGACAATACAGACAACCGGTACACGAAGTCCTGCCATTTCGAATAAGTTTTTCGCAATTGCTTCACTTTGCCCGCGTTCTTCAGCTGCTTTACCAGGATATGCTCCTTTTGTATCAATAAAGCAAATGATGGGGCGATTAAATTTATCTGCTTGTTTCATCAAGCGCAGCGCTTTACGGTAACCTTCTGGATGAGGCATTCCGAAATTACGGCGCAAGTTTTCTTTTGTGTCTTTTCCGCGCTGATGGCCAATGACTGTGACAGGAAGCCCTTTAAACGTGGCGATTCCTCCAACAATGGCTTCATCATCGCCATAGAAACGATCACCATGACATTCGAAAAAGTTGTCAAACAGCTCTTGAATGTAATCGAGAGTTGTTGGACGCATGGCATGACGAGCAATCTGGACTCTGTCCCACGGCTTTAAATTTGTATAAATGTCCGCTTCAAGCTTACTCAGACGTGTTTCAAGGCGCTCAATTTCTGCACTTAAATCCATTTCTGAGTTTTGTGTGAACTTTTTTAATTCATCAATCTTCGCTCTAAGTTCGATGACAGGTTTTTCAAATTCTAGTTCTCCAGCCACTCTCGTTCACCTCCTGTGCTGTGTAATGCTAAGATTTGACCCAGTTTTTCTTTCATCTCTGCACGGTGAATGACAGCATCCAATTGACCATGCTTCATTAAAAATTCAGCCGTTTGGAAGTCCTCTGGCAGGTCTTCACGAATGGTTTGTTCAATGATTCTGCGGCCTGCAAAACCAATTAATGCACCAGGTTCTGCAAAGTTGTAATCACCGAGAGACGCAAAACTAGCTGATACACCGCCAGTTGTCGGGTTGGTCATCACAGAGATAATCAAACCTTGGTCCTCGCTGAACAGCTTTAATGCTGAACTTGTTTTTGCCATCTGCATGAGGCTGAGAATCCCCTCTTGCATTCTCGCTCCGCCAGATGCAGTAAAAATAATAAATGGCACCTTGTCCGCTTTTGCTTTCTCAATAGCCAGTGTGATCTTTTCACCAACGACCGAGCCCATACTGCCCATACGGAACGTGGCATCCATGACAGCAATTACAGCACTTTGGCCTTCAATTTCACCTTTACCTGTGACAATGGCTTCATTCAAAGATGTTTTTTCTCTGTCTTTCTCAAGCTTTTCTTCGTAGCCTGGGAAACCGAGCGGGTTTTCAGAAATCAGGTGCCCGTTAAATTCTTCAAATGTGCCTTCGTCTACAAGGCTTTCAATACGCTGTTTTGCATTCATTTGCAAATGTCTGCCGCAATTCATACAAACACGTAAATTTTTATCTAGTTCTTTGGTGAGCATTATTTTTTTACATTGCGGACATTTGGTCATGATGCCTTCAGGGACATCTTGACTTGCCTGTTCAGAGGGTACAGATGCATATTTTTTCTTTTTACTGAAAATGTTCTTGATTGACAAATGACTACCTCCCTTTTTGAAGGGTTTTTTCTTTACACGCACATCCACTATTATAGGACATGTCATAACTGTACCGAAACTATTGTACTTTTTTTGTCAAACGCTGTCATCCTTCATTCCATTTTTTTAGTGGGGAATTGATGAGAAATGAGTATGTGTTTGGGGCGCTGAGCAGTTGATATATTTGAATTGTGAACGTCTACAAAAAAATCTCATTCCGGATGAAAAAATTTTCGTGTCAGAGAGGAAATGGTGCACGCCTTTCCTCCTATTCCAGAAAGAACGTGCACACTTTTCCAATTCGATTACTCGCCGATAATCGTTAATTTTCTTGTTTTTTCTGCAACAGCTTCTGGGTCTACTTTGATTCTTGCAACGCCTGTTTCCATTGCTGCTTTTGCCACTGCTTTAGCTACCGCTGGTGCTACACGTGCATCAAATGGTGCAGGGATGACGTATTCCGCTGACAATTCTTCATCTGATACAAGGGAAGCAATCGCTTCAACAGCTGCAATTTTCATTTCTTCGTTAATGTGTGTTGCGCGCACATCTAGTGCTCCGCGGAAAATGCCCGGGAATGCAAGTACGTTGTTTACTTGGTTCGGGAAGTCAGAACGGCCAGTTCCTACAACACTTGCGCCTGCTGCATGTGCATCTTCTGGCATGATCTCTGGATTTGGATTAGCCATTGCGAAGATCACGGGATCTTTTGCCATTTTTCCAACCATTTCTTTTGTTAAAGCACCTGCTACTGATACCCCGATGAAGACATCTGCACCTTCAATCACTTCTTCTAAAGAACCTTCTTTACGGTCTTGGTTCGTGAATTTAGCTACTTCGTTTTTCACTGCATTCATACCGTTCGGGCGGCCTTCGTAAATAGCGCCTTTTGTATCACACATAATGATATCACGTACACCGAAATGATAGAGAAGTTTGATAATCGCAATTCCTGCTGCCCCGGCGCCGTTTGCCACAACTTTGATTGAAGACATTGATTTTCCAGACAGTTTAAGGGCATTGACAAGTCCTGCTACTGTTACAATCGCTGTTCCATGCTGATCATCGTGGAAAACTGGAATGTTTGTCTCTTTTTTCAAACGCTCTTCGATGATGAAGCAGTTAGGAGCTGCAATATCTTCAAGGTTGACACCGCCAAAAGTCGGCTCAAGAAGCTTCACTGTTTCAACGATTTTGTCTACATCGTTTGTCGCAAGTGCGATTGGGAAGGCATCTACGCCTGCAAAACTTTTGAATAATACAGCTTTACCTTCCATGACTGGAAGAGATGCTTCCGCACCGATATTTCCAAGCCCTAAAACAGCGCTTCCGTCTGTGACAACAGCGACCATATTGCCTTTCATTGTATAATCATACACTTTGCTTGTGTCGTCATAAATATCTTTACATGGTTCTGCAACACCAGGTGAGTAAGCCAAGCTTAAGTCTTTCGCATTTTTCACTTGTACTTTTGATTTTGATTCGAGTTTGCCTTGATTCTCTTTGTGCATATGTAATGCTTCTTCTCTTAATGACATGTGATGAACACTCCTTCAAGTGGAAAATGATTTAATGAATTGCTAAGTTGATAAGCACATACTGGCAGTTTTAAATACACAGAATCTTTAAAATGATAACACAATAGGTGGATTTGTAAAACACATTCAGACGATTTGTCATCATTTAATCACAACGTTTTGTTCACCGAGCAGCTCTTTTAACTGGAAGATCACGGCATGATCTGCATGAACTTTGTATGCATCTGGAAGTCTCATCGTCTTTTTTTGCTTTTCATAATACAAATAGACATCTGCTTCTCCGCTGTGCAAAGAGATCACTCGTTTTACTTGCTCAAGCAGCTCCTGCGTATGGTTTTCTTCTTTCACCCGAATGTAGACAGACTCTTTTCTTTTTGTGCCCATCTCTTCAAGCAGAACTGCTTCTTGCACGATGATTTGACTGCTGTCATTTCTGACATCTATTCTGCCTTCAACATAAAGCATAGCGCCCTCCTCAAGTAAGGGGGACAGCTTTCTGAATTGCTCTGGAAAGACGACGCCTTCCATTTCTCCCGTTTCATCCCCAAATGTGACAAATGCCATCGATTGTCCATTTTTTGTTCGAATCGATTTCACTTTTGTCAAAAGACCCCCCATTGAAATCGTTCGCTTTATATAAGAAGAAAGTCTGATGATTTCTACTGCTCCATTCTCTCTTAAGCGATCTCGATACGCTTGTACTGGGTGGTTTGATAAATATAAACCGAGTGCCTCTTTTTCAAATTGCAAAAGGTCGACAAGCGGCAGTTCGTCTATCTCAGCATATTTTGGCTTAATGGAGAAGGTTGTATCCCCAAGAAAGTCCAGCTGGTCCTCAGGTGTTAAAAATGACACATGGTCTAACGCAATATCTATCGATGCTAAAAGCGAAGCACGATTTGGATAAAACTCATCCATCGCCCCTGAAAAAATGAGCTCTTCAATCGTTTTTCGGTTTACACTCTTTGGTGATACCCTTGCGCAAAAATCAAATAAATCTTCAAACGGCTTTTCCTGTCTTGCTCTGTATATATCCTTTACAGCTGACACTCCGACATTTTTGATCGCTCTTAAGCTGTAGCGGATCTCCCCTTTTTCAACCGTAAATGGAAATTCACTCTTATTAATAGAAGGCTTCAACACAGAGATCCCTTTTTCCTTTGCCTCATAGAAATATTGAGCGACTTTGTCTTCATTTCCAATCACACTCGTTAAAAGTCCGCACATAAAATATAACGGATAATGCGCTTTTAAATAAGCAAGCTGAAAGCCAATCATGCTATATGCGACAGCATGGCTTCTATTAAAACCATAGTTTGCAAATTTGACGATTAAGTCATAAACGTCATTTGCAATGTTAACAGGATACTCCTTTTTTAGGCATCCTTCAACAAAATGGCTTCGCTCTTCATCAAGGACCTTTTTATCCTTCTTTGAAACGGCCCTTCTTAATAGATCGGCCTCGCCTAGCTGAAAGCCCGCCATCTTCGCTGCAATCAGCATGATTTGCTCTTGGTAAACGATGACCCCGTATGTGTCCTTTAAAATGTCATACAAATCTGGATGCGGGTAAGAGACCTTGACCCTGCCGTGCTTTCGGTCGATAAAGAGCGGGATATTCTCCATTGGACCTGGCCGGTAGAGGGCATTGACTGCCACGATGTCTTCTAGACTAGAAGGTTTCAGCCGTCTTAGCACCTGGCGCATCCCCTGTGATTCAAGCTGGAAAATCCCTGTTGTATCTCCTGCTGATAACAATTCAAACGTTTTTTGATCTTGATACGAAATGTCACTAAAGTTAATGTGGACGTTTTCCTGTCTTTCAATCTGGTTTTTAATGGATTCGATTAGCGTTAAGTTTCTTAACCCTAAGAAATCCATCTTTAGAAGTCCGAGATCTTCTAAATAATTCATGGCATACTGCGTTAAATACACACCATCATGGCCGTCTTGGATCGGAACGACCTGCGTCAGCGGCTCTTCGCTTAGCACAACGCCGGCTGCATGTGTCGACGTGTGTCTTGGCAAGCCTTCTACCTTTAAAGCTGTCTGGAAGACCGTTCGAAGCTCTTCTGATTGCTGGAGCAGCGTTTTTAATTCGGGAGATGCGGCCACCGCTTCTTTCAGCGTCGTCCCTGGCTTCGATGGGACGAGCTTTGCAAGACGGTCTGCTGCCTTTGAATCAATCCCCATCACACGTCCGACATCCCTTAAGGCTGCCTTTGCTGCAAGTGTTCCAAACGTGACAATTTGAGCCACATGCATGTCCCCATATTTGTCTTTTACATAAGAAATCATTTCATCTCTTCTCGTGTCAGGAAAATCAATATCAATATCCGGCATGCTGATTCGCTCAGGATTTAAGAAACGCTCAAATAAAAGGCCGTGACGGATCGGATCGACATCTGTAATAGACAGAACATAGGCAACAAGTGAGCCTGCTGCGGACCCCCGTCCTGGGCCTGTGACAATGCCGTGGTCATGCGCATACTTCATAAAATCCCATACAATAAGAAAATAATCACTGAAATTCATTTTTTGGATAATGCTTAGCTCATACTCAAGCCTTTTGACATATGTTTCATTTGAAGCGATCTTTCTTTGTTTCATGCCTTCCGCGCACACTCTTCGTAAAAACTGATCTGCTGTCGATTGATCAGGAGTTGGATAGGATGGCAGTTTTGTCTGTCCAAGATTTAAATCTACTTCACAGCGGTCTGCGATCTCAACCGTTCTTGAAAGCAGTTCAGGATCATCCGCATACCATTCCATCATCTCTTCGATGGATCTGAAATGCTTTTCTCCTCGGTCTTCCTCTATATCTGAAAGCTGCTGTCCTGCTTTTATGGCCTTTAAACATGTATACGCCGTTTTGTCCTCTCGGTTGATGTAATGAACATCTCCCGTCGCGACAAGTGGAATTTCCGCACTTTTTGAGACGTCCCGCAGCTTTCCGGCAAGCGACTCGTCTTGCTGAAATGGCTGAACCGCAATGTACACATGTCCCTCGCCAAAAATACGTTTCAAATGGCTTGCTGCATCGCGCGCTTCTTCTAACTGATCATGCTTCAGCATCGTTTCAATATAGCCAGATGCGCCTGGCGTTATGGCAATAAGCCCATGATGATAGCTTTTCAGCCATTTTTCTTTCAGGCCAGCTTTTGATTTTGATTTCAGCACACTGCTAATTTTGATCAGATTTTGATAGCCTTCATTGTTTTTTGCAAGGAGTACCAAGGGATAAGCCTCTGTCTCTTGTTCATCTATGAAGACAGAAGCTGTTAAACCGATGACCGGCTTGATGCCATGTTTTTTACATTCCTTATAAAATTCAACCGTTCCATACATCACATGGTCATCGGTAAGAGCGAGCGCTTTGTAGCCAAGTTCTTTTGCTTTTAGCACGAGCTCCTTTACCTTAGCTGCACTGCTTAACAAGCTGTATCCACTGTGGACCTGAAGATGAACATAAGACATGCTTAATCCACTCCTTTCGTCTAAAGTCATTCTTTCATTATAAAACGCGATGCGGTGAGAAACAAATGTTCTTTCTTTTCCGTCCGTTCATACTTGTCCAGAGCACGCCATATATTGAATAGAGTGAGGTGGAAAAAATGGATGTGAAGGAAGCCTTTATTCCGAACTTTATTAGCTGTTACTTTATCGCACTTGGGGTGATTTTAGGTGGTGCCATTATAGGCGGTGTAGGTGCATATTTATCCGGTCAGCCGCCCCTATCAATTATTTCAAGTCTTGCCAACCGTTTAAAAATTTGGGCGCTTGTCGCCGCAATCGGCGGCACATTTGATGCGGTCTATAGCTTTGAAAGAGGCATTTTCGAAGGAAACACGCGTGATATTTTCAAACAGATTTTATTAATTATCTCTGCCATGGGCGGTGCACAAACGGGATATCTCATTATTACGTGGCTCACTCAGGAGCATGTGTCATCATGAGAGTGCCGGAGCTGTATAAACGCCCAGGCTGGCAGCGTTTTTTTGCTGGAATGATGTTCGGCGCGATTATCAGCTGGCTGATTTTCCTCTTTACATATGGAACCTTTCAGGAAAAGCAGGTGACACTGCTCAGAAGCCAGCAGCACCATATGGACAGTCTGAAAGAACAAATCACACTCTATCGGGAAGATTTGCATAAGTTAAATGAGGATAATAAGCAGCGGCTGCTGATCCAAAGCGTAGATGTTCATCTCGTGAATCGTGAGCAATATAAAATCCCAGAGCCGGATACGCTAAAGTTTGAAGATCAAGTCAAAGAGGACATCTCAGAAGTCATCACAAAGGATATTGAAAGTGTCTACAAAACAAAGGAATTATTAAAACGAACGGTGGAAAATAAAGAATATACGATTCGGGAAAAGGCATACCGCGCCAAAGTGACAGAGCTGACGATTTATACGAAGCTTTCACTGGAAGTGCGTATTTCATTTGCTGAATAATGACCCTATGGAATTTTTATGAATTTCTGCCCTCAATGATCGCTTTTCACTCCAAATTTTTATACACTAAAAGAAGAACGATATCCTAAATAGAAAGAGGTGAGGAAAATGGAGGTTTATAGCTATCGTCAAATGGCACGAGACAAAGCAAGCCGGATCAAAGACGGCATGTGTGCTTATGCTGAGACAGAAATGATGGCTCATTTAATTAAAAAAGAATTAAAGCATCAAAATCTCCAAGCCTATGAAGATTCAACGGACATCGGCTGCTGGTTTATCCCTGTATCCAAGTAACCCTTTTCTCCAGCATCAAAAAAGAGAGAGGAGACTTGAAGCCTCCCTCTCTCACGATGATGATTTACATACTTCTTCTAAATCACGTAAGATCTCATCTGCCACGGCCCAATCATAAATGGACGCACCGGCTGCAAGCGGGTGACCGCCGCCATGATATTTTTTAGCAATGGTGTTAATGACAACGCCTTTAGAGCGGAATCTGACACGAATCTGATCGTTTTCTTCCACAAAAAAGACCCAAGCTTTAATCCCTGCAATATTTCCAAGTGTCCCAACAAGCTGCGAGGCTTGCTGCGCCGTTGTTTGGAACGATTCCAAAATGTCACGTTTAATAAAAACAGAGGCTACCCCATTCTCTGACAAAGAGATATGTTGAAAAATATAGCCATTTAATTTCACGACATTCAAATCCGTCTCATACAATTGATTGAAAAGGTCTGATGATGAAAATGGATATTCGATTAGTTCCCCTGCATATTTGAGTGTTTTTTTCGTTGTATTTGGGAAAAGGAAGCGGCCTGTGTCTCCTACAATGCCGGCATAAATCAGTTCAGCCGCCTTTGTATTCAGCTGATATCCTTCTTCTTTCCCCTCTAGATACAATTCATAAATCATTTCACTCACAGAGCTTGCCTCTGTATCCACCCAAAGCAAGTCACCATAAGGATCTTCATTTGGATGATGATCAATTTTCATTAATCGATCACCCATTGAATAGCGCTGATCATCAATTCTTGCTTGATTGGCTGTATCACAGACAATGACAAGGGCACCATTATACACTTCGTCCGGTACCTCATCGAGTTCATATAAAAATGAAAGGGTTGGCTCCGGGGTTCCAGTCGCATAAATATTTTTTTCTGGATAGGTGGCACGCAAGATTTCCGTAAGGCCGCACTGCGATCCATACGCATCAGGATCTGGTCTTACATGTCTATGAATGATGATGGTGTCATATAATGATATGGTTCTAATCAGTTCTTTTTTCATAAAAACTCCTTCTTATGCGATACTTTTTTTATTATTAAATCATAATCTATCCTGACGGAAAAGTGAGGAATAGACAATTTATTCTAGTAAGCAAGCCTATTTACGTTTAAAATAGGGTTGTAACCACTTACAATGGAGGCTTGACACATGCTTGTTTTGATTGTGTTTATTATTAGTTCTGCCATGTTTTATTTATACTACAAAGCAAAGAATGTCCGTACGAATCGGCCAGTCGAGAAGAAATTCTGGTCTGCCAAATCCAGTATGGCACTTGGCTGCTTTGTCCTGCTCTTCGGTGTGAATCAATTATTTTTAAACCGCTCGTCACTCGCATTTGTCATTGGATTTATTTTTGTTGCAGTTGGTATCGGCAGTACGTGGGCTGGGTATAAAGCCTACAAGCATTATCTTCCGCTCTTTTTAAAGGAAGGCGAAAAAGATCACGCGTAATAAGAGGAGGGGCGACATGAGTTCGCCCTTTTTATGATTATCCTCTTTCCATCAGCTGCACCATCAGCATCGCTTTCCCTACGATATTTGATTGGTGGTACACCTCAACTTCCAGCTTTCCAAACTTGCGCCCTACTTCTAAAATATTCGGCTTGATCTGTATCGTCGATTCCATTTGGACCGGTTTTAAGAAGTAGACAGAGAGACTTTCGACAATCAGCTCGCCTTTTTTATGAGATTTTAAGAAGCGGTTGGCTGCTTCGATTAAAATTTGTGTAAACACACCATATGAAATATTGCCAAGCTGGTTTGTCATTTGTGGTGTGACCTCATATTGATAAACCGCATCTGCTTTCGGTTTTTCTGTATCGGTTTCTTTAAATCCTCTCGACACAACGTCATCCAGTTTTTCTCCGACCTGCGGCTGCTTTTGAATCATTTGCAGCGCCTTTAGCACATCCTGACGGCTAATCATCCCAATCAGCTTCGCATAATCATCTACAACTGGCAGCACCTCAATGCCTTCCCACACCATCATTTGTGCAGCAGAGGCAACAGATGTTTTGCCAATGACTGTGAGCGGATGTTTCGTCATCACCTTTTCAATCGGTGTAGAGCGGTCATGACCTGCAATATCCTTTGAGGTGAGAATGCCGTGAATCTTCATTTGATCATCTGCTACCGGGAAGCGGCCGTGTCCTGTTTCGTAATTCTTCTCATACCATTTCTCAAGCTTATCCTCTGGTGATAAGTATACGGTCCGTTCAATCGGCGTTAAAATATCCTCCACAAGCACAATCTCTTTTTTAATTAATTGGTCATAAATGGCCCTGTTAATGAGAGCCGCTACCGTAAATGTATCGTAGCTTGTCGATAATATAGGCAGCTCAAGCTCATCTGCGAGCTGAATGATTTGTTCATCTGTTGAAAATCCGCCTGTGACCAGCACAGCCGCTCCTGCCTCTAATGCTTGCTTGTGGGCATTGATCCGGTTTCCGACGATCAGCAGGTTTCCAGCTGCCGTATATCGCATCATCGCATCCAGCTCCATCGCTCCGATGACAAATTTGTTTAAGGTTTTATGTAAGCCTGCTCGTCCTCCAAGCACCTGTCCATCAATGACATTCACAACTTCCGCATATGTCAGCTTTTCAATATTTTCTTTTTTCTTCTGCTCAATTCGAATGGTTCCGACTCGTTCAATGGTACTGACGAATCCTTTATTTTCAGCATCTTTGATGGCCCGGTAAGCGGTCCCTTCACTCACTTTCATTTCTTTCGCTATCCGCCGGACAGAGATTTTCTCTCCGACATCTAATGAATCAATATACGATAAAATTTGTTCATGCTTTGTCGCCAATCCCGTTCACCCTTTTTGTTTTCAGCGTTTTCATCTATGTTTCATTATAAAGGCAGGAGGCTTTTAATAGCAATTTGTCTTTTACTTCAGCACGATGCAGGCAAACAAAAAAGCCGGCATTTGTGTGCCAGCTTTTGTTCATGATGATCAAATTTCAATGGATTCTCCGCTGTTTAACACGTGACCTACGCCGCCGTGCAGGCTGTCTGCAAATGCATGCGGATCCTGTTCAATCGGCGGGAATGTGCTGTAGTGAATCGGAACGACCTGCTTTGCACGAAGCCATTCTGCTGCTATTCTTGCATCGTCTGGCCCCATGGTGAAGTTATCACCGATTGGAAGGAATGCAAGGTCAATATGATTCAGCTCACCGATCAGCTTCATATCTGAAAAGAGCGCAGTGTCTCCTGCATGATAAATCGTTTTGCCCTCTGCGGTAAATAAAATACCTGATGGCATGCCTGTATACGTAATGGTTTTCGCTTCTTCATCAATCACAGCTGAGCCATGGAACGCTTGTGTCAGCTTAACTTTACCAAATTCAAACTCACGTCCGCCGCCGATATGAAGCGGGTGCGTTTTCACCCCTTGCCAGCTTAAATAGACAGCAAGCTCGTTTGGCGCGACGACGAGAGCGTCATTATTTTTAGCCATTTCAATGGTGTCACCGAGGTGATCTCCATGTCCGTGAGTCAGCAAAATCACATCTGCTTTGACATCTTGCGGTTTGATATCTGTGTGCTTATTTCCATTTAAAAATGGATCAATCCAAATATGATATCCGTTTGTTTCGATGTGTACGACTGAATGTCCATGATATGTAGCTTTCATGTAGTATATCCACCTTTCGAATTTGTTCTCATATCATCTATTCCCTGTATAAAAAGCTGAAAAACTTAATGCCTATGAATCACGTTAAGTCCACCTGTTGCTTCAATGACGGTCCCTGTAATCAGATCGGATCGATCATCACATAAAAACGAAATAATACGACCGATATCCTCCCCTGTACCAGACCGTCCAATCGGTGTTTCATCGTCTTTAATCCGACGGGCTTCTTCTATCGTGGATTCTTTCATGTCTCCAACGATTTTGCCTGGACAAACCATATTGGCCGTGATGCCATTTTCAGCTTCTTCAATGGCAATGGTTTTCGTCAATGAGGCCAGCCCTACTTTTGCCGCTCCGAAGGCTGACCTGTGCATCCAGCCTGGTGCATGATCTGCCCCTTGGAAGCCATACGTGATAATGCGGCCAAAGCCTTGCTTTCTCATCATGGGAATGACCATTCGGAACAAATGGAACACAGCTGATAGGTTTCCTTCCATCATCTGATACCATTCATCTTCGGAATAATCCGCGAGTTTCTTTCGTTCAAAAATATAAGGACCGGCATTATTGATCAAGGCATCAATCCGCCCAAATCGCTCAGCTGCCAGCTCTACCATGTTTTTTAAATCTTCTTTGTTTGTCACATCACCTTGGACAAATTGAAGCTTTTCTTCGTATTCCTGCAATTCTTCTTTCATCTGCCGGACAGCTTCATCATCACTTCGATAATTCACTGTCACAGAATACCCCATATTCAGTAAAGACTCGGTTACTTTCCGGCCAAGCCCTTTAGAACCCGCTGTTATTAATGCGTGTCGCACACAATCTCCTCCTAAAGCAAAGGTTGCAAGTTCATGTGTTTCTTTTATTATCTTTACTTTACTATAAACCAACACTGGGCGCACTTCTGAACCCTTTGTCTGCTATTCATGATGCGAACGATGGGTTGATCAAACAAAGCCTACAGCTTTTGAGCTATCGCCCCCTCCCCAACTTAAAAACATCATACGCTTTCATGTTCTCCAAGGAGGATGCTTCTCCTTTCTGCATTACAGCAAAAAAACCATCCGTCTCATACGAATGGTTTTTTAAAAGGTTACGCTAGGCAGGCTTTTGCTTTTACTAAAGCAAGCTGGATTTGCTTGAATCCAGTTCCCCCTGCACTTGTTCTTTTTTCAACAGCAACATAAGGATCAAGAACGGTGTAAATGTCTTGTTCAAAGAGGCCGCTTGCTTCTGTGAATGTTTCGAAAGGAAGATCACTTAAGTAGATGCCTTTTTGAATGCACGTATACACAAGCTTTCCAACAATTTCGTGTGCTTCACGGAATGGCATTCCTTTTTTCGCAAGGTAGTCTGCCACTTCCGTCGCATTTGAGAAATCTTCTTTTGTTGCTTTTTTCATGACATCTTCGTTCACTGTCATCGTTTGAATCATTCCTGTAAAGATTTGCAGGCTGCCAGCGATGGTTTTCACTGTATCAAACATGCCTTCCTTATCTTCTTGCAGGTCTTTGTTATACGTAAGCGGCAAACCTTTCATAATGGTGAGAAGCCCCATCAGGTTGCCATATACACGGCCCGTTTTTCCGCGGATCAATTCAGCCATATCCGGGTTTTTCTTTTGCGGCATCATGCTGCTGCCTGTTGCGTATGTGTCATCAAGTTCAATGAATTTGAATTCTTGAGAGCACCATAAAATGATTTCCTCACAAAGACGTGAAAGGTGCATCATGACAAGGCTGCTATTAGACAAGAACTCTAAAATGAAATCCCGATCACTCACGCCATCAAGGCTGTTCTCGTAAATATGGTCAAAGCCAAGCAGCTCTGCTGTATATTCACGATCAATCGGGAATGTCGTTCCTGCTAACGCACCGCACCCAAGTGGAGAAACATTAATCCGCTTCAATGAATCTTGAAAGCGTGCTTTGTCCCGCTCAAGCATCCAAAAGTAGGCGAGCATATGATGGGCAAAGGAAATAGGCTGTGCACGCTGTAAGTGCGTATATCCTGGAAAGATCGTTTCAACGTGCTGTTCTGCTTTCTCTACAAGCACCTTTTGAAAAGAAGAGATCAGCTCAATGATATGCTCTACTTGGTTATTCAAATATAAATGCATATCTGTTGCGACCTGATCATTCCGGCTTCTCGCTGTGTGCAATTTGCCGCCAAGCGGACCAATCTCATCAATGAGCATTTTTTCAAGGTTTAAATGAATGTCCTCATAATCCACTGAGAAATCTAGTTCATCCGCCTCTGCCTTTTTCATGAGCGTATTCAGTCCGTCTTTGATAGCAGCGGCCTCCTCATCGCTGAGGATACCGCATGTATTCAGCATACTTGCATGGGCAAGGGAGCCGGTCAGATCTTCTTTGACTAATTGTTTGTCGAAATGAATGGACGCGCCAAACTCATCGACCCATTTTTCTGGTGTTTTTTGAAATCGGCCTCCCCAAAGCTTTTTCATGCTTTAACCTGCTCCTTTTTATTCACGATGCTGTTTACTTTTGTTGGTAATCCCCAAAGGTTAATAAATCCTACAGCCGCATCATGATCGAATTCATCTGCTTTTGTGTAAGTCGCTAGATTTTCATCATAAAGTGAATATGGTGATTTACGTCCTTCTACAATCGCATGGCCTTTAAATAGTTTCACACGCACAACACCTGTTACGTTCTTTTGTGTTTCTGCTAGGAATGCATCTAGTGCTTCTTTAAGCGGTGAGAACCATAAGCCGTTGTATATTAATTCAGCCATTTTTTGTTCAACGATTGGCTTAAAGTGTGCGACTTCTTTGACAAGCGTCAAGTCTTCAAGCTCTTTATGCGCTTTTAAAAGTGTAACTGCACCTGGGCACTCGTACACTTCACGAGATTTGATTCCAACAAGACGGTTTTCAACGTGATCGATTCTTCCAACACCATGCTGACCAGCGACTTCATTTAAATGAAGGATGAGATCAGATAATGAATACTGGATACCGTCAATTGCTGTCGGTTTTCCTTTTTCAAACGTGATTTCAATGATTTCAGGTGTGTCAGGTGTTTTTTCAAGTGGATTTGTCAGATCGTATGCACCTTCTGGCGGCGCAGCCCAAGGATCTTCTAAAATGCCGCATTCGTTACTTCTGCCCCAAAGGTTTTGGTCAATTGAATATGGGCTGTCTAAGTTAATTGGGATTGGAATGCCATGCTTTTGTGCATAATCGATTTCTTCATCACGAGACCATTTCCATTCACGCACTGGTGCGAGAACTTCTAGATCTGGATTCAATGCTTTAATGGATACTTCAAAACGAACTTGGTCGTTCCCTTTTCCTGTACATCCGTGTGCAACTGCGACTGCATTTTCTTTCTCTGCGACTTCCACTAATTTTTTGGCAATGAGCGGACGAGATAGTGCAGACACAAGCGGGTATTTTCCTTCATACATGGTGTGTGCTTGCAGTGCAGCAAGTGCGAATTCTTCAGCAAATTCTTCTTTTGCGTCAATCATGTAGGATTGAACTGCTCCGACTTGAAGTGCTTTTTGCTGAACGAATGCTAAGTCTTTTCCTTCACCTACGTCAAGGCAGCAAGCAACGACTTCGTATCCTTGCTCTTGTAACCATTTAACTGCAACAGAGGTATCAAGACCTCCGGAATATGCTAATACGACTTTTTTATTTTGTGACATGATTGAAAAGCTCCTCTCACTTGTTTTGATTCTGTGAATGTTTTTTTGCATAAAAATAAGTTTTAATTTATAAACATGCATTTAGTATGTATACACTGTAACAAGGAAAAATTGTTTTTTCAACCCCTTTATGAAAAAAACTCTGCCAAATCTTCTTGGCAGAGTCATTTTGGGCTATTTTTGATCCTTTTCAAGCTCTCGCAAGACGTGAGGAAGCTCTGGAATAATGAGTTTTGTCATGGCTAAACGAACTGCTCCGGTAGAGCCTGGTGTGGCAAAGACCACTTTTTGGTTAACGACCCCAGCCGTTGCTCTAGACAAGATAGCGGCAGAACCGATGTCTTCTGTATAGCTGAGCATGCGAAAGATTTCACCAAAGCCAGGCAGCTCTTTTGAGAAAAGAGGGGTGATGGATTCAATGGTGACATCCCTTGCCGCGATACCTGTCCCCCCATTTAACAAGACGGCATCAATTTTCGGTTCACTTGTTCCTTCTAGCACAGCGTCTTGAATCGCTCCAATGTCATCTTTTACAATATCGTATGCAAGAATGAGATGTCCCTGTTCTTTGAGCAAATCAATCATGAGACGGCCGCTTTTATCCGTTTCCTTCGTCCTTGTATCACTGACTGTAATGACTTTTACATGAAGCCTCGCTTTCGCTTCTCGTTTATGCTCTTCAACGCTCATCGTTCGCACCGTCCCTTTCGCTTCGTATTGGACCACATTATAGCATGCTGCTTTGAACAAAAAAAAGCTCTTTTCCCATTAGGAAAAGAGCTCAGCGTGTAGACAAACCCTCGCATTCTTTGTCAGTCCTGCGTGCCGGTGCTCACGAATGTCAAATTCGCTCCGCGCCAGTACTCATCCTTCCTAGATTGCAAAGGTTTTCTATCACGCTGATAGGAAGACAAAGGGCTAAGAGCTTTACCATTTTATTACGCTAAGCGCATAACGTCTCTTGCAATCATCACTTCTTCGTTTGTAGGAATCACGATGACTTTCACAGGAGAGTGAGGGTAACTGATGAATGCTTCTTCGCCTCTCATGTTGTTAAGAGATGGATCCCAGTAAACGCCCATGAATTCTAGACCACGAAGTACACGTGCTCGCACTTCTGAACTGTTTTCACCGATTCCAGCTGTGAAGATAATCGCATCTACGCCATTCATTCTCGCTGCATAAGAACCGATGTATTTATGAATACGGCTCGCAAAAATATCAAGAGCTACTTCTGCACGGTCGTTTCCTTCTTCTGTTGCTTCTTCGATATCACGAAGATCACTTGAAAGACCAGACACACCTAAAAGACCACTCTTCTTATTTAAAGTAGAAAGAACTTCTTCAGCAGTATGTCCTGTTTTCTCCATAATAAATGGAATAAGGGCAGGGTCAATGTTACCTGAACGTGTACCCATCGCAACACCAGCAAGTGGTGTGAAGCCCATTGATGTATCGATTGATTTTCCGCCTTCTACTGCTGCGATACTCGCACCATTTCCAAGGTGACAAGAAATCAAACGAAGCTCTTCAAGAGGACGGCCTAATAGCTCTGATGCACGCTCTGTGACGAACTTATGGCTTGTCCCGTGGAATCCGTATTTACGAATACCGAAGTTTTTGTAGTAGTCGTACGGAAGGCTGTATAGGTAAGACTGCTCTGGCATTGTTTGGTGGAACGCTGTATCGAACACAGCAACCGCTGGAACGTCAGGCAGAATTTGTTTGAATGCTTTGATTCCTACAACGTTTGCAGGGTTGTGCAGTGGTGCAAGCTCTGAAAGCTGATCAATTTCATTGATCGCTTCATCTGTTAATAGAACAGAATCGCTGAACTTTTCTCCACCGTGAACCACACGATGTCCTACGCCATCAATTTCACTAAAGTCTTTGATGATGTTGAATTCAGTTAGTTTTTCAAGCAGCATTTTTACAGCTACTGCGTGATCTGGAATATCAGTGATTTCTGTTTTCTTTTCTCCATCTACAGAAATCGTAAAGATACTGTTGTCCATTCCGATTCTTTCAACAAGACCTTTCGTTAAAACGGTTTCTTCTGGCATGTCGAACAATTGGAATTTAAGAGATGAGCTTCCTGCGTTGATTGCAATAATTTTGGACATTCTTGTCGCTCCTTTTACTCAGTTGTTATATAAGGTTTCACGTTTTTTCCGGTGCTATATTCAACCTGTTTGAACGGGTCTTTTATAGTTTAACGATAAGTCCGAAAAATATCTGACTTTTTCATTTAAACATTGAAAACTTTGCATTTCAAGTACACCTTCGAACTGTTATCGCTTACATCGATAAGTCGTTATTTTCTGAATAGTAAAATAGCCAGAAATCACTCTGGCTATTCTTTCGTTTCTTTTTCTTCTATAAACCACTGGTCTAATTTTCTCATCACGCCAACCATCGCTTCCTTCTGTGAGAAAGATGGCAGATTGGCAAACAGCATCCGTTTGGGTGCTTGCAGCCCCTCTTTTTTCTTTTGCATGACAAATAAGCTTTTGGCGTGCTTTTTGTCTTTGAACATGGAGACTGGCAGCTGAATTAACGCATTCATATAAGCATGATCTTTAATGAAATCCTTTAGTTGCACACTTTCTTTTCCTTCAAACAAGTCGTTTGGAATGATGAAGAATAGGAAGCCGCCTTCTTTCGTGTAACGAAGACTTTGTTCAATGAATAAATGATGCGCAAAGGCATGACCTTCTTTTGCCTTTAATTCATAGTCCGCTGCACGCTCATCATTTGGGTAATAGCCGACTGGAAGGCTGCATACGGTGACATCTGCCGGTGAGATGAGAAGCGGCTCAAGGCTGTCCTGATGGAAAAGCTCTACTTCTTTCTCCTCTAAATTCGCCTGTGCCCAAGCAATTTTAATGAGTACATCATCAATTTCAGACGCAAAGCCGCGCTTTGTTTCTGCAGTGAGATTGTTTAAGACAGCAAGCAGTAAGTTTCCTGTTCCCGCTGCTGGATCAAAAACAACAAGCTCTTTTTGGCCTTCTAAAAATTTATTCACCAAATAGCTGACAAACAGTCCAATCGTATCTGGCGTCATTTGACGGTTTGGATGGGAAATGTCCTTTTGTCCTTTCAGTACGGCGAGCTGAAACGCTTTACGAATCTGCTCATGATCATAAGAGGCAAAATCTGCTTTCTCTATTAAGTCCTTCAGTAAACCGTTTCGATCATTTGCCTGGAAAAAGGCTTCTCCTGCTTCTGCCAATGCTTCAATATAGGAAATGCTCTGTTCCTTTTTCAATCGAATCGAGGCTGTATCGAGCAGCTCAAAAATAGTACTCACTTGATCTTTCTGCAATGCTTTTCTCTCCTCGCTTTGTTAAAAGCTATATGTTCTCATTGAAAAGAGCCCCATTATGAAGCCGGAGCTCTTGTCGATGCTGCTTTTATAACAGTGATTTCGCAGCTTCAATGGCTTTTTCATAATTTGGATGATTCGTTGCTTCGCTTACGTATTCAGTGTAAACCACTTTCCCGTTCGGGTCTAATACGAAAACAGCACGCGCCAATAAACGCAATTCTTTCATATATACACCAAACGCTTCACCAAAAGACATATCTCTGTGATCAGATAATGTTTCTACATTTTCAATTCCGTTTGCTCCGCACCAGCGTGCTTGTGCAAATGGAAGGTCTGCACTAATCGTATAAATATTGACCGGACCTAAACCGGCTGCCTCTTCATTGAAACGTCTTGTTTGTGCGTCACACACACCTGTATCAATAGAAGGAATCACTGAGATGACCGTCACTTTTCCTGCTAAATCAGAAAGTGAAACTTCCCCTAGTGAGTTCGTTAATACCGTAAAATCAGGAGCCTGCTCGCCTACTTTCACTTCATTTCCTACAAGCGTTACAGAACTCCCTTTAAATGTGATTGATGCCAAAACAATTCCTCCCTTATCAAATGTATGGTTCTATCATAGTAGAGAACGCAAAAAACTGCAAAGCCTAATCGTCCATTTTGAAAAAAAAGTTAACTGCAGCGCAGCTAACTTTTTAAAGGTCTATGTCATCTAGTTTTCGTTCTTTGTGGCGGTGCTCCCGTTCATCCTTCTTAAACATATGCTGAAGACGTTCAATTGCTTGAGGAGCAGAATCCAATATTTTATCAAGCAGATGTGTGTTTTCATCCAAATGAAGCATTCGAACTCCGTTTGTTCCCACAATTAAGAAGGCAATTGGTGTAATGGATACCCCGCCGCCGCTTCCGCCGCCAAATGGGAGTCTCGGTTCTTTTCGTTCTTGTTCATCAGAACGTTTTTCTTTCTTTTGGTTACCGTTAAATTCACTGCCGCCGGCTGCAAATCCAAAACCGACCTTTGACACAGTGAGAATGACGCTGCCGTCAGGGGTTTCGACTGGATCGCCGATGATCGTATTCACATCGATCATTTCTTTTAAGTTTTCCATCGCTGTCTTCATCAGACCTTGGATTGGATGATCTGCCATTTTCGGGTTCCTCCTTAAACAGATGATTCTTTCTTCGTTGCTTGAAGAGAGGCACTTTTTCTTGCCTTTCTCCCTTTTAACCAATGGACAAGTAATCGAATGGCTGCAAGCATAGCATGTCCAATACGAAAATAAGCTATACATGTAAAATGGGTCTGTGACACATTGTGCTGAAAGGCAGGAATGACTTCATATACCGGTTTATGCTTAAAGGTGAGATGCTCCTGCATAAAGGCAAGCAGTGCTCCTTTGACTGACCACACGCCGCCGGCTGCCACACCTGTTAAAGCGGCGTCATGAAAGCCGATCCATGTCGACCAGTGAAACGATACAATTTTGATGTGAATGAAGAACTTCCGCATGATCCGGTTTAGATCTACTATCTCTTTTGTGATGCGCTCCATTTGATGAAGGATTTGCTTCATATCACGTTTTCCCACTTTTTTATGCATGGATCCTTTTTCGTGACTAGGCGTTTTGGAGCTCGCCATTTTCTTTTCACGAATATCAATCGTTTGATCTTCCGGATTGACCCTCACCATCGGAATCTCTTTTTTGAGTCTGACCATTCCATATAAGGTGATGATCTTCAGCCCCATGTGGTCATTGTCATTTGCATGTGAATAATCCAGTGAAATGGTCACTTTCATGAAAATCAATAAGATCACAAGGAACAAAAAAGCTGCGATCCAAACGTAAAGCACTGTGCTCACTTCCTCCATAACAAATGATGCTTCCCCTACGATTATGGCTCTCATTCTGGATTTTATACCCAATCATCAAAAAAGAGTTTGACCGGCTTCGGTCAAACTCCCTTTGGTTACACGTTTGATTCTGTTTTTTCATATAGATGTTCATGGACGACCACTGTATCAGCAAAGTAGTCATGAACCCCTTGTTTTTTCGATGAGAACCCAACGACAGCATAGAGAACAAAAAGCGAATTAATATATCGTCCAACAATTTCTCTAAAGAAAATGACATCCCATGCCAGCTGCTTCTCAGGCTGAAGTGAGACCACTTTGATCCCAAACACCATCTTGCCGAGTGTTTGATGAAAAATTTTCGTCATGATGGCGAAATAAAGCAGGAAAACAATCGTCGTTGTGACGGAAAATGGAGAAAACCATCCTCCTCCTTTTGACCAGCCAAACAGACTAAAGATTGGAGAAACCGTCAAATGGTTAACACCCCAAACGACGAGCCAATCAAGGATAAACGCCCAAAATCTAATCCAAAAACCTGCAAAGGCCTGTGCTTCAATTGAAGCGCGCTTCGCAAGGGCGGGCTTCAATTCTTCCTGCTGGCTGCGGCTTTCGCTTACTTCATCGAATGTAGAATCCATCTATGATCCCTCCTTTATTTTGAATAGAGATACATCGGTTTAGACCCGTTTGAGCCAGCCAGTGTTTCTTTTAAATTCAGAAAATCAATTTCGCTTTTAAAGAGCTTGCTTGCACTCATATTCAGAAGAGAGTTCCAGCCAAAGCTTTGAGAATAGCTGATGACTTTTGCCCCTTTTAAGCCTTTTTCATTTTTCTTCATCGCTTTTAGTGCATCTTCATAGTATCCAAGCTCATCCACTAATCCGTTGGACTTCGCCTGTGTCCCGTCATATACTCGGCCATCGGCAATTTTCTTGACGTCCTGTTTAGACATGCCGCGTCCTTCAGAAATGACTTTGACAAACCCTTCATAGGAATTGTCGACCATGCTTTGCATGATGTCGCGCTCATCCTTTGTCATATCACGATTTGGAGACATGATATCTTTGAATTTCCCGCTCTTAATGGTTTCATATTTAATGCCTAAATTATCCGCCAGCTTTGAATAATTCAAGCTTTGCATGATCACGCCTAGAGAACCTGTTAATGTTTCAGGTGAAGCAAAGATTTTCTTCGCTGGTGTCGACACATAATAACCGCCAGAAGCTGCCATTGATCCCATGGATACGTAAATGGGCTTCTTCGCTTTTTTCACTTCTTCTAATTTTTTATGTATTTCAGCACTTTCATAGACACCGCCGCCAGGAGAATTCACTCGCAGCAGGACACCTTTTACAGATGCATCCTCTTTTGCTTTATCTAGTTCTTTTAAGAACGCACGATGATCATACGCTTCTCCGCCTAAAAGGCTTGATGCGCCGCCATTATCTTGAATCGTTCCATTAATCTCAAGAACAGCAATTTTACCTGCACCGCTGCCATCCTCTAGTACCTTCTCTTCTATTCCATCCCCGAATTGATAGCTCATTTTATTGTCATTGAAGCTTTCGAACAAGGCCATCGTGACACTAATGACAATTGAAGATCCGAAAACACCAAGTGCAATGATTAAGGCTACCCATCTTTTCGCATTCATCTCTTTCTCCTCCTTTTTTGTCTCACTTCATTCATACGAATATCCACATGAAATGTTTCACAGGAATTGTGGTTTTTTACATTTCATTTCAACATATGATAGCACCTATCTTAAATGACGATCAACTTTGCATCGTCTACTATGAGAAGCTCATGACGAAAAATTGGCTTTTTTATCCTCTCCCTACACCTAATAGTCTAGATGTTCACCACAACAAAACACCCAGACCATTCTTTCATTAGAAAACAGCTATTCAATTATGCTCAAAGTCAGTCATTTCGAATCACTTACATCGACTCATTTCTAAAAAAGCAAACCCTATCATGATAGGCGTCTTTCTAATGTTTTTACTTTCATATAAAAAAAGTGTAAAATGTGAGCAAGGGTTTACATGTAAGCCCTTTAATATTGGAAATCTATTTTTGACAACGAAGGGGAGAACGTCAATGACAGACAATCGTCGCAATGTATTTTTCTTTTACAAAAAAGATCATGAATTGGATGGACACATTTCTTCTCTGGAGAAGCTCGCTACTGATCAAGGCTTTCAAGTCGTAAAGCGTGCAGAGGATGCCCATATTATTGCTTCAATTGGCGGGGATGGCACATTTCTTCAAGCAGTCCGCAAAACGAATTTCCGTGATGACTGCTTGTATGTAGGGGTATCAAAAACTGAGAATTCGCATCTATACTGCGATTTTTCATTAGAACATTTTGATAAAATGATTGATGCCATGAACACCGAACAGATTGAAGTGAGAAAATATCCAATCATTGATGTAAGCGTTGACAGTACAAATCAGTTCCATTGCTTAAACGAACTGTCGATCCGCTCTAGCATCATTAAAACATTTGTCATCGATGTATATATAGATGATTTCCACTTTGAAACGTTTAGAGGCGACGGAATGATTATTTCGACTCCGACCGGCTCAACGGCCTACAATAAATCCGTAAACGGCGCCGTGGTTGATCCGATGCTCCCTTGTATGCAAGTGACAGAGCTTGCATCGCTTAATAACAACTCGTACCGTACGCTTGGCGCGCCTTTCATCTTAAGCAGTGGCCGCAAGCTGACGATGAAGGTCGTGCAGGACGGAAACGACCATCCGATTATCGGGCTTGATAACGAAGCGCTCGGCACAAAGCATGTCAAACAAATTGACATTGGCCTTTCAGGAAAAGTGATTAAAACGGTGAAATTAAAGGACAACTCATACTGGGAAAAAGTCAAACGCAGATTCCTTTAATCAAAAAGCTCCTATATGGGGCTTTTTTCCATGTCTTTTCATTCAAGGTCATGGTGTCTTTGAAAAGATATGGTATGATGTCACAAGTATGAATGTACGAAAAGGAGAACACGATGCCATTACAACATTTTGATCAATATCCATTAAGTGATGAATTGAAACAAGCGTTAGAAGCGCTTCACTTCCATACACCTACACCCGTTCAGCACGAGACGTTATCGGTTGCTTTTTCAAAGCAGGATCTAATCGTCAAATCTCAGACAGGCAGCGGCAAGACAGCAGCCTATGGTCTGCCTATATGTGAAATGGTGGATTGGGCTGAAAATAAACCTCAAGCTCTCATCCTCGTTCCAACGCGCGAACTTGCAATGCAGGTCAAACAGGACCTCACCAGCCTTGGACGATTTAAACGAATCAAAGCCGCCGCCATTTATGGAAAAGCCTCTTTTCAAGCACAAAAAATAGAGCTTTCACAAAAAAATCATATTGTATGCGGAACACCAGGGCGAATATTGGATCACCTAGAAAAGGGTACTCTTTCTTTAGAAAACCTCAAATTTTTCGTGTTAGATGAAGCAGATGAAATGCTGAACATGGGATTTATTGATCAAGTCTCTTCTATTATTCAGCATCTGCCGCCAAAGCGCATGTCGATGCTGTTTTCAGCGACGATGTCTGCTGAAATGAAGGAATTGAGCGAGCAATTTTTACAATCGCCAAAAGTGATTGAGATTGCACGTGAGGAAAAATCTGTACAGCAAATCACCCACACCGTGATTGAAACAGAGGAAGAAGCCAAATTCTCACTTCTCCAGCGAACGATCGTCATCGAAAATCCTGATAGCTGTATCATTTTCTGCAATACACAGGAACGAGTGAATGAACTGACCATGAAGCTGGACGATTGGGATGTTCCTTGCGACAAAATTCATGGGGGCATGAGGCAGGAAGACCGCTTTGACGTCATGGATGAATTCAAAAACGGTGAGTTCCGCTATCTAATCGCAACAGATATAGCAGCCCGGGGAATCGATGTAAGTGATATGACACACGTCATTCACTACGACCTGCCCTATGAAAAAGAACGTTATATTCATCGCACTGGAAGAACGGGTAGAGCGGGTAAAAGCGGGAAAACGATTGCGTTTATGACCAAGCATTCCCAGACGCTTATTGATGAATTAAAGCAAGAGGCCGGCATTGATTTTCAGCGTCAGCCTTATCCAACGAAAGAAGAAGCAGAACAGCATGTAGCAAGCTTCGAAGAGAAGATTGAAACACCTATTCAAAAGGAAAATAAACAGGCCGGCGTAGAGAAGGATATTATGAAGCTCTATTTTAACGGCGGAAAGAAAAAGAAACTGCGGGCCGTTGATTTCGTTGGGACCATTGCCAAAATAGAAGGCGTTGCATTCGATGACATTGGGATTATTACGATTCAGGACACGAAAACGTATGTCGATATTTTAAATGGGAAAGGTCCTCTTGTACTGAATGCCATGCGTCACACAACCATTAAAGGCAAGC
This sequence comes from Bacillus sp. A015, assembly GCF_053851875.1. Classification (NCBI taxonomy): domain Bacteria; kingdom Bacillati; phylum Bacillota; class Bacilli; order Caryophanales; family Bacillaceae; genus Bacillus; species Bacillus sp. A015. The sequence continues at coordinate 166,621 of NZ_JBSPZB010000006.1, forward strand.
AGCTAAAAGTACATGAAGCACGCTCATAAAAAGTGAAGGCCAAGCGCCTTCACTTTTTTATTGATGATGATACAGGGTCACAAACCGTGATACCATCAGCCTTTTTGATGTCCAACATGACAAATGTCATATCGAATACATGATGGGTGCTACTATGAGCATGACGCCTTTCCTTCTATACTTTGAAGTAGAAAGAAACGGAAAGGACTTGAACTTTCATGACGACTTCAACAAACACACAGCAGCAAGCCACTTTAAGAAAACAAGTAGGCCAATTTTCTGGTGCTGATTCAAAAAAAAGTATCATGCAGCTCTTTAATACATTTGTTCCATTTTTGGGGCTTTGGTTTCTTGCCTATTATAGCCTGAACATCTCCTACCTTTTAACCCTCTTCTTTGCGGTTATTGCAGCTGGTTTTTTAGTACGTGTCTTTATTATTTTTCACGACTGCTGCCACCAATCCTTTTTTAAACAGAAGCCGCTGAATCACCTGTTTGGTTTCTTAACAGGTGTACTCACCCTTTTCCCTTATCTTCAATGGCAAAGAAGTCATTCGATTCACCATGCCACAAGCAGTAATTTAGATAAACGAGGCACAGGTGACATTTGGCTCCTGACAGTGAAAGAATACGAAGAAGCATCTGTATGGACAAAAATTCGCTACAGATTTTACCGTAACCCTTTTGTGATGTTTATTTTAGGACCGATCTTTGTTTTTCTCATTCAAAACCGGTTCAACGTCAAAGGTGCTCGTAAAAAAGAGCGCTGGAATACCTATTTCACAAACGTATCGATTGTTTTGCTCGCAGGGGCGACCTATCTCCTTTTTGGCTGGCAAGGTTTGTTACTTGTCCAAGGTCCAATATTTCTAATTTCTGGATCAATTGGTGTATGGCTGTTTTATGTGCAGCATACGTTTGAGGATTCTTACTTTGAAGCTGATGAGCATTGGAATTATGTGCAGGCAGCTGTAGAAGGCAGCTCATTTTATAAACTGCCAAAGCTCCTTCAATGGTTAACAGGCAATATCGGTTATCACCATGTCCATCATTTAAGTCCGAGGGTACCGAATTATCATTTAGAGCATGCTCATGAGCATAGTGAGCCGCTTCAAAATGTTCCAACCATTACGCTGAAAACAAGTATTGATTCAATGAAATTCAGACTTTGGGATGAGGAAACAAAAGCATTTGTTACCTTTAGAGAGGCGCGCCAGACGAAAAGCACACCTGTCATCAAAGGAGACATTCTCAAGAAGAATGCATAAACGACGCAAGCTCTTTCTTACAATAGAAGGAGCTTGTTGGTATTTGCAGGATGCGGCATCGTGTTCAATTTGATAAAGTAGTGAAAAAGAATGAAAATGGAAAAGGTGATTCACGGATGAAAAAACAACTTAAAATTCAAAAATTGCATGGGATTTCCCCATATATATGGGCCGTTTTTTTCATCCTGCCCTTTTATTTTATCCTTAAGACGCCTTCGACTTTAGGTATTGTGATCGGCATCATTTTAAACGTCATCTTTTTTGCCGTGTATCGTTTTGCCTTTGTCGCAAAAGGCTGGGCTTTATATGTATTCGGCCTTCTATTGATTGCAATTTCTACTGGCTACGTGATGCTCTACAGCTACATTTATTTCGCTTTTTGCATCGCCTATTTCAATGGACATATTAAAAGAAAAGTACCTTTTTATATCTTATACTATATTCATGTCGGGAGCGCCGCTGTTGCGGTGAACTTTAGCTTGATTTTAAAAAAGGGATGGTTTCTCACACAAATTCCTTTTGTTGTGATCACACTCATTAGTGCCATTCTCCTCCCTCTCAGCATTCGAAGCAGGAAAGAACGTGAACGGCTTGAAGAGAAATTAGAAGATGCCAATGAACGGATCGCCGATCTTGTGAAGCTTGAAGAAAGGCAGCGCATTGCACGTGATCTGCATGACACCCTTGGCCAAAAGCTTTCTCTTATCGGTTTAAAGAGTGACCTTGCTCGAAAACTCATCTATAAAGATCCTGAACAAGCTCGTGCCGAACTAAAAAGCGTCCAGCAGACCGCTAGAACGTCTCTTAATGAAGTGCGGAAGATCGTTTCCTCCATGAAAGGCATTCGAATCAAGGATGAAATGTCGAACATAAAGCAAATTCTCGAAGCGGCCGGGATTGAATTGATCTATGATGAAAAGGGAGCACCGAAACACATCTCTCTTCTCAATGAAAACATTGTGAGCATGTGCATAAAAGAGGCCGTTACGAATGTCGTTAAACATAGTGAAGCTACTGTCTGTAAAATCACCATTCACCAAAAGGCAAAAGAAGCCGTCATCACGGTTGAAGATGATGGAACATTTAAAGGAGATCACCCCTCCTCTCAAACGAAGGGACATGGCCTTTTAGGGATTAGAGAAAGATTGGAATTTGCAAATGGACGCCTTCATATTGAGACAAAACATGGGACGAAGCTGATCATGAGCATTCCAAATGATTCAGCAGCCAAAGAATAGGAGGGAATGAAATGATCAACATCTTTATCGCAGAAGATCAGCAAATGCTGCTTGGTGCACTCGGTTCACTACTTGATTTAGAAGACGATATGACGGTTGTTGGAAAAGGCACAAACGGCCAGGACGCCATTGATTTTGCTAAAAAACACCCCGTTGATATATGTTTAATGGATATTGAAATGCCAGGGAAATCTGGACTTGATGCAGCCGAAGAACTCAAGGAATCAGATGTGAGAATCATCATTTTAACAACCTTTGCCCGTTCTGGATATTTCCAAAGGGCGCTGAAAGCTGGCGTTAGCGGCTATATGCTGAAAGACAGCCCAAGTGAAGATCTGGCAAGTGCCATTCGCAGCGTGATGAAAGGAAAAAAGGTGTACGCCCCGGAATTGATGGAGGATTTATATAGCGACGAAAATCCTTTAACCGAACGAGAAAAATCCGTCCTTGAACTCGTCGCAGACGGCAAAAACACAAAAGAAATTGCAAAGGAACTCAGTATTAAAAGCGGCACTGTCCGTAACTACATTTCCATTATTTTAGATAAACTAGAAGTCAAAAACCGAATTGAGGCCATCACACGCTCTAAAGAAAAAGGCTGGTTTAAATAGAAAAAAGATCAGGTCATACGCTGCCTTGATCTTTTTTTCTTTCTAAAAGATTCCCTCTATTTTTTATCAGCAACTGACAAAATGTAATTGACAACAGACCGCAGTCTTATGATATGATATCCAAGTGATAATAATTATCATTATCACTAATACAACCAAATATCCGGCATATATGCCGATTTCAAAGGAGTCTACATTCATGAAGAAAATATTGTTCCCTCTGATGCTCATCTTTGTACTTGCGTTGAGCGCATGTGGCAATAGCAGCAACTCTTCCTCAAATAAAGGAAAACAATCAACGTCAGACAAGATTACATATCAATCTGAAAATGGCCCTGTTAAGCTGCCAGCGCATCCAAAACGTGTCGTTGTTCTCGGCTCTTACACGGGCAATGTCATGTCACTTGGTGTGAACCTTGTTGGCGTTGACTCTTGGTCAAAAAAGAATCCACGCTTCCAAAAGGAATTAAAAAATGTGGAAGAAGTATCGGATGAAAATGTAGAAAAAATCATGAAGCTAAAGCCTGATGTCATCATTGGCTTAAGCAATACAAAAAATGTAGAGAAACTGAAAAAAATCGCACCAACGGTCTTGTTCACGTATAACAAAGTCGATTACCTTCAGCAGCACATTGAAATTGGAAAAGTATTAAACAAAGAAAAAGAAGCCAAAGCATGGGTGAAAGATTTCAAAGAACGCGCAGCTGAAGCTGGAAAAGAAATCAAAGCAAAGATCGGTGAAGATGCGACTGTTTCTGTATTTGAAAGCGGCACAAAAGATCTTTATGTGTTTGGAGATGCATGGGGTCGCGGTACAGAAATCCTCTATCAAGAAATGAAACTGAAAATGCCTGAGAAGGTTAAGGAAAAAGCGTTAAAAGCCGGGTACTATGCAGTTTCGCAAGAGGTCATCCCTGAATTTGCTGGAGACTATATGATCATTAGCAAAAACAGTGAAATGGACAATTCCTATCAAAACAGTGAAATCTACAAGTCCATTCCTGCCGTGAAAAAACATCGTGTGTTCGAAGCAAATGCTGAAGAATTTTACTTTAACGATCCACTCACACTTGAATATCAACTATCATTCTTTAAAAAGCATTTTTTAGGTAAATAAGCTGAAGCAAGGGACCTCTTCCCTTGCTTTTTTCTTGTCTGCTTCTAGCGGCAGCGCCTTTTTTCCGCTACAATTACATACAAGCTAATTCAAAAAGTGTGGTGCTGGTTTTGTTTAAAATTTTGCTGATTGAGGACGATACAACCCTCTTCCAAGAAATCAAAGAACGCTTAGTTAACTGGTCCTATGATGTCTATGGGATTCACGATTTTCATCAGGTCATGCAGGAGTTTACTTCCATCCAGCCTGATCTAGTCATTATTGATATTCAGCTGCCAAAATACGATGGCTTTCATTGGTGCCGGATGATTCGGCATCATTCAAATGTTCCGATCATCTTCCTCTCATCTCGAGACCACCCTGCTGATATGGTCATGTCGATGCAGCTCGGTGCCGATGATTTTGTGCAGAAGCCCTTTCACTTTGACGTCCTCATCGCCAAAGTAAGTGCTGTTCTTCGCCGCGTACATGATTATAATGCAGAACCGGCCAACTTAAAGGTTTGGTGCGGCGCTACCATTGACCTAGAAAAAAACACCGTGACAAATGAACACGGTGAGGTTGAATTAACGAAAAATGAATTATTTATTCTCAAGGAATTGGTTCAGCATAAACATCATATCGTCAGCCGGGAATCACTCATACAAGCGTTATGGGAGGATGAACGATTTGTGAGTGACAATACGCTGACTGTCAACGTCAATCGCCTCAGAAAAAAACTTGACGAGATCTCCCTTGGCACCTTCATTGAAACAAAAGTAGGTCAGGGTTATCTTGCAAAGGAAAAGGATGATCAATGATGCTGCAAGCATTTTTAAAAGAACGAAGAAGCTGGATTCTGTTCTTTCTTAGTTTGCAGCTTCTCATTCTTTTTGTTGCGTTTTTGGATACGACCATTCCAATGGCTTCTCTTTTTTATATTGTGTTACTGTCTACGTTACTCATGATCGTCTTTCTCTTTTTCCGTTATCGAAAAGAAACGGCTTATTATCAAATGCTGGAAGAATGGGACGAAAACATTGAGCATCAAATGCGGCTCGCTCCCTCTTCCCCATTTGAACAACTCGTACATGATGCAACGTCAGAGCAAATCGACCGCTACCGGCAGATGGCGGCTGAGCAGAAAATCGCCCTTGAAGAAGAAAAAGATGAACTGCTTTCATGGATACATGAGGTCAAAACACCGCTCACGGCGATGCACCTAATGATCGACCGCTTAACAGAACAGCCGCTGAAATCAAATATGACGTATGAGTGGCTCAGAATTCATTTATTACTCGATACCCAGCTGCACCAAAGCAGAATACGTCATATCGAAAATGATTTATTTATTGAAAAGCTGGATCTGCATAGCATCATAGCGAAAGAAATCAAAGCTCTCCAATCATGGTGCATGCAAAAAGGAATTGGCTTTGAACTGGCGCTTGAAGAACGCGGCGTATTAAGTGATACAAAATGGTTATCCTTTATGATCAGACAAGTGCTGACAAACGCAGTCAAGTACAGCCATTCGTCTGATATTGTCATCGAAAGCAGACAAATAAATGAACAAGTTGTACTGTCAATCACAGATCAAGGCAGAGGAATTGACCCAAGAGACGTGTCTCGTATTTTTGAAAAGGGCTTTACCTCCACAAGACATCACAATGACACCGCCTCAACGGGAATGGGGCTCTATTTAACCAAAAAAGGAGCAGACGCTCTTCATATCACGATCGAGGTCAACTCCACTATAGATCAAGGTACAACCTTCACCTTGATCTTTCCGAAAAAGAATGATTTTGTTCATATTGCGAGCATGTGACAATAATGTCACATGCTCGTCTGTTTTGTTCGCCAAATCGAAGGAAGCCGGTCCGGCTTCTTTTTATACTAGAGTTATCAATTAAAAAGAAAAAGGGGTTCGACATATGAACATTTTAGAAGCGCGCAAGCTATATAAAAGCTACGGAAATAAATTCAACAAACAAGAGGTGCTCAAAGGCATTGATCTGACCATAGAAGCTGGAGAATTTGTCAGCATTATGGGGCCATCAGGCTCGGGGAAAACAACACTTCTGAACGTATTGTCATCTATCGACCATGTGTCCAGCGGATCGATTCGTATCGCAGATGCTGATATGACTCAAATGAAAGATCAACAGCTCGCTGAATTCAGAAAGAAACAGCTTGGCTTTGTCTTTCAGGATTATAACTTACTTGATACACTCACGGTCAAAGAGAACATCCTTTTGCCATTATCGATCTCCAAAACACCTAAAAAAGAAGCTTTTGAACGTTTTCAACAGCTCGCTGAGGATATGGGGATTTATGAACTAAGAGACAAATATCCGAATGAACTATCTGGGGGACAAAAGCAGCGGACATCGGCGGTTCGTGCCTTCATTCATGAGCCTAGTCTCATTTTCGCTGATGAACCAACTGGGGCACTCGATTCCAAATCTGCATCTGATTTACTCAACAAGCTGCAAGATTTTAATCAAAAACGAAAAGCGACCATTGTGATGGTCACACATGATCCTGTCGCCGCCAGCTATTCAAGACGAGTCATTTTTATCAAGGATGGACAGATTTATACACAGTTGAATAAAGGCGCTTTAGAGAGAAAGATGTTTTTCGAAGATATTATGAAAACGCAAGGTGTCTTAGGCGGTGTGAAGCATGAACATTAATCAGCTCGTCTTCCGAAACCTGAAGAAAAATTTGAAGAATTACTACTTATACGTGTTCGCTCTTATATTTAGTGTGGCGCTCTATTTTTCTTTTGTCACATTGCAGTATTCACCAGCACTTGATGATGTGAAAGGGTCCATTAAAGGCGGTGCTTCGATTAAAGCCGCTTCGATCCTGCTCATTGCCATCGTCGGCATCTTCCTGTTATATGCGAATAGCATTTTCATTAAGCGCAGAGGGAAAGAAATCGGCCTCTTGCAGCTCATTGGGATGACCAAACAAAAAATTGCCAGACTGCTCAACGCAGAAAACTTTATCCTATACATGATCGCCATGGCTCTTGGCATATTCGCCGGATTTATCGGTTCAAAGCTCATGCTGATGGTGTTATTTAAAGTGACCGGCGTGAACGCCATCGCCAATCTTCATTTTTCAGGCATGGCCCTTCTGCAAACACTCATTGTCTTTCTATTGATTTATGTATTGATTATGCTGAGAAATAGACGTTTTATTAACAAGCAGACGATTTTATCTTTGTTTAGAACAACGTCTTCTACAGAGCAGCGCGTAAAAAAAATCTCTGTGTTTGAAATCATCATTGGGGTTTTCGGTATTGTCTTGATCAGCTCAGGCTATTACATTTCTTCTCAGCTTTTTACTGGCACATACACGTCAATGCTTTCGCTATTTTTAGCCATGATTTATATTCTAGGCTCTGTCATAATCGGTACCTTTCTTTTTTATAAAGGCTCTGTTTCGTTCATTGCCAATATCGTACGTAAAAGAAAGAATGGCTACCTAGCCATTCATGAAGTCTTGTCTCTGTCATCCATTATGTTCCGGCTTAAATCAAATGCACTGCTTTTAACAATTATTACAACCGTATCTGCACTTGCGATCGGTTTGTTATCCCTTAGCTACATTTCCTATTACTCAGCAGAAAAAACCGCTGAACAACAAATTCCAGCTCATTTCGTCATGGGCTCAGAGAAGGAAGCAGCCACCTTCACTCGTGCACTTTCTGACAAACATATTGCTTATGACAAGCAACAGTTCAAGGTCATTCAAGCTGATTTTGATGCAAAAAAGATCATTGATACAGAGTTAAGCAGTTTGAATAAGAATCCAGAAGTATTGACACTACCTGTGATCAGTGAGAAGAACGTACCAAGCATTCATGCGGAGAACAACGAAGTCATCTTAAGCGGCTACAATGATTTATTGAAAAAATTCATGCCGATTAAAAGTTCAGGTGATGTGAAACTTCTAATAAAGAAACCACTTGATTTAAAAGTCATTGATATGAAGAAAGATCACTTAATCTCTTACCGGTTCACTGCTGGCGGCCTGCCTGTTGCCGTTGTTAGTCAAAGCGTCTTTGAACAGCTGGACCAAAACAAGGATCCTAAGCTGCAGCTTGAGAATAACCAATATATTGCGGTCAATGTAAAAGATGAGAAAAATCTTGAACAAGCCAATGACGTCTTTACTTCTTTAAAACTGGGCGATGACAGCATGTCTCAATTAGCTTCAGCTCAGCAGCAAAAGCAAACAATAGGATTGATGATGTTTGTGGTCGGATTCTTAGGTCTAAGCTTCCTTGTCACATCAGGCTGTATTTTATACTTCAAACAAATGAATGAAAGTGAAGAAGAACAAAGCTCGTACACGATCTTACGTAAGCTTGGCTTTACTGAAAAAGATCTATTAAAAGGCATTCGGCTCAAACAGCTGTTTAACTTTGGGATTCCGCTCATCATCGGATTGCTGCACAGCTACTTTGCTGTACAGTCAGGCTGGTTTTTATTCGGCGGTGAACTGTGGACACCAATGCTCATCGTCATGTCGATTTATACCGTTTTGTATTCAGTCTTCGGATTCCTGTCAGTTCAGTATTATAAAAAAGTCATTAAAGAATCCTTGTAATCTATTCCCCATAGGCCTCGCCTATGGGGTGCTTGATTTAGGATGGTGTTGATTCAAACTTATGCGATAAAATATGGTCTCTTGCCGCATAAGCTTTTCGTTTCACCTCTTCTAGGTTCACACCGACAAGCTTCCCGTTTTGCTTCACTGCTTTTCCAGCAACATAGACAGCATCAACATTTGAAGGATGTGCCGTTTGGACAACCGCTCCAGCTGGATCTGTCATCGGCAGAAGATTCATGCTTGTCCGATCAATCAGGATGAAATCAGCTTCTTTCCCAGGTGAGAGTGACCCAATTTTATCATCAAGCTGCAAGGCACGTGCTCCGTTTATCGTCGCAGCTTCAAGCATTTGATGAGCAGAGAGCCCAAGTTCAGGTCCTGGCATCGTCCCCTCCATCAACAAAGATTGATTTTGGATCGCCCGCTCTGCCTGAAGCCCGAATTTCATTTGTGTAAACAAATCTCCGCCTGTCGCTGTCACCACATCTACACCAAGTGTTGGAAGAACGCCTTGTTCAATCGCAAGACCTGTCACGGGATAACCGTGCCCCATCATCATTTCAATTTCAGGTGTAATAGATATTGAGCTTCCACTGTCTGCCAGCATTTTCATTTGATCCGCATCAATTGCATTGATATGCACCATGTTCAGATCCGGTCCGAGTAACCCTGCTTTATGAAGCCGCTCAATCGAGCGATCCTCCGCTCCCCAATTCCCAAAACCGATGTGCATACTGCATAGTGCATCTAGAGACCTGGCTGTTTCGATTTCAAATACCGAGGTCTCCCATGAGGAAAACTCAGGTCCACGAATCGCAAGTCCCATCGTCAGCAGCTGATCTGTTGATTGAAAATGTGCTTTTTTCACGCGGGCTGCGTCTTCCATATTGGTGAGTGTGCTCTCCCTATCCCAATATTCAGCATCTCCAGAGGTACCAAAAGCAAAAACAGCCCGAATGCCCGCATCTTTTAATCCTCCAATGAGCTCATCTGTATGATCCATTGAATTAATCATCGTCCAGTCTAAAAATGTGGTCACCCCTGCATCTAAAGCCTCTAATGCCCCTAAATAATTGGCGATTCGATCGTCTGGTGGACGTCTCATCGCCCCATAGTTGCCATAATATATTTTGCTCAAATACGTCTGCAAAGACCAATCTGTCCCTATGCCCCGGATGACAGACTGCCACACATGACGATGGGTATCCACAAGCCCTGGCATGATGACCATATCGGATGCATCGACAATGTCTGCATCACTTGCGTCAATCGAAGGTGCGACTTCTAAAATGTGCGTCCCTTCAATTAGTAGATCTCCCTTTTCTAGAAAACCTAAAGATGGATCAAGTGTTATGAGAGCTGCATCTTTAAACAATGTTTTCTTCATCTATATCCCCCTTTTCATATGACGAAGATGAGTCACCCACCCTCTCTGTCATTTTAAAACAGAACAGGATCAAATTAGAAGAAAAGTGACTCAAACAAATGTTTTACGAGCTCATTTTTCGAAAATAGTTGTATATCCGTTTTATCTTGACGTCATGTTTGCCTTTTGGACTTTCCATCATGCCAAATTCAAAGAACTTCACAGGTTTGATTCCGATATATTGTAAAAGGGCTCGTTTCATTAACATCTTGTGAGCATTTTGCAAAAAGAAGAATGGATAATTTGCCGGCCCTTGCACTTGCATAGTTGATACACAAACAGCGCTTTTTCCTTTTAACAACCCTTCTGGAAGCAGCCCGCCTGTTTGACGATAGGCGAAATTCGCAGCAAACATGCGATCGATAAAGCCAAGCAGCATGGCTGGCGGCCGCCCCCACCAAATCGGATAAACGAACACGATTTTGTCCGCCCATTTGATCTTTTCCTGATACACCTGAATGTCAGGATCCTTATGCATATCACGCCTTTTTTTCTCTTCATTAAAATAAGAACAGGATCAAATTCTTCTTGATATAAATCAATGATCCTCACTTCATGAGCCTTTGGATTTTCTACACTACCTTTGACGATTTCTTTCAAAAAAGCACCATTTAAACTATTGTGATGAGGGTGAGTATAAATAATGAGTACATTCATGTTTCGTCTCCTTTAGTTATCATTTGATAACAAAATAACGCACCCAATCTATTTAGTTGTCAAATGATAATTGTTTTTTGATAACTAAATTTGGTATGTTACGTAGGAGGTGAAAATCATGAAAAATCCACATTTCTTCAAGGAATTCGTAGCATTTGCTACCACATTTTCTGAGCGCAAACATGATTTGATGAACAAAGTCAAACCATCTGACTTAACGCCATTACAATATTTGATTCTAGAACAACTAGCTGTCAGTGAACCGCTTACACCTAGTCAAATCGCTGATTGCCAGCACATGTCTCTACCAAATGTCAGCAGAGAACTGAAGAAACTACATGAAAAACAATTCATTGATAGAGAGGAAGACCGAGATGACAAACGAAAGCATGTCATTATGCTTTCTGAAAAAGGCCGAGCCTGTATGAACGAAGCATTTCAGCATATTGAATCAATGCTCATTGGCAGCCTATCTTCCTCAGAAATAGAACAAATGGATGACATCGTACAAGCTCTCCGCCTATTAAATCAAACGATTTTTAAACAATGAACATGAAAAAAGCATGAGCGTATCGCTCATGCAAAGGATCTTTTGAATTCTTTAATGAAGTGACGCTAAAAGATACGTAATCAAACCGACGATGGGAATCAGCGGGATCATCAGCTTCAATGTTTTATTCGTATTCTTATATAAATTCCACATTAAAACTGGTATACCAAATGTGATCGTATCAAAGACAGCCAGCACTGCACCTTTACGCTGTTCTTTATGAGCCATTCTGAAAACCTCCAATTCACCAAGCTATTGACAATATCATTTCTAAAAAACTACATCAATTATAAGTAGCATATATCCTATTTTTTATGATGTCCTTCGGGTAATTGAATCTCACCGCTTCTAGAAAAAAACTTGATGTCACTGGAACTCCCATTCCAAAATGCAACCAAAAAAGCGCCGATACTTTCCATTCAACTTCTTTCATGACCTATTTGAGGATCATTTTCGTGCCATCTCTTTTTCTCTATGTACCCTTTAACCAATGAGTTGATATGCGATGTATAACGCGACCAGCCAGATCATGATCGCCGAAGCTTTATTGATACGGTTCATCCACTTGCCGTTTGTATCTAACTTCCCTAACATTTTCCCTAAAAGAGCAAGCCCGATAAACCATAACCACGAGACAATGATACAGACCAGTGTAAACGCCACTTTTTCAGCACCGCTATATTGAAGAGAATTCGTACCAATTACACCAATTGTATCTAGAATCGCATGAGGATTTAAAAGTGAGACTGAACAGGCAAATACGATTTGTTTTCTCGCAGGCATCATGTCTGTCTTCTTTTTATCACCTGAAATGAGCTTGTGTTCCACACCGACCATCCCATATAAAGTAAAAAACAAAATCTAATGATATAAAGACCGATTTGCAGCATAGGAATGGTTAACACCACAACCGAAACACCGATGACCGCTAGAGCAATCAAAAGTGTATCACAAAGAGCCGCTGTGATGACAACAGGCAGCACGCGATACAATCGAGGCTGAAGCGCTCCTTGTTGAAATACAAATACATTTTGAGCTCCCAAAGGTAATATAAGACCAAAGGCAAGCACAATTCCATGAATGATAGCAATGGACATCTTCAAACATTCTCCTTTTTCCAGTAATTCCTACACATTTTAACATAGAACATCATGAACGCATTCTACAAATTTTCATTTGTCCTATAAAAAAAGCGCTGGATGTTTTCCATCCAAGCGCTTCTAGTTTCATCAATCATTATGCTTTTCGCGCAAGCTCTCTTTCTCTCAGCTCGACACGACGAATTTTCGCTGACGGTGTTTTTGGCAGTTCGTCAATGAACTCGATTTCTCTTGGGTATTTGTAAGGTGCTGTTGTATTTTTCACATGTGTTTGCAGCTCTTTGATGAGCTCATCACTTTGTGCAGATGCATCACGCAGGACGACGTACGCTTTGACGATTGAGCCTCTGATCTCATCTGGGCTAGCCACGACAGCACATTCTTTCACTGCGTGGTGTTTGATCAGTGCATCCTCTACTTCAAACGGCCCAATGGTATAGCCTGAGCTGACAATGATGTCATCTTTGCGGCTTTCAAACCAGAAGTACCCATCTTCGTCTTTTTTCGCACGGTCACCCGTGATAAAGTAGTTTCCGCGGCGCTGCGCCTTTGTACGCTCTTCATCTTTGTAGTATTCCTTGAATAGAGCCGGCGTTTCAAGATGAACCGCAATGTCACCAATTTCTCCTGGAGCGCATACGTTGCCGTCCTCATCAATGATGTCCACTTCGTTGCCAGGGGTTGGTTTTCCCATACTGCCAGGCTTGATGTCCATTCCTTTTAGCACCCCTACTAAAAGTGTACTTTCTGTTTGGCCATACCCATCTCGTACTTCTATATCGAAATGGTTTTTGAATGTATCGATGACTTCACGGTTCAGCGGCTCTCCCGCAGAAACAGCACTATGAAGCTTCGGCAGCTCGTACTGACTCAAGTCATCAACTTTGGCCATAAACCGATATTCTGTTGGTGTACAGCATAGGACATTGATTTCATTTTTTTGAAGCAATTCTAAGTACGTATTAGGATTAAACTTTCCTCCGTATACAAAGCCTTCCGCTCCACTTCCTAAAACAGATAAGAGGGGACTCCACACCCATTTTTGCCAGCCTGGACCTGCTGTCGCCCATACTTTATCTCCTTCATGAATAGAGAGCCATGCTTTAGCAGCTGTGCGTAAATGTGCATATGCCCAGCCGTGTGTATGCACAACCCCTTTTGGATTACCTGTTGTGCCTGATGTATAGGATAAAAACGCCATGTCTTTCCGTTCTGTTTGAGCCATTTGCAGCTCGCTTGATTGCTGATCCTTTTGCGCTAGAATGTTTGTCCAGCCATGATCGTTTTCACCAATCGAGATTGTTTTAAAATCATTTGGCTGATTCGTGCCCTCGAACGATTGAATGAATGACGCGTAAACGATCGCTCCCTTTGCGTCTGCATGTTCAATTCGGTAATCTAAATCCTTCGCACGAAGCATTTCTGAACAAGGAATGACGACCATCCCTGTTTTCAAAATAGCTAAATAAATGCTGTATGCCTCTAGCATGCGCGGCACCATCACAATGATTTTATCGCCTTTTTTAAAGCCTGCCTTTAATAAAACATGGCCAATTTTATTCGCCTCTTCCACTAATGCTGCATAAGTCACATGCGCTTCATGACCATTTCCGTCCTGCCAGTGCAGGGCCATTTTCTTCCGGTCATGACTGAACGCTTCAATCTCACTGACTAAGTTATATTGTTCTGGTGCAATTAAGTCTTCTCTTTTCATGGTACAGCTCCTTTTAGCCTCTTTCTATGAAACGAATCATGTTTCAATTTACCTATTCTAACACTCATAACCGAAAAATGCTTGAATTAGGACCTACTCCTAGTATTATGCCATAATTTTTTCATTTCGTCTCCTTTTTTAAAAATATTCTAACAATTTATATGTACAAAAGAAAAGAGCGGGAATGATCCCGCTCATAAGCCATAGCTTTTCAATTGTGTGTCTTAGAAAGATCCGCCACCCATATGTTGTTGAGCGTAAGATACAAGACGCTTAGTGATTTCTCCACCAACTGATCCGTTAGCGCGAGATGTTGTTTCTGCACCAAGGTTTACACCAAATTCTGAAGCGATTTCATACTTCATTTGGTCGATCGCTTGTGCAGCGCCTGGAACGACTAATTGGTTAGAACTGCTTTGTCTGTTTTGTTGAGCCATGTGTTCTCACCTCCTTGTGAATATAGAATGTGTAGAAACACATGACTTCATGCGATTGATCTTATGGTAATTATTATGAAATTTTTGTTTTAGAATAAATCAGCGAATTCGTCTGCCGCTTTCTTTTCATTTGTGACAATGATGGTTTCGATTTGCTCAACTGCCTCGTCAAGCATTGGCTCGAAATCAGCAAAGCTTTCGTAGCGTTCTACTTTTTCAAGCTTTGGTTTTGTTTTAGGCGACGGCGGCGTAAAGATTGTACAGCAATCCTCAAAAGGCTGAATGCTTGTATCATATGTGCCAATTCGTCTCGCTTCATCAATAATGTCATTTTTATCAACAGCAATCAGTGGGCGAATGATTGGCGTATTTGTGACATGATTAATGGCATACATGCTTTCAAGTGTCTGGCTTGCGACTTGGCCAAGGCTTTCACCGGTAATAATCGCAAGTGCATCACGCTTCGCTCTTATTTTATCTGCTATTTTCAGCATCATTCTTCTCGTTGATGTCATTGTATAGTTTTCAGGTACTTGTTTGTGAATCAACTCTTGGATTTTGGTGAAAGGAACAATGTGAAGCTTCACTTCGCCTCCATATGCCGCTAAACATTCTGCAAGATCAATGACCTTTTGCTTGGCACGTTCACTTGTATACGGGGGACTAAAGAAATGAACGGCTTCAATTTGAATCCCGCGTTTCATAGCCTGATAGCCGGCAACTGGGCTGTCAAAGCCGCCTGAAAGCATAAGCATCGCTCTTCCGCTTGAACCGACTGGCAAGCCGCCTGCACCCTTTACATCTTTAAATGTAATGTACGTCGCATGTTCTCTGATTTCAATTCGCAAATGAACATCTGGCTGTTTCACATTAACCGTTAAGTTTTCTGTATTCTTAAGAACATGTCCGCCAATTTCGCGGTTCATCTCATTTGAATCAAGCTCAAATTGTTTGTATGAGCGCTTCGTTGAGACTTTAAATGTATTCCCATTTTCGTACACTTCCTGCACTGCCGTTAGCGCCGCTTCTTTGATTGCGTCCAGATTCGTCTCACATTTTACCGCAAGACTAAAGCTCTGAATCCCAAATACACTTTTGAGGTGTTCTGAAATCGGTTCAGGGTCTTCTCCGTTCAGCATGATGGTGATGCGGTCTCTGTCAGATGCATACTTTAATGCTTCAAAATCTTTCAATACGAACCGAATATGCTGTCTCAGTTTTTCAATGAATTTCTTTCTATTTTTCCCTTTTGTTGAGATCTCACCAAAACGGACTAAAATGTGATCATATTTCATGCTGTTATCTCATTCCTTTTAGTTTTTTTACACTTTGTGCGATAGATGTAATGATACGCTTCGTAAGCTCTGGTCCTTGTCCATACGTCAAACTGATTCTCATGCTGCTTTTGGCCACTTCTTCTGCTTTCCCCATAGCTATCAGCACACGGCTTGGCTCTTTTTTCTTGGCTGAACAGGCAGATGTTGTGGATACGTAAATGCCTTCTTTTTCCAGCATATGGAGCAGGACTTCGATTTGAATACCTGGCACTGAAAAATTCACAATGTGCGGCGCACTTTGCGTCAGCGGTGTGTTGATGACAACACCTTCTATTTCTCTAAGCTGCTTTTGCAGCTGGGTTTTCAGCGCCAGCATCTCATCATGATGCTTTTCAAAATGTTCAAATGATTGTTTCATGGCTTTTGCTAAGCTGACAGCTCCAGCAGGGTTTTCAGTACCTGAACGGAGACCAAATTCCTGCTCTCCTCCTGTAATGAAAGGGGCAAGCACTGTACCTTTCTTTAAAAAGAGTGCCCCTGTCCCTTTCAAGCCATGAATCTTGTGACCTGACATCGTCAAAAGATCAACATCCACCTGTTTATTGAGGGCTACCTTGCCGATCCCCTGCACCCCGTCGACATGAAAGAGTGCGTCTTTTGCATGCTCACGAATCATACCAGATGCTGCTTCTATCGGCTGAATGGCACCTGTTTCATTGTTCACATGCATCATACTGACAAGCACTGTATCAGGGCGAAGCACTTCTTTTAAATGAGTTAAATCTACATGGCCATGCTCATTTACTTGAATATAGGAGATGTCAAAGCCAAATAAAGCTTTCAGCTGTTCAAACGATTCGATGACAGAGGGATGCTCAATTGTTGTTGTCACGATGTGTTTGCCTCGGTTCATCTTGGCGAGAGCAGCCCCTTTAATGGCGATATTATTCGCTTCTGTTGCGCCAGAAGTAAAAATAATCTCATATTGTTTAAAGCCTGTATAGTGAAGCATTTGTTTTCGCGTTTCACTTAGCAGCCTGCTTGCATCAATCCCAAGCTGATGAAGCGAGGACGGATTGCCAAAGAAACGCTCACTTACTTGCTGATATACTTGTAAAACCTCAGGGTACGGTTTTGTCGTTGCACTATTATCAAGATAAATCATATCTGGACTCCTTACAAAAAACTTTAAAAATAAATGCATTTATATGTTACCATATTGATGTCAGACAGAGAATTTTCTGAAAATGGCAGTTGACATCTTTTCATTTTCACTATATCATCCATAGTGCAAATGTCACATAACCATCTAAATTGTCAGAATATTTAAATTCGACACAATACACTGATTAAGGAGGGACTATTTTGAAAAATAGTTTAAGTATAAAAGAGACATTAGCCATTGGTTTAATGCTTTTTGCATTATTCTTTGGCGCAGGAAATATGATTTTTCCGCCTGTCCTTGGACAATACGCGGGTGAGAATGTTTGGCTGGCAATCGGTGGATTTTTACTAACAGGGGTCGGTCTCCCGCTTCTAGGAGTCATCGCCGTAGCCCTTACAGGTACAGGCGCAAAAGGGCTTGCAGATAAAGCGCATCCCAAATTTGGCACGATTTTCACCGTCATGTTGTATTTATCCATCGGACCATTTTTCGCCATCCCGCGAACAGGTACGGTTTCTTATGAGATTGGGTTAGCTCCATTTCTGTCAGGTGCACAATCCTCTTCCTGGGTACCGCTATTCTTATTTACAATTGTATTTTTCACCATTACGTATCTGCTCGCTTTAAACCCTTCAAAGCTGGTTGATCGAATTGGTAAAGTGTTAACACCTATTTTATTAACGGTTATTGCCATTATTGTATTTAAAGCAATTGCTACACCGATGGGCATCATCGGCACGCCTGATGCAACATATGAAGCAAACCCGCTCTTCACTGGATTTTTAGAAGGCTACAAAACCATGGATGCACTCGCTTCTATCGTATTTGGAATTGTTGTTGTGACAGCTGTTAAAGAAAGAGGCATCACAGAGCGGAAATCTCTTGCTGCTGCATGTATAAAAGCTGGCCTTGTTGCGGCAGCTGGACTAGCATTGGTGTATGTCTCACTAGCTTATGTTGGAGCATCAAGTCCAGAAGCAACCGGAATGGTTGGAGCAAATGAAGGTGGCAAACTGCTTTCACTATCTGCTAATTTTTTATTCGGTTCTGCTGGTAAGATTGTACTTGGCGCAGCGATTTTATTCGCTTGTCTAACAACAAGTGTTGGTCTTGTGTCATCTTGTGGTGAATATTTTTCAAAGCTCTTCCCAAAACTTTCTTATCGTACAGTCGTTCTTATTGTTTCTTTATTTAGTACATTGGTTGCAAACCTTGGACTGGCACAAATTATTTCTCTATCCGTCCCGGTACTTGTAACGATTTATCCACTAGCAATTGTGATTATTTTATTGTCGTTCCTTGATCGCTGGATTAACGGTAGACGAATGATTTATATCGTATCCCTGATCTTCACTGGATTTTTTGCCATTATTGACGGTTTATTGGCTGCCAAAATTAATCTCGGTGGTTTGCCTGACATCTTGGGTTCATTCATCCCCTTTTACAATTTAGGCGTTGGCTGGGTCGTACCAGCCATCATCGGCGCATGTGTTGGTGTACTCATTTCCATATTTACCAGTCCACCTAAACAGCTCGCTTCATAAACTGCCTAAACATCCCCTTCAAAGATGAAGGGGATGTTTTTTGATTGTCCTTCATATACTAAAATAGAAAAATTCATGACTTTTGTACGAAAACACATGTTGACATCAGACGTACATCCTTTATAATTAGTGATTGTTAATGATGAACGGTTACTTAGCAACTAATTAACAGAATATTTCAACATAATATTGGAGGCTTTATATTCAATGAAGGCAACTTTGTCGACGAAAGATACGGTTATTATAGGATTTATGCTATTTGCTCTATTCTTCGGCGCCGGTAATATGATTTATCCACCAGAGCTTGGGCAATATGCTGGGCAAAATGTGTGGAAAGCAATGGGCGGATTTTTATTAACAGGTGTCGGTTTACCCCTTCTCGGGATTATTGCGATCGCTTTAACAGGTCGAGATGCGAAAGGACTAGCTGATAAAGCTCACCCAGTTTTTGGAACAGCGTTTACGGTCATTTTATATTTATCCATTGGGCCGCTTTTCGCTATTCCTCGTACAGGAACAGTCTCATATGAGATTGGCGCATTACCCTTTTTATCAGGTGTACCAGCTTGGCTGTCACTTCTATTATTCACACTTGTCTTTTTTGGTATTACGTATTACCTTGCTCTAAATCCAACGAAGATTGTGGATCGTGTAGGGAAAGTGTTAACACCGATTAAATTTACGATTATTTTTATTATTATTGTCAAAGCGATTTTGACGCCGATGGGCGTAATTGGTACGCCTGATGTATCCTATAGCAACGGATCGTTCTTTAAAGGATTTCTAGAGGGCTATAAAACAATGGACGCTCTTGCTTCTATTGTGTTTGGGGTTGTTGTCATCAGCGCCATTAAAGGACGCGGGGTGACAAGTAAAAAGGCACTGGCTTCTGCTTGTATCAAAGCTGGTTTGATTGCAGCTTGCGGATTAACATTTGTTTATCTATCGCTTGCTTATTTAGGCGCTTCTAGTACACACGCAATTGGTTTTGTGGGAGATGGCAGTAAAATCTTGGCTCAGTCTTCTCAATTCCTTTTTGGCAGTTTGGGAAATATTGTGTTAGGAGCTGCGATTACGGTTGCTTGTTTAACAACAAGTATCGGTCTTGTCACATCCTGCGGGGAGTATTTCTCAAATTTATTACCTAAACTTTCTTATAAAACAGTTGTGACACTCGTGACATTATTCAGTTTTATTATTTCAAATTTTGGGCTTGCTCATATTATCGCTTTCTCTGTACCCGTTTTAACTGCGATTTACCCGCTAGCGATTATCATCATTGTTTTGTCGCTTGCAGATAAATGGCTTGCTCATAGAAGACCTGTTTATGTCCTCACTTTGATTTTAACTGGCTGCGTCAGTTTGTTTGACGGTTTAGTAGCGGCGAAACTCCCGATTGGTCCAGTGAAGGATATCTTTCACACAATTTTACCTTTATATGACCTTGGCATTGGCTGGATTATGCCTGCTATACTCGGAGTCGTGATTGGATTTGTTATCTCTCTTTTCACTTCTTCTGCTTCAGAAGAACGTCAGAAACAAGTATCATAGTATAAAAAAAGCTGAAGTCCTGTGAATGGACTTCAGCTTTTTTATTATTGGTGCTGATATTCTTTTTCTTGCTGC
Source organism: Bacillus sp. A015 (assembly GCF_053851875.1). Lineage (NCBI taxonomy): Bacteria > Bacillati > Bacillota > Bacilli > Caryophanales > Bacillaceae > Bacillus > Bacillus sp. A015. The sequence goes on from NZ_JBSPZB010000006.1 coordinate 186,953, forward strand.
GCTAAAAGCTTCTGCACGGCTCCAGGTGATGCTTTTTCAACAGCCGATGCTGCCACATCAAATGAACCGTTATAATCGTAGGCATAAAATCTTCGTTCTGCCTCTTTTAATTGTTCTGATAAGATATGATTTTGACTTCTGAAACGATTGCCATATTGAATGATTCGTTCAATTTGGTCCACTTTACTGAGCATCTCTTGTGTCTCATGAGCGACACTACTGACTGTTTCAGAGGCTTCTTTTAATTGTTGATTCACTGCCGGCATGTTTAGAGGCAGATTCTCCAGCTGCTCGTGAACTTGCTGAATCATCTCCTGCGCTTTTTCAGCACGGTCTTTGATGTCAGCAGGTACGCCTGGAATGTTGCTTTTATGCAGCTGGCGCACTGTATCTGTCAGCATTGTTTTGAGTTCAGCCAGTGTTTCTCTCGCTTGTAATTCTTCTTTTCTTAATGATTGAAGATGATTCTTAAACGTTTCATGCAGCGCTTTTGCATCCTCGATAAAGGTCTCCAGCTGATTGATTTCATCCATTAATAATGAATACGCCACATGATCACGATCAAGCTTCTCGCGTATTTGCTTCATGAGCTTTTCGATTTCTTCTAAGCGTTTTTCGAATGCTTTCTGTTGATCAAGCTCTCCTGCTGTCAGCTTGTAGCTTTCTTTCACAAGGGCCGTTTCTTCCTTTGTTTGCGTGTGATCCTGTTCAAGCTTTTCAAATGCTCCCGTGAGCTCAGGCATCTTGCTTTTGATTTCCTGACCTGCTTCTACTTCTGCTTCCAGCTGATCATACAGCGTCTGAATCGCGTCATCGATCATTTGCAGGATGCTTGATGCCTCATCTAAGTTGAGTTCATCAATGAGCAGCTTTTCCGCACGAGTCAGCTGTTTATTTAAGTTCTCCAGCTCTTTTGTCATCTGGATGTGCTCTAGCTTGTAGCCTTTGTCTGTCATTTCTTTATAACCGTCTTTCAGCTTAGTCAGCTGACCTGGTACGGTTTGTTTGCAGTCCGCAATAAGCTTCGGTACATCATTGATATACAATTGAAGCTGATCGAGTCTGCGGTCTTGCTCAAGCAAAATTTTTCTAGCTTTCATGTAGTTTCCGTTTTCTGTCTCTTCTTCATACTGCTTGATCCCTTCCCAGGCCTCATCTAAGTCCTGCTCCATTTTGTCATAAAGGGTGCCGTATAAATGGCTGTACGCAAGCAGATTTTTTCGAACCGTTTGGTATTGCCCTTTGACCTTTTCAATGTCTTTGCGGTTTTGTTCTTCGCTTGTGACAAGGTCTGCAATCTCTTTTAAAATGTCTTCAATATTTGAATCAGCAGCAGTCAGCAAATCCCCAATATGCGCAAGAACTTGCTTGGCTTTGGAGAATCGATATTTATCAGAATACTCTTCTGCATCATATAATAGCTCCTCTACCTTTGGAAGATGGGCTGTGACGATATCGTCCCACTCTGCACGCCATCTTTCAAAAAATTGCTCTGTTTCTCCTGTCATTTTTAAATGTTTGATTTTTGAAATTTCTTCTACAATTGATCTGTTTAAAATTTCAATTTTCCATGCTTCCAATCGGTCAATCTCTTTATATATATTTTTTCGCAAAAAATAACCGACTGAAAACAAAGCAAGCAAAATGACAATTAAACCGATGATTAACTCCATAATGAGCCCCCTTGTTGTGATCTAAGTGATGTCAGGGTAAATGTGTCCCGAGTAGACCTGAGAACCCTTTCGTGTCCGCTTTGCATTTGTTTTTTATAGCAGGATTGTATATTTTCCAATACCATCCATTCACGGTTTTATGTATGTTTTTTCAAGAAAGTGTTTGAGCGCTTTCTACATTTGATCACACGTATCAATGTGACCTGCTTTTATGTATGCGGAAGCTGTCGTTTTCATTGTTATTATGATACCATGTAACCAGCATTTTTGGTCATGATTTTTCATTATTTTCGCTGATAAACATCACGTTTTTCAAAATATCGACAAGAGGTGACGACATGCTGAAACAAGATGCACATTTACATACACCGTTTTGCCCGCACGGCACGCTTGATCCTTTTCATTCTTATATTGAAAAAGCCATCAAAAAGGGATTTGATTCCATCACCTTTACCGAGCATGCCCCGCTGCCTCCTTCGTTTCGAGATCCAACGCCTGAGCAGGATAGTGCCATGAAGCTCCAAGCCCTTGAAGCGTATTTGACGAAGCTGGATCAGCTGAAACAAGAGTACAAAGGACAATTAATAGTAAAAACTGGGCTTGAGGTTGACTATATCAAAGAGTATGAAGAGGAAACAAGTGCCTTTTTAGACTGCTACGGCCCAGAACTAGATGACGGCATTTTATCTGTTCACTTTCTTCCTGCTGGCGATGAGTATATTTGTCTTGATTTTGATGAACATGCCTTCCAGCAGCTGATGAACATCTATGGCAGCATCGAACAGGTCTATCAAAGCTACTATGACCAAATTCATTCTTCTATTCTATCATTTTTAGGCGACTATAAGCCAAAGAGAATCGGTCATATCACCCTTGTCCAGAAATTCAAACAGCTTTTCCCATATGAGATGTCGCCTGAACTCTGTCAAAAGGTCACCCTTTGTCTTGAAGAAACGGCAAAAAAAGGCATGTCCTTAGATTTTAATACATCGGGTCTTCGTAAAACATATGCCAGAAGTATCTATTTAGATCAATGGATGATTGATCTTGCAAAACAGAAAAAAATTCCGCTCATATTCGGGTCTGATGCCCATCAAGCGGAAGATCTCGGGTATGCTTATGATCAATTTGAAGACATCATGAGTTTCAGATGAGTATCTAATGTGGGCTCTTTTGGTTCTAGTAAATGATGAAGCGAGCGGCTCAGTTCCTTAAAGTACATCTGATAAAAGTACGGTTCGCTTGGGTTCAAATAGAGCACCTCTGTTAAATATTGCGGCTGCAAATACGGCATCATCAGAAGTGATTTCAGCTGAATCATAAATGATGAGAGTGAGAGCTGCTCACAAATGACATGGGTGCTTTTTCCTCTTTCAATGATGAGCTGAAACAAATATTTCTCCTTTGTTAAATATGTTGACATGATTTCTCTGATGAGCGTCGAATCAATCGTCACCTCTCGATAAACGAAACGGGTTAATTGACGGTGCTTGTGCTGATAAGATAAAATATCAAAAACCACATGAAGTAAACACTCTTTTGCGTGACGGGTTTCCATGTGATGGATGTGCGATTCAATCATATGAATGTAGCCTTCATAAAAGTCGGATACGAGCTGCTCTAGCAGCCCTCCTTTTCCTTGAAAGTAATAAGATATATGAGCAACGTTGACGTTTGCTTCCTTCGCAATCTCACGGACAGAGGTTCCAGAAAATCCTTTTTGGTTAAAAAGTCTGATGGCAGCTTCAATAATACGGTCTTTTGTTTGCACGGTTGTTGATGTTTTCATCCGCTCACCCCTCTTCATGTGTACATAATTCAAGATGAAGGCGGAAGTTCCTTTTACAATTGCTCGACAAATCCCACATGCGAGACGCAAGTTAGTATTTTTGAAATAGAAAGTAGGAGATTTTCATGTTTCATGTCGAAAAACAGTCTGGCGACTCATCGAAAGACTATCAATTGCTTGTCAAACAAGTAGAAGCCATTACAGATGGTGAACCTGATCTTATTGCCAATCTGGCGAATGCTGCGGCGTTATTGTATCACTCACTCCCTGAAGTGAACTGGGCAGGATTTTATTTGGCAAAAAACGGCGAGCTTGTGCTTGGGCCGTTTAACGGACTGCCTGCATGCGTACGCATCCCATCTGGAAAAGGCGTATGCGGTACAGCCTTTGCGACAGGTGCTGTGCAGCGTATCGCAGATGTTCATGCGTTCCCTGGCCATATTGCATGTGATGCTGCATCGCAATCTGAGATTGTCATACCGCTCAAAGTGAATGGGCAAATCATTGGGGTTCTTGATATTGACAGCCCAGTGAAGGACCGCTTCAGTGAAGTAGATGAGACGTACTTAGTTCAATTTACAGAGGTCCTGCAGAATGCTTTGGCAGCCTCTACCGATGCATCATGATGCCCGAAAAAGCAGATGGATTGTCTGCTTTTTTCTTTTTCTCATCTGTGGAGAAAGTCGTCACACCTGATCTTCTTCCTCTAAATAGGTTGACTTCTTATATTAAGCGTCATATAATAGACTTTGTGTGAAATATGGCAGCCTTTTTGTTCGGCTTTTTTGTATCATTTTGTTCCTTCTATTTGGAGGTGCATCTTGTAACTCCCTGCTGCTGGAGCGAGGATGCATGAAAACATAATGACGAAAAAGAGGAAGAACAGACGGTTTTTATTTTTCACAAATAAAAACAATAAGGAGGAGTCACATTATGGCTCGCTATACAGGTCCAAGTTGGAAGATTTCCCGCCGTTTAGGCATTTCATTAAGCGGAACAGGTAAGGAACTTGAAAAACGCCCTTACGCTCCAGGCCCACATGGTCCAGGACAACGCAAAAAACTATCTGAATATGGTTTACAATTACAAGAGAAGCAAAAGCTTCGTCACATGTACGGTGTCAACGAACGTCAATTCCGTACACTATTTGACAGAGCTGCTAAACTTCCTGGTAAACAAGGTGAAAACTTCATGATCCTTCTTGAAACTCGCCTTGACAACCTAGTATACCGTCTTGGCCTTGCTCGTACTCGCCGCCAAGCTCGTCAGCTAGTCAACCATGGTCACATCCTTGTTGATGGAAGCCGTGTAGACATCCCATCTTTCTCAGTGAAACCAGGTCAAACGATTGCTCTTCGTGAAAAATCTCAAAACCTAACAGTTGTGAAAGAATCAGTTGAAGTAAACAACTTCGTTCCTGAATACCTTTCTTTCGATGCTGAAAAGCTTGAAGGAACTTTCACTCGTCTTCCAGAGCGTTCTGAATTAGCGCCTGAAATCAGCGAACAACTAATCGTTGAGTTCTACTCTCGTTAATTTCATTACTCTCTCAAAGATTGATCAAACAAACCCTAGAGACCTTGGGGACTGACCCCCGTTTTTGAGACAGGGATCAAAACACCTTTATACAGCCAATTGCCGATAGTTTATCGGTGATTGGTTGTTTAGTTTCGTTTGAATGCGAATGTTGTTAT